>JAQWAL010000006.1:0-42727 GCA_028707695.1 Bacteroidales bacterium | reverse complement strand
GACATTTTTTATATCTTTGCTTTTTACAATGTAATTTTACTTTTATGCAAAGCTTAAACAAACTTCTTTTACTGTCGCTTTTGATTCTTACAGTGGCAGGACACTCCTTTGCTCAGAATCGAAGGGCAGCCATTATGGCACGTCAAAACACAGAGCAAGCCGAGACTTCTGATTCAACAAAAAAATCAGATAAAAACGAATTAAAGTCAATTGAAACTTTCATTGACAAAGATGTAACTCCAATGGTTGGTATGACAACCGTATACAAGCAAAAAGGGAGGTTTTACATAAATGTCAACGACTCTTTGTTTGGTCGTGATATAATAATGGTAACCCGTATTTCCAAATCTGCAGAGGGTATCCGTTCCCGGTTTGATGGTTATGCAGGTGACCAGCTCAATTCCGGTGTATTCAGGTTTGAGAGAGGTCCCGAGAACAAAATCTTTTTAAGGAAAACTTATCACAGGGAGCGCTCAAAAGACAGCACCCAGTCTATGTACGAAGCCGTTTTGAGATCAAACTTGGCTGCCATAGCTGCAACTTTCGAAATCAAAGCACAATCGGAGGATAAAAAAGATAACTTGATTGATGTTACAGATTTTTTTGGAACAGATTCTGAATCATTGTTTTTTAGAAAAAGTGCAAAATCTTCATTCAAGCTTGGAGCATTGCAAAGGGAGAGTAGTTATGTTTCGGATATAACAACCTACCCTATAAATACAGAGGTGAAAACCGTAAAGACATATATGAGGTCTGACAGGGGGGAGACAGCTACCTATGAGTTGAACAATTCATTTGTATTGCTTCCTGAGGAGCCTATGGTTCCTCGTTATGCAGACGAAAGGGTTGGCTATTTCACTACCGGGTATACAGATTTTGACCAGAACCCTCAAGGAGTCAAGGATATAAGGATGATTACCAGATGGAGGCTTGAACCTAAACCAGAGGATGTTGAGAAATATAAAAGAGGGGAATTGGTGGAGCCGGCAAAACCTATTGTGTTTTACATTGATCCTGCTACTCCCGAGGAGTGGGTGCCATATTTGATACAAGGTGTCAATGACTGGCAACCAGTATTTGAAAAGGCCGGATTCAAAAATGCAATAGTTGGTAAAAGGGCTCCTACAGCCCAAGAAGATCCGGAGTGGTCATTGGAAGATGCTCGTTATTCTGCAATCGTTTACAAACCATCTGACATACCAAATGCCAGCGGCCCTCATGTAAATGATCCTCGTTCGGGTGAGATTTTGGAGAGCCATATCAATTGGTACCATAATGTAATGTCATTGGTGAGGAACTGGTATTTCATACAGTGTGCCCCATCCGATCCTGATGCAAGGAAAATGTTGTTTGACACTGAGTTGATGGGTCAGTTGGTAAGATTTGTCTCTTCTCACGAAGTAGGTCACACCCTTGGACTGAGACACAATTTTGGAGGCACTGCCATATACACCACAAAACAGTTGAGGGACCCTGAGTTCCTTAGGGAAAACGGTCATACAACATCCATAATGGATTATTCCCGTTTCAACTTTGTGGTACAACCAGAAGATAATGTTCCAAGGGAGTTGCTTTTCCCAAGGATAAGCCATTACGATAATTGGGCTATAGAGTGGGGATACAGGAGATTCCCGGATATCAACGATCCTGTTAAGGAGCTGACAAAAGTAAATAATTGGATTATTGAAAAGACCAAGGATAGTCGCTATTGGTTTGGCACGGAAAGCAGTGCAAATGATCCAAGAATGCAGTCAGAAGACCTTGCAAACAACCAAATGGAGGCGAACGAACTGGGTATAAAAAACCTTAAGTTTGTCATGGACAACTTGGGTGAGTGGACCAAAACCCCTAACGAAGATTACGCAAACCTAAGGACAATGCATGGTGAGGTAAACAACCAGTTCCGCCGTTACATCGGGCATGTTGTTAAATGGGTTGGTGGAGTTTACCAAGATCCCAAGACTGTGGAGATGCCTGGTGATGTTTACAGGTATGTAGAGAAAGACATGCAAAAAGAGGCTATGGCTTTCCTTGACAGGCACCTTTTTGTGAATACACCAATGTGGTTGATTCCGGATGAATATTTGAATAAATTCCCAAGCAGGGCAGAGTCTTATATGGAGAGGAGCTACTCAGCAGCAATCTCTTCCCTATTGAGCAGGAGGGTGATAATGAACCTGATTTCTGCAGAGACAGCAATGGGCAATGAGGCCTATACTGTAGAGGATATGTTTGACCATCTCAATCGTTCTGTTTGGAGGGGGTTGGGCAGACCAACTGATACATACAAGCGTGTTTTGCAAAAAGTTTATGTTATAGCATTATGCGATTTGTATACAGGTGCTGCATCTTCCGGGAGGATGGCTTCAAAACCTACACCTAATCCTAAAGATGTGACAGAGTGTTCTGCTATTGCATATACGCAAATGATTGATTTGCTAAACAAACTGAACAGGGTTTCTGTGAATGATTTCGTAACCAGGGCACATAATGATTATCTTAAAAGATATATTGAGAAAACATTAAGTGTTGACCAAATTTAAATATCCCAGGATTGCGGCGGTTGCATTTCTTGTAACCGCTGCTATTCTTTTAATAGTAAATGTAGTTCCTGACAAACCGTTGCTGGTAGCAGAAAGGCTTTTTCCCGGGTGGGGAGGATGGATCCAAATCCTGGCAATATCTGTGTATAGTGGGGTGTTATCCACCAAAATGATGGACAGGAAAACAAGAAGAGGGTGGAGGCTTTTTGCCTGGACCCTCTTCTGTTTTGTTTTCTATTTCCAGTTGGTTTTAGGTATGGCTGTAGATTCCGTCTTTTTATTGACAGGAAAATTGCATTTGCCAATTCCATCTATGATTGTAGTTGCTCCTTTTTACAGGTTCAGCTCTTTGTTCATGATTATACTGTTCTTTTCCACTGTTTTATTGACAGGACCTGCATGGTGCAGCCAGTTGTGTTATTTTGGTTCGATGGATGCCCTGGCCTCTTCCATAGCTTCCAAGAAAAAGAGGATCGGCTTTTTGAATGGGAATTGGTACAAACACAGGAATATAATCAAACTTGCTGCGTTGCTTTTGATGGTAGGCATTGCTATTGTATTGAGAGTGGCAGGAACTGTTTCCGGAGTTGCTACATTGTTGGGTTTGTTTGCAGGTGTTCTTGGTTTGTTGCTGGTTGTTTTGGTATCTGCCAAAACAGGAATAATGACCAATTGTACATTGTATTGCCCGATAGGGACAGTTGTAAACAACATCAAGAAAATATCTCCATTCAGGTTTGTAATAAATGATAATTGCACTAATTGCAAGGCATGCATAGTTAAATGCAATTATATGGCCTTGACTGAACAAACCATAATTTCCAAAGAACCGGGAAAAACATGTACATATTGCGGGGACTGCATGTCTGCATGCAAACACAATGCTTTTGAGTATAGGTTTTTTAAAATGGATCCTAAAAATGCAGAGCGTTTATGGATTGTAATGACTGTAATCATGCACTCTGTTTTCCTTGCTGTGGCCAGGATATGAGTTGCTTTTTCAATGTGTGTCCAGTCCCAGCCTCATATAGATAAGATGTTCTGTCAATGGGAGTATTTCTGACATATATTCCTTTGCTCCATTTATGCTTCCCGGCAAAGTGAAAATAAAAGAGTTACCCGAAAGTCCGGCAATACCTCTGCTTAAAAGTGCGTTGGGTTTTACTTTCCCGTATTTTGTGCGGATATGCTCCATTATGCCTGGAATCTCTTTATCTATGAACGCCCTGGCTGTTTCGGGAGTGATGTCGTTTGGGCCGACACCAGTTCCTCCAGATGTGAAAATCAAGTCGACATCCTTACTTATAAGACTCCGAAGCAAATTCGAAAACATGACAGGGTTATCCGGAATCAAGTGGTATTCTGTGCTGAACTCCCTTTTTCTTGATTTGAAAAATGTTTCTGTTGCTTCCTTTATTGCCGGACCACTCAAATCTGAATATGTGTTATTGTAAGCTCTTGTGCTTAATGTTATTATGGCTGTAGTAATAACTCTTGGAGTGTAGGTGAGCAGGTCTCCTTTGGTTAGTGTGCCACCTTTGATAACTTTGGTAAAGATTCCCTCTTTGGGCATGACACATGCACCGGTATCCCTGAAAACTGCACAATCCCCTCCGTGGCATTTTTTCCCAATTTGGGTAACGACCATTTCAACCTCTTTTCCACAAATTTTATCGCCTGGGAAGGCTTGGTTGAGAATCATTCCACTGAGGGTAATGTTCTCTGCAAATTCTCCCGGCAAATACCCTCTATTGGTATCTTTGGAAAAACGGTCTATACTCTCTTTTGACAGCAGACTTATTTGCCTGTGCCAGTCACCGGAGTGAGCATCAGTCTCTATGCCATATTGGTTTAGGTTGATTGAATCTACAGGCTTCTTGACTGTGCCCTTTTCTTCTGATGTGTTTACTGACAGGATCTTAAGTATCTTTTCCATGATGCTGTTATAACTCTTTTTTCTCTTTTGACAAGAGTTGTATGTTTGATATTACCATTTTTTTGTCGACAGCTTTACACATGTCATATATTGTAAGAAGGGATGCGCTCACAGCATTCAGTGCCTCCATCTCTACTCCGGTGTTGCCTTTGCATGAGACGGTGGAAACTGCTTTTATCCCGTTATCTTCTGTTGTCATTTCCACATCAATGTAATCAAGCAGCAGGGGATGGCAAAGTGGAATCAGTTCTGAAGTTTTTTTTGCAGCCATTACTCCTGCAATTTTTGCTATGGACAATACGGAGCCTTTTTTGATTTTGTTTTCCAAAATAAGGGAAATGGTCTCTGCTTCCAGGGATATAAAGCCACTTGCACTAGCCATGCGTGCAGAGATTCCTTTATTGCCAACATCTACCATATTGACCTCCCCTTTTTCGTTCAAATGTGTGAGTGTGTTATTTTCCATTGTTATGAATGTGTTATCCACCAATATTGTAAAATGCTCCTGTATGGTTGCATTGTCCTTTTGTTGGTTTTATCTCAAGTGCCTTTTCTATTGCCTCTTTGTATCCGGTTGTCTTGATATCAATGCCAATGTCACTGAACAGGCATGGTTTTAATTTCCCGTCGGGAGTAAGCCGGAGCCTGTTGCATTTGGCACAATCTCCCCCGCTACCACCGTCTACAATTCCGAATGTGCCTTTCACTAAATCCATTTTTTGGATAAAACGTATTTTGTAACCCATTTTGTTTGCAAAAGATGTTACTTCCATGGCTTCGGGTTCGTATCGGTTTGTTTCTACCACACAATTTATCTTGATTGGCTGCAGGCCAACTTGACTTGCTTTTTCCAGCCCTCGAATAACTTTTCCCAAATCCCCACCACGGGTCAATTCCTTGTATTTATCTTTATCCAAAGTGTCCAGGCTAACATTCACCCTCATCAGTCCGGCATTTTTGAGTGGTAGTGCAAGCTCTTCCAGCAGAATCCCGTTTGTAGTCATTGAGAGGTCTTTTATACCATCTATCTTTGACAGCATGGCAATCAAGGTTGTTATTTCTTTTCTGACAAGAGGTTCCCCGCCTGTTATCCTGACTTTATCAACGCCTTTTGAAACAGCAATTTTTGTGAACTCTGTTATTTCTTGGTAGGTAAGTATGTTGGCATGGTCCATTAGTTTGATCCCTTGTGCAGGCATGCAGTATGTACATCTTAAATTACATCTGTCGGTTACGGATATCCTCAAATAGTTTATGGTCCTGCCTGTATGGTCAATCATTTGATTGTGATTTTTGATTTGATTGTGAAATCCCATAGTGCCACACCAATGGATACAGAGACATTGAGTGAGTGTTTTGTGCCGAATTGAGGTATTTCCAGGGTGCCGTCAGATTGGTCGATAACCATTTGGGATACTCCTTTTACTTCGTTTCCAAAAACAATGGCGTATTTTTCGTTTGCGTTGGGAGTGAATTTTTCCAGGGAAATAGAGTTTTCTGTCTGTTCCATGGACAATACAGTATAGCCCTTCTCCTTTAACCTGGAGATGGCCTGCAGGGTCTCTTTGAAGTATTCCCAAGGGACACTCTCTTCTGCACCTAATGCGCTTTTCCTGATTTCTGCAGAGGGGGGGGTAGCAGTAATCCCGCAAAGGTAAATTGCCTGTGCTGCGAATGAGTCTGCGCTTCTGAATGCTGCGCCAATGTTGTGTTGGCTTCTTATATTGTCCAGTACAATTATAAGTGGTATTTTTTCAATTGTCCTGAACTCCTCTAAGGAGACCCGGTTCAATTCGTTATTTAATAATTTCCTGTGAGCTTTCCTTTCCATGACAATGCAAATATAGGGAATTTACGTACCAAGTTTTAAACCTTTTAACGATATTGTTGTCAAAAGAGGGATAATATACCTACAAATGAAAAAAACTCAAAAAATATTGCTTTATTCAAGCATTCCTGTAGTATTTGTATTGGCTATGCTTGCATACAATACATTGTTCAAAAGTGAAAGCGCAAAGATTCCAGAAACTTCACAAAAGCAAGAAACCGGACAAAAAGGGAGGGGTTCGAGGGCCCTGCCCGTATCTGTCCATATTGCGCAAATGATGTCCAGGGAAGAGGGTTTCCTTAGAGTGGGAAACCTTGTGGCTAATGAAAGGGTAGATATTGTGAGCGAACAATCGGGTAGGGTTATATCCATCAATTTCAAAGAGGGTCAATTTGTTAAAAAAGGGGATGTTTTGGTCAAGTTGAACGATGATGAACTACAGGTTCAATTGACAAGGGCAGAATTCCAGCTGGCTTTGTTGGAAGAGAGGTTGGAAAGGCAGAGGATATTGTTGGAGAAAGATGCTGTCAGCCGCGAAGATTACGACCAGGTATTGACTGAGTTCAATGTTTTGAAGCAAGATATCGAGCATTTGAAAATAAGGATAGAAAAAATGTTGGTGAGGGCTCCGTTTGACGGAGTTGTTGGTTTCAGGGATATTAGTCTGGGTGCATTTCTGCAGCCAAATGCAAAAATCACAACCTTGGTAGATATTGCCAGTTTGATTGTAGAGGTGGCAATACCGGAAAAATATGTGGGAGATAAATTGAATGGCTCTGCATTGACTTTCAATGTAGAAGGCATGATAGACAATTTCAAGGCACAGGTGTATGCAATAGATCCTCAAATTGATGTGAATACCCGGACAATAATGATAAGGGCAAGGCACAGGAATACCAATTACAGGTTGAGACCGGGGATGTCTGCAAAGGTAATGCTCAGTACCGGAGAGGGTGAACTTAATGTATATGTTCCAAATCAATCCGTTGTTCCCGATGTTTCGGGAAGGTCGGTATGGGTAGTTGAGAATGGCAAGGCAAAACTTGTTCCTGTGCAAACAGGGAACAGGACGGCGGATATGCTTGAGGTTCTTTCCGGGATAGCGAAGGGAGATACTGTCATAACTACCGGATTGATGCAATTGAGGGAGGGAATAGATGTTATACCTTCTGTTCACCAAATGTTTTAAATAGCAACTTTATGAGTTTATCTACTGTAACAATAAACAGGCCTGTGATGGCAACGGTACTGAGCCTGTTGATATTGATATTCGGGGCCATCGGATACATCTCCCTTGGTGTGAGGGACTATCCAAGTGTTGACAATCCGGTGATCTCTGTCAGGTGCTCCTTCCCGGGAGCCAATGCAGATGTTATTGAGACTCAAATTACAGAACCTTTGGAAGCTGCTGTAAACGGGATACCGGGAATCAGGTCAATCTCCAGTAGCAGTCGAGATGGGTCAAGCTCTATAAATATCGAATTCAACCTGGAAGTCGATATGGAAACTGCTGCAAATGATGTGAGGGACAAGGTTTCGGGAGCCCAAAGAAGGTTGCCTCAAGAGGTAGACCCTCCTGTTGTTTCCAAATCTGATGCCGATGCACAGCCAATTTTTTCGGTGACTTTGTCCAGTCCCACCAGGGATATAATTGATTTGAGTGAATATGCAGAGGTCAACTTCAAAGAGAGGCTGCAAACCATAAGTGGTGTGAGCAATGTAGGGATATGGGGGTCCAAAAGGTTCTCTGTGAGGCTAAGGATGGATCCGCTGTTGCTTGCAGCATACAAGATAACTCCTTTGGATATAAGGCAGGCTGTCTCCAGGGAAAATGTTGAATTGCCGTCGGGAATGATAGAGGGGTCAACAATGGAACTTACCGTAAGGACATTGGGTCGTTTGCAAACGATTGAAGATTTCAACAACCTGATAATATCCCGGAGTGGAGAACGGATTGTGAGGTTCTCTGATGTTGGTGTTGCAGAGGTTGATGCAGAGAATACCAGGTCTATACTCAAACGGGACGGGGTTCCTATGGTTGCATGTATCCTGATTCCACAACCTGGTGCAAATTACATCAATATTGTGGATGATGCAAAAAAGGCTATAGAAGAGTTGGAAAGTAATTTGCCCGATGACATTGAGGTTGGCGTTGGTTTTGACAACACAATTTTTATCAGGGATTCGATAAAGGAGGTTCAGACCACAATTTACCAGGCTTTCTTTTTGGTGGTATTGATAATTTTCCTGTTCCTGAGAAACTGGAGGACCACACTTATTCCTATAATAGCAATTCCAATTTCACTTGTGGGCTCCTTTTTTGTCATGTACCTGGCAGGGTTTTCCATAAATATATTGACTTTGCTGGCTTTGGTATTGGCAATAGGCCTGGTTGTTGACGATGCGATTGTGGTGATGGAAAATATCTTTACCAAAATCGAGAGGGGTATGAACCCTAAGGAGGCTGCAATAGAGGGATCCAAGGAGATATTCTTTGCGGTTATTGCAACCACAATAACATTGGTAGCTGTCTTTTTCCCTATTGTTTTTCTACAGGGAGTGACCGGGAGGTTGTTCCGGGAGTTTTCAATTGTGATTGCAGGGGCTGTGATGATTTCCAGCTTTGTTGCCCTCACTTTCACGCCCATGATATCCAGCAAGCTCCTTAAGAAAGGGGCCAACAAAGGCGGTTTTTACAAGTTTACCGAGCCTTTTTTTGTATCCCTCAACAAGATTTACAATAATTCATTGAGGATGTTTATTAAAGCCAGGTGGTTGGCCTTGGTGTTCCTGGTTTTCTCTTTTGGAGTGATCATTTATTTGTGGCTGACAATCCCTTCTGAAATGGCTCCAATGGAAGACCGTTCTATGTTGACAGTGTCCAGTACCGCACAGGAGGGTGCAACTTACGGCTATATGCTTAAATATTCAGACGAGATGTTTGCGTTGATAGAGCAGGAGGTGCCAGAGAAAGACAGAGGTTTGCAGATGATTGGGATGTGGGGCAACAACAGGGCCAACTTCCAGATAGCATTGAAAGATCCTCTGCAAAGGACGCGTTCCCAACAAGAGATTGCAGACGCATTGTCTCCCAAGGTATCAATGCTGACCGGGGCAAGGAGTTTTGTCAACCAACAACAAACCTTTGGCGGAAGAAGGGGTGGTATGCCTGTTCAATATGTTATTCAGGCAAACCATATTGATTCACTCAAGAGGATAATACCGTTGTTCATGTCAGAGGTTGCTCAAAGTGACGTTTTTGCCAATTCAGATGTGAACCTGAAATTTACAAAACCAGAATTGAGCGTGAGTATTGACAGGGACAAAGCTTCTATGTTAGGGGTCTCCGTGCAGAATATTGCCCAAACCCTCCAATTGTCCATGAGCGAACAACGTATAGGATATTTCATAAGGAATGGGAAGCAATATCAGATTATGAGCCAGATAGACCAAAGCATGCGGAACAAGCCTGTAGATTTGGCAAACATATATGTAAGGAATGATAAGGGGGCCTTGGTCCAGTTGGATAACCTGATCAAGATGGAAGAGAGTAGCACTCCCCCTCAAAGATACCGTTACAACCGTTTTGTCTCTGCTACTGTCTCTGCATCTTTGTCCAAGGGATACACATTGGGACAGGGTCTGGAAGAGATGGACCGTATAACGGGTGAGGTGCTGGATCCAAACAGCTATTCAACTTCACTTACTGGTCAGTCAAAGGATTTTGTAGAGAGCACTTCCAGTTTGTTGTTTGCATTTATCCTTGCCCTGATTTTGATTTACCTTGTGCTATCGGCACAGTTTGAGAGTTTCAGGGATCCGCTGATAATTATGTTTACAGTTCCGTTGGCTGTTTTTGGAGCCCTTGTCTCCATAAAGGCATATGGTCAGACATTGAATATTTTCAGTCAGATAGGTCTGATAATGTTGATTGGACTGGTGTCTAAAAATGGTATTTTGATGGTGGAGTTTGCAAACCAAAAGAAACTACTGGGTTTGGACAAGATGGATGCAATATTGGAGTCTGCAGCTTCCAGGTTCAGGCCAATATTAATGACCAGCCTCTCTACAATACTGGGAATTGCTCCTATGGTTTTTGCCACCGGAGCCGGGGCAGAGAGCCGTGTTTCAATGGGAGTTGCAGTGGCCGGAGGTTTGATTTTCTCTACCTTCTTTACCTTGTACATTATTCCTGCAATGTATTCCTATATTTCATCGTCCAATGCTAATTTTGATAAGAGTAATGAGAATGATTAAGCAATTTTCAATTTTTTTTGTGCTGCTCTCGCTGGTTTTTCCTTTAGAGTCTGTTGCCAGGAACAATCCTAAGCATGGTTTCCTGACCCTGGAAGAGTGTATTGCCAGGGCTCTTGAATCTAACTATTCTGTTGTGATATCGGAAAACACCCTGGAGATTGCAAAGAATAATGTTACCCTGGAGCCTTTTCTGCCGGTTTTGAGTGCATCTTCCCGTTTAAGCGATAGCAGGTTGGACCAAAGAAGTTATACCTCGGATGGTTCCAGGGAGAGTGCCGGCAACCATAGTACATCTGTTATAAATGGATTGAGTGCCAACTGGCGCTTGTTTGACGGGTTGAATATGTTTGCCACAAGGGAAAGGCAAGAGGAGTTATTACGTGAAGGAGAGTACAATTTCAGGTCTGTTGTGGAGAACCTTATTATGGCCATCTCATCACAATATTTTAGTATCATAAGCCTCCAAAACCAGGTACAGCTTTTGACTGAGTTGGTTTCCATTTCGCAGACAAGGTACAACCAGGCAATAACCAGGTACAATATAGGCAGCGATTCCGGGTTGGAGTACAAACAGGCCAAAATTTACCTTAATAGTGATTCTTCTAGTTTAATGCTTCAAAAAGAGAACCTTAAAAATGCATACATAGAGTTGTTTAAATTGATGAATATTCCGCTGGATTCGGAGTATTCCATTAATGATACAATTATTCCCGAGACTCAACTCAAATTGGATTTTTTATTGGAATCTGCATACCAGAACAATACAGAGCTAAATGCTATGCGTTCCGGAGAGAACATTGCAGCAATTGACCTTAAGATTGCCCGTTCTCTAAGGTTCCCATCTTTGGATCTCTCTGCAGGTTATAATGTGAATTTCAACAGGAGCCAAATCATTCCATCCAGGTTTAACGATTCGGAAGGGTTCAATTGGGGGATGACTTTGTCTGTGCCAATTTTCAATGGAGGAGAGACTAACAGAAGGGTGCGTAATGCCCAAATAGTCAAGGATAATGCAAAAATTTCCTTGATGAGGGCTACTCAGGAACTGGAGAGTGAAATCCGCCAGTTGTATAATTTGTATACCAATAATTTAAGGTCAATTAATTTTGAAGAGGAGAGCAGGGAGTCGGCCATATTGAATCTGGAAGCAGCTATGGAGAAATACAGGCTGGGATCGCTTTCCGGGATAGAATTCAGGGATTACCAGCTATCTTACATGTCTGCTTCGGACAGGAAACTCAAAGCTTTGTACGAGACCAAACTTTCGGAAATAAGGCTCAGGTTGATGGCGGGACAGCTTTTCACATTGTAAGATAGTTTGTTGAAACATTTTTTAATTTCTGTTGTTCATACATTACATAAAATGCAATTTTGATGTATGAATAAGAATATATTTGTTTTAAAGGGTTTTGACATGGTTTTGGTGACCCTTTTATTGATATCGGGGCCAAGAGTCCTGTTTGGCTCTGAACAGGTCAATTACAAGGTAAGGGGAGAGGTGGTAGATAAAATCACAAGGGAACCTGTACCGTTTGCTACGGTCTCTATTTGGAGGGGAACTCTTTATGCAATTACAGATAATTCCGGAAAGTTCGAGATTGATGGTGTTGCCCCGGGTACTTACCGTGTGCAGGTAGATTTGTTAGGTTACAACCAGTATATATCTGAGCAATTCATGGTATCTGCAATGGGTAATTACCTTAGGATTGAACTGGAAGAGGAGAGTGTCTTGCTGAATTCTGTAACTGTCAAGCCTAAGGCAGATCCATTCAGGAGATTGCCGGAAAGTCCTCTTTCCCAGAAAAGCATTGGAGTCCAGGAGATAGAAAAGAACCCGGGTTCTAACAGGGATATTTCACGTGTTGTGGGGTCTCTGCCTGGTGTAGCCTCGGTTGTTACCGGAGGGTACCGGAATGATTTGCTTGTCCGTGGCGGCGGACCTGCAGAAAACAGGTATTTTTATGATGGGATTGAGATACCCACAATAAACCATTTCAGTACACAAGGAGCTTCCGGAGGACCTGTCGGGATAATTGATGCTGACTTTATCAGGGAAGTGGATTTTTATGCAGGTAATTTTCCTGTTGCAAGGAGTGGGGCTTTAAGCTCTGTTTTGGATTTGAAGCTGAAGGATGGAGACCCTGTGAAAAACAATTTCAAGTTCACAGTTGGTGCATCTGAGGCAGGAGTAAGTTCCAATGGCCATTTGAGCAAAAACACTAATTATCTCTTCTCTGCAAGGACTTCTTATTTACAACTTTTGTTCAAAGCCATAGGCCTTCCTTTTTTACCATCATTTTCCGATGCCCAGTTTAAGGTAGAAAAACGTTTTGACAACAAGCATGAATTGACTTTGCTGGGTATTGTGGGGATAGATAACATGACTTTGAACGATGATACCGGTGGAGAAGAATCAAACGAATATATTTTATCTTATTTGCCTGTAATACAGCAAGAGGTTTTTACAATTGGAGCTGCCTACAGCTATTTTTATGGCAGGAATACTCTTAACCTGTATTTGAGTCACAGTTATTTGAACAATAGGAATACTAAATACAGGAATAATGACGAAAGTTCCCAGGAGAACCTCACTTTAAGGTATCGTTCCGTTGAACAGGAGACAAAATTCAGGTTGGAAAATGTGACCAGGATGGAACAGTTTCGGCTGACAGCTGGTTTTGGGTCTGATTTACCTTTCTATACCAATGAGACTTACCAGAAAATTTTTTACAATAATCCTGTTGTTGTAAACTACAATACAGATTTGTCTTTTTTTAAATATGCAGTTTTTGCCAATTTGAATTACACTTCTGCAAACCAAAAATTCACAGCGAATGCTGGTGTACGTGCAGATGGAAACTCTTACTCTTCTTACATGGCTAATCCTTTTAACCAGTTTTCTCCAAGGGCATCGCTTTCTTACGAAGTGGGACGGAACTTTTATTTGAATGCTTCTGCCGGGAGATATTTCCAACTTCCCCCTTTCACTGCAATGGGCTTTGCAGATAACAATGGTAACAGGGTCAATAAGGATATGAAATACCTTGGTTCCGACCAGGTTGCTGCCGGATTTGATTATCGAAGCAGTGAAGGGTTGCAGTTTGGGATGGAACTTTTTTACAAATGGAATTTTAACGGGATGTATTCCGTACAGGACTCCATACCTGTAGAGGGCAAAGGCACCAATTACGGAGTCGTGGGGAATGAAGCCATAACATCTGACGTGAAAGGCCGGTCATATGGTGCAGAGTTTTCATTCAGATGGTTTGTCTCTGATAAATTGAACTTGATAAGTTCCATAACATTGTTCAAAAGTGAGTTTAAAGATAAGGATGGAATTTATAAACCTACTGCATGGGACAATAGACGTTTGATGACTCTGTCCGGTAGTTACCGTTTCCCTAAAAATTATGTGCTGGGGGCAAAATTCAGATATTCGGGAGGAGCTCCTTATACTCCTTTGGATGTAGAGAGAAGTTCCTTGGTTGCTGCCTGGGATGCTTCGGGAAGGGCATACCTGGATTATTCCCGGTATAATTCTGTATACCTGAAACAATTCAATCAGCTTGACATAAGGGCAGACAAAGAGTTTTACTTTGACAGGTTTGCTATGAAAATATACATAGACATACAGAACATTCTCAACAAACAGTACAAGGATTCTGATGTCCTTTTAAGTACAGGGAATGTAGTTAATCCAGAGGCCCCTTACAACGAGCAGAGGTACGAAATGAAACGTTTGGAGATAGTAGGCGGAACGGTACTTCCTACGATTGGGTTGACGTTTGAGTTCTAAAATCGAACAGGTCTTTTTGGGGCCATTCAGATACCTTTTGCATGGCTCCTCTGAAAAACCGTTCTATGTTCCTTGGGAATGTGGAGCCTTTCCATGAACTTGTATTTGTAATGAAGACCCATGAGTAACCGTTGGAGTTGTATTTGATTAGTGCGCTGGAACCGGACAGAGTGCCTGTACGGGTCCAATCACCCGAAGAGAGGCATTTTGCCCATCCAATCGGAAGGGTGGATGGGGCCGATTTGGTCATAATGGAGATACTTTCCTTGGATAATATATCGGGTACATTGTCCCTCCCGTCAATCATGGATACAAATTTAAGCAGTTCTACAGGGGATGCAACCCAAGCTCCTGCACCAGATAGCAACCTTATGTTGTTTCCCCCGTAACATCTTGGCAATAATGTATCTGAAAGATCATAAGGGGTAATTGGTTGTTCGTTGGAGGGTTCGTAATATCTAACTTCGTTTGGATATTTTTCGTGATAGAAGTTATGGGCAATATGCATGTCATAGATTCCATTGGGAAACAGGATATTGGTTTTGATATACTGTTCATATTCAACACCGGTCACCTCTTCGACAATCATGGATAGAAGCAAGTATCCAATGTTGGAATAGCTTGTCCCTGTTCCCGGAGTAAAACCAAGTCTTCTGGAAATCACATATTTTATCAGTTCTTCCCTCTCCACTGCTCTTTCCAGTCCTAGCCTTCTGCTTACCAGTGATAGTGAGAATAATGGGTCTCCAGCCCTTGTTGTGAAGCCACCTTTGTGCCTTAGCAAATGTTCAATTGTAATTTTGGTGAGTCTCTTATCTTTGAATTCGGAAAATTGGGGATAATTGAGGTGCCCTCCAATCCCAAACACTTTGTCGTTCAGGTTCAAGAGTCCATCTTCTTTCAATTTCATGATGGTTACGGCTGTAATCAGCTTTGACAACGAGGCTATCCTGAAAATATGTTTGACTTCAGTTTTTTCGTTGTTTTCCTGGTCTGCCCAACCATATCCTTTTGCATAGATCAGTTTTTCATCTTTCATCACGGCAAGGGATGCACCTTTTATTTCCCATTGCCTTATGAATTTCCCTATCTGCTTGTCCAGGTTTTCTGTCGTGGTAGTGTCTGAAAGTGAGTTGGACAATAGATGATTTAGTGCTTCAGGTGCTATATCTTCTGTAATATCTTCGGTTGTATCTTCTTGGGAGTCGTTCCTTGAAAACCCGTAAATGACCAAGGGGATTATTGCTATTGTGAAAATGACAAGGTGTTTTGCCAGGAATTTCTTAGAGCTTTTCTTTTTCATACCCCAAATTTAGGAAAAGAGTATGAGAATTGGAAGTTTTTGAGTTGAATCGGGTAATGAAAAGGATTGATGCTACAAGCAGTCCAACAGCAAAACCCGACATTAGACCAACCTCTGCAAAACCAAGGACAAACCCTGCAAAATATGCAAAAGGGATAGAAACAAAAAGGTATGAGACAATTGCATATTTCATGGCTGCCCTTACATCCATGATTCCTCTGAGTGCACCCAACGCTGTTACCTGCAATCCATCCAGGATTTCGAAAAATGCAACAACAATGAAAATCTTTCCTGATATTTCTATCACTTCTTGGGAGTTTGTAAATATGGAAGCAATCTCTTCTCCTAAAAACAAGAAGATGATGGCTGCTATTGTCATTATCAAAGCAGACAAATGAATTCCTGCATATCCGTTTTTCTTGATTCCGTAAATGTCCTTTTTCCCGAACGAATGACTGACATGTATTGTGGTTGCTGCAGATATTCCATTGGAGACCATGAATGTGAGGTTTATCATTGTCAATACTATTTGATTGGCAGCAAGGGACTCAGTGCTGATCCATCCCATCATGATTGTAATCAGGCTCAAAGAGAGGAACTCTATTGACATTTGTCCGGAGATTGGGAGTCCCATTTTGATAAGCTCTTTTTGCTTGAACCGTGAAAAATTGATATTGGAGAAAAATTTGAAATACCTGGAAAAACTGAAATTTTTCTTGATACTCAACCAAAAAGCTATAGGCATGAATATTCGGGAAACCAGTGTTGCCAATCCTGCTCCAGCTATTCCCATTTGGGGAAACCCAAACTTTCCAAAGATGAGCAAATAGTTGAGCAGGATATTGATAGCGTTTGCAATGAGTGTTATGTTCATTGCAATACGTGTGTTGCCAGCACCCTCCATGAATTGTTTGAACGCCTGGAATAACATGAATGGGATTATGGAAGCAGTGATGAGTATATAGTAACTTCCCATAATTCCAACCACCTCTTGAGGTTGTCCTATGTTTCCCAAAAATGGCAGGATGGATAAAAGGGCTATGGTTATTATTATGGATGCTAAAAAATTTACCAAAAGTGAGTTTTGGAAATATGCAGAGACACGTCTGAAGTCTCCTGTTGCCCAAAAATTGCCCGCGATAGGTGTCAGACCCACCGAAAGACCTATTCCCAATACCAGGAAGTTCATTACAACTGCCCCCGACAGGGATACTGCAGCAAGGGGTGTTGCCCCAAGTTGGCCAGTCATTACACTATCTGCTATCTGGACCAAAGCTTGTCCTGCAAATGAAAAAATAACGGGTAAAGCCACCCGGATATTCTTATTATAGTAGGTTTTCGGGAGAAGTGACAATTCTCAGTTTGGTTAATAAATGAAACAATTTCTAATATAATATAATAATCTGTAAATAAAAATAATCAAAAAGAGTGGAATGTAAATATTTTTGATTATATTTGTAGCACATAAAGTAGTTGCACCAAATGCACATCAAGGCCTTGGCAAGGGGGGTTAGTTTGCCAGGGCCTTTTTATTATTCCAATTCGAACCTTACGGTTACATTGTGAGTCAGCTTGATTTTCCTGAAATCTGGGATATCGTATGATTGGTCTTCCATTGCAGCTTCCTGCACTTTGATTCCTCTTGCACTTTGATTCATATACAGCTGTCCCTGGAATCCACTGTAACTTTGAGCGTATATTGCTTTCCCAAGTGTTTGTCCCAAACCTTTTGCCAAAGCCTCTGCATTTTTTCGAGCATTTGCTGCTGCCAGGGCAATCAATTCCCTGCCTGCAGCTTCGGGGTCAGATAATCTGGCGTGGGTAATTGTAACATCGGAAATTTCATTTTTCTTTACTACTTCAAAAAGTTGTGCTAGTTGTGCAGAGTTTTTTGTTTTGATTGAGTACTCCCTGCTTGATGCAATGTTCTCCTTTTTCAAAAAGAATTTTTCCAAAGTAGATTGCATATCAGAGATAGTGATATCTTCTTTTATGTCAATTCCAATTGACTCCAGGTTTTCAAACAATGTCCTTTCCATTCTTTCCAGGGATTTTTTGCCCCTGCTTTCCTCTTCTGTCAAAACCAGCTTGACGAATATTTCGTCTGGAGTAAACTCTTTTTCTGCCTTACCATTTACCTCTATGTAGGTGTAGTCTGTGTTGTTGTTGTCCTGGGCAAACAAGGCCAGGGACACCAGCATGAAAGCTAATGCAATTGTCAAATGTTTTTTCATGAGTATGTAATTTAATTGTTTTCTGCTGCTTTTTTGCGGAATTGGCCAGGAGTCATTCCTGTGGACTTTTTAAATGCCCTCATATATGAGTTTACCGATGCAAATCCCGATTCTTCTGCAACATAATGGAGGATATACAAATTCTGGTCCAAAAGGAGCTTTTTGGAAAACTCTACCCTGTAATGATTTATCAAATCGCAAAAAGTTGTATTGAACTCTGTGTTTACAATTCCGGA
This sequence comes from Bacteroidales bacterium, assembly GCA_028707695.1. GTDB lineage: Bacteria > Bacteroidota > Bacteroidia > Bacteroidales > UBA932 > Bact-08. Next base: position 24,594 of record JAQWAL010000006.1, on the reverse strand, counting down.
TATATAAGTCCTGTTTGTGTTGAGCCTGGATGAGATGTCAGTTATTCTCAAGTCCGGGTTCCTGAATAATTGTTCGTTTTCCAGCAGGTTTATGAGATCTGAGTGTAGCTTGGACCTTGTGTTGTTGATATTATTGGTTTTCTTTTCTTTGGCAAGGTCAATTTCATATTCTTTTATTGCAAATGATTGGTTATATCCCAAATAGCCTATTACATACAATAACGAGGAGAAGAGCAGGGATGGTACTATTATTCTTGTGAAATCATGGATAAAGTAAGATTTTCCAAGTATATTGAGTGTAATGGCGAATATTGCTGACAATACCGTAGCTGTCAACATTTGTGCAGCCCATTTCAATGATTTGCTCTCTGTATCGGAATAAAATTCCTTGATTTTTGATTCGTAAATGATAATATATTTCCAACTTAGATATACGGACGGAATTAGCAAGACAGCAAAAGATATCCTGCTTATTATATGGGAATATGACTGGATGACAGCAAGTGAAGAGAAGGTGTATTGTGTGCTCTCTTTGTAAATGTTCTCTTTTATGTATGCCAGAAGCTCTGGTTTAGGCAACAGCAGGTATACCATTGCAGATGTCAAGCTGAAAAGGAGTGCAGGAATGAATAACCAGTATAACCTCCTTTCAATTTTACCGGTTTTTGTAAGCGACCTTATGTATATGAGAAAAATTGGGAAGACAGAAAGGTTAGCAAAAGTATATAATGGGTCCAATACTGTGTAAGCCATGTAGTTCATGGAAAAATAGATGGCATGACCGGTATACAGGAGAGTAGAAACCGCCATAAAAAGGGCCAATATTTTTTTTGATGTGTTAAGATTCCGGAAGCCCATATATAATGTGACAGCCCAAAAGAGACAAACAAAAAGAGGGAGTGTGATAATTATATCTTTAATCATATATCTCTAACTTACATTGGACATTACAAATTTACAAATTATTCTCAAATTGCATTTGTAAAGCGTTTGGTTATGACTCATTACTTTATACTTTTAATCTATAGTTGTATTCAATCGATTAGTAACCAATAGTTTAAAGTTATACTTTTTTGTTATAATGTTATTAAAATAGTTATATTTGAACGGTAAAAAGTTTTTTTTTATCATGTTTTAGCCCGGATGATAGCAGGGATGGCCAAGGTTAAGATTGGACTGATGTTACCAATATAAGTGGAAGCTTACTAATTACCACATATTAACCATAAAAAATTAAAGCCTATGAATACCAGCGACGATAATCTTGCCGATAGGGTAGCTATTGACGAGATAATCTCCAGGCACAATGGAAAACCGGGCTCTCTGCTAACAATGATGGAAGAGATGCAGGAAACTAACGAGTACAAGTTTCTTGACTCTGACGCAATGTCGTATCTGTCTGCCCAGACCAAAACGCCACTCTCTCAAATTTACAGTGTAGCAACCTTTTATTCCTTTTTTAACCTGAAACCACAAGGAAAGCATACAATTATTGTATGCAGGGGAACTGCTTGCCACACAAAAGGTTCTAAGGTTCTGCTCGATGATATGTCTTCATTGCCAGGTTGCAAGGAAGCCCTTGATGCAGGAGAAAACAGTTTCACAACAGAAGACAGGCTTCTGACAGTTAAAACGGTTGCATGTTTCGGCCAATGTGCCCTGGCACCGGTTGTTGCTGTTGATGGTGTGATTTATAGCAATGTAACCTCAGAACAAATCAAAAAAATCCTTAAAAACTTACAGGAGGGAAACAAAGATGAGAATATCAGATTACGGTGATTTGGCCAAAATCAAAAAGAATGGCGAAAAGAAGATCCTCCCAAACAAGCCATATGTTGCCGTAGGTATGGGAACATGCGGTATAGGAAGAGGTGCAGAGGTGTTGTTTGACAGTTTGGAAAGAAGCATAAAAGAGAAGAACCTGGATATAATTCTAAAAAAAACAGGATGTTTCGGGTTTTGTGCAGAGGAGCCTCTAGTGAACATCTATATCCCTGGCAAGCCGCTGATAATAATGCACAGGGTCACTGAAAATGATGTGGTACCAATTTTATTGGGAATAGAAAGAGGTATAATGCCATACAGGAATGTAATGTGCAGGATAGAATCATGGGATTATATTACTGGAGAATTCAATTACGGTAAGGGGTTGGAAGAGTACCCCCTTTGGAATGATGTGCCCTTTTTCAAATGGCAAAAGAAAATTGTATTGCGAAATTGTGGGTTGATTGTTCCTGACGATATTGAAGAGTATATTGGAGTAGGGGGTTATTTCCCACTTTACAAAACTCTTAAGGAGATGACCCCAGAGTCGGTAATTTCAGAAGTCAAATCTTCCAAACTCAGGGGAAGAGGGGGTGCAGGATTCCCGACAGGAGTAAAATGGGACCTTATGGCCAAGGTAGAAGCAGATCAAAAATATGTTATTTGCAATGCAGATGAAGGCGACCCCGGAGCATTCATGAACCGGAATGAGATTGAAAGTGATCCGTTCATGTTGCTTGAGGGTATGACAATTGGTGCATACGCAATGGGTGCATCAAAAGGCGTGGTCTATATAAGGGCAGAATACCCACTTGCAGTCCAGAGGCTTAAAGGAGCAATCAGACAGGCAAAGGAACATGGGTTGTTGGGAGAAAACATACTGGATTCGGGTTTCTCCTTTGACATAGATATTGTTGAGGGAGCCGGTGCGTTTGTTTGCGGAGAAGAAACTGCTCTGATACACAGTATAGAAGGGAGAGCCGGAAGACCAACCCCAAGACCTCCGTATCCGGCCGAGAAAGGTCTTTACGGAAAACCAACCAACATAAACAATGTTGAAACTTGGTGCAATGTGCCAGTCATAATATCCAAAGGAGGGGAGTGGCTCACAGGAACAGGAACTGAAAAGAGTTCCGGGACCAAAGTTTTCTCGCTGGTAGGTAAAGTAAAGAATACAGGGTTGGTAGAACTTCCGTTGGGCTCTACTTTGGAAACGATTGTTTTCAAAATCGGAGAAGGAACCGGATCCCACAAAAGGGTAAAGGCTGTCCAGACTGGCGGTCCGTCCGGAGGTTGTATCCCTGTTGAGTATTTGAGCACACCTGTAGACTACGAATCCTTGAACTCTTTGGGAACAATAATGGGGTCCGGTGGGATGGTTGTCATGGACGAAGATAATTGCATGGTTGACGTTGCCAGGTATTTTACGGAATTTTCCAACGGGGAGTCATGTGGTAAATGCACTCCTTGTCGTGAGGGGCTTGCGCAAACTCTGCATATCCTGAATAAAATAACACAGGGGAAAGGAGAAGAGAAGGACATTGAAACATTGATTAAACTGGGCAATACAATCAAGAGTACTGCATTGTGCGGTTTGGGTCAAACAGCTCCCAATCCTGTCCTGACAACTTTGCGTTACTTTAGGGATGAGTACGACCATCATATGATTGAGAAAAAATGTGAGCCGGGAATTTGTCACGATTTGTTCACTGCTTTGTGTATAAACAGTTGCCCATTGCATATGAATATTCCTAGGTACCTGCAGCTTCTCAAAGAGGACAAACTGGAAGATGCTTTTGAATCTACACTGAGGGACAATCCATTGCCATCTTCTATAGGTCGTATTTGTCACTTCCATTGTCAAATGAAATGTTTGAGGGAGACAATAGATGCTCCTGTTTCACAGGGCGATATACACAGGTATATTGCGGATACCGTCCATTTGGAAGGTAAAACACAAAAGATTTACAACAGGTTGATAAAAGAGAAATTGGCTCCTACTTACAAAAAAATTGCTATCATTGGGGCTGGTCCAGCCGGTTTGACTGCTGCCTTTTATTTGGTAAGGTTGGGGCATGATGTGACTGTGTTTGAATCTGACTCTGCTGCCGGCGGTATCCTCAGATGGGGCATACCTAAGTACAGGTTGCCGCTTGAAGTTCTGGACAGGGAGGTTGAATTCATAAAGAACCTCGGTGTTAATTTCAGGTACAACACGACTGTTGGCAAAGATGTAACCATGCAGGAGCTCGAACATGACTTCTCTAAAATCATTATTGCCGTAGGAGCTCATAAAGATGTTATGCTTAATGTCAAAGGAAACAATCTCAAGGGTGTTGTCTCTGGAATGGATTTCCTTAAGGATGTTGCCAAGGGGGTACAACCTGACATAGGCAAGAATGTGGTTGTGATTGGTGCAGGAAATGTTGCAATTGATGCAGCACGTACTGCCCAAAGATTCGGAGCTGAGGTTACTGTGGTGTACAGAAGGGTCAAAGCAGATATGCCTGCCAACAAGGATGAGATAAAAGAGGCAGAAATTGAAGGAGTTAATTTCTTGTTTTTGAGTAATCCAACAGAAATTCTTGCCGATGTGAATGATAGGGTAAGAGGTATTGAATTGGCCAAAATGGAGTGTGGCGATATTGATTTGTCCAACAGAAGGAAGCCGGTTCCAACCGGGGAGTCGTTTATTGTGGGATGCGATACAGTTATAATGGCCGTTGGCGAAGAAGTGGAAGCTCCTTTCCTTAAGGAGTTCGGAATAAAGACCTCTTCCAACGGAAATGTATTTGCAGATCATTTCTCATTCAAAACCAACCATCCGAAAATCTATGCTATCGGAGATGCAGTCACTGGTCCTTCCACTGCTGCAGAGGCAATGGGATTGGCCAAAAAAGCTGCCGAGATAATTGACCATGAGTTGACAAACAAGAGGAGGTTCCATAAGTTGTTCAGAGCTTTTGAATATAGTGACAAAGTACCATTAAAACCCGAGGGCGGGAATCGTCACTATTCTGTCAAAAGACCTCTTGAAGAGAGGCTTGGTAATTTTAAAGAGATCAACCTTGGCTACACCAAAGAGCAGGCATACGAAGAGGTTGCCAGATGTCTCCGTTGCGATGTTAGGGTAACAGTTAACAATGAGGAGGAATAAACATGGAAAAGAAAAAAATAAAAGTAACTATTGATGGTCATCCATACGAAGTCGGTTCGGGAAAAACGATCCTTGAAGCATGCAATGAAACAGGAGTCATGATCCCTAATTTGTGTTACCTGAAAGATGTTTCCCAAAATGCCTCTTGTGGCATTTGCGTGGTGGAAGTAAAAGGGGCAAAAACATTGGTTCGCTCTTGTGTTACAGGAATGAGGGAGGGTATGGAAATTGTGACCCATTCTCCGCAAATAGACCAGGCACGGAAAACCAACCTGGAACTTATATTGGCAAACCACCCTAAAGATTGTCTGGTTTGTGAAAGGAATGGTAATTGCGAGCTCCAGGACTTGTCGGCACAACTAGGGATAAAGGAAGATGCTTTTCCAAGGACAAAACCACATATGTTGCCGGACGACACATCCCTGGCTTTGTTCCGGAATCCGGACAAATGTATATTGTGTGGCAGATGCGTTGCTGTTTGTGCAGAGATGCAGACAGTTTATGCAATTGATTTCACTGGCCGCGGCCTAAGGAGCAGGATTGGAACATTCCAGGATAAAGGGTTGGGAAATGTTGCCTGTACCAGTTGTGGGCAATGTGCACTTGTTTGCCCCACAGCAGCAATAGTAGAAAGGGACGAAACCAATGAGGTGTTCTGCGACCTTTATGACAATGACAAAATAGTTGTTGTACAGACAGCACCTGCAATCAGGGTTGGTGTTGGTGAAGCTATGGGTATGGACGAAGGTGCATTGGTGACCGGCCAGATGGTTGCGGCGCTCAGGAAGCTTGGTTTTGATAAAGTGTTCGATACTCAGTTTACTGCGGACCTTACAATAATGGAAGAGGGTTATGAGCTGATAAACAGGATCAAGACAGGGGGTACACTTCCAATGGTAACTTCTTGTTCACCTGGGTGGATTAAATTTATAGAGCACTTCTTTCCCAAGTCTTTGGATCATCTCTCTACCTGCAAATCGCCCCAGCAAATGTTTGGTGCAGTTGCCAAGACATATTATGCAGAAAAGATGAACATTGACCCGCGTAAATTGGTTGTTGTATCGATAATGCCTTGTACTGCAAAGAAATTCGAATGCAAAAGACCAGAAATGCAATCTGCTTTCCATTATTGGAAAGAGAAAATCGGACTTGCAGAACATGAATCATTTTTTGATGTGGATTATGTTTTGACCACACGTGAGTTGGCTAAAATGTTCAAGCGTAAAGGAATAGATTTTGAACATTTGAAAGAGGAAGAGTTTGACAAGCCTCTTGGGATATCTACAGGAGCGGGCGTTATCTTTGGTGCTACCGGAGGTGTGATGGAAGCTGCCGTGAGGACAGCCTATGAGGTGTTGACAGGGAAACCTCTGGAGAAAATTGATTTGACTGCTGTGAGGGGTTTTGAGGGGATAAGGGAGGCAGAGCTTGACATTGCCGGAACCAAAGTGAAAGTTGCTGTTGCCCATACCCTGAAGAACGCAAGAACCCTTTTGGAGCAGATAGAAGAAGGCAAATCACCGTATGCTTTCATAGAGGTAATGACTTGTCCGGGAGGCTGCCTTGGAGGTGGTGGGCAACCTATTCCTACCACATGGGCAATAAGACAAAAAAGGGCAGACTCCATTTATAAAGAGGATAAGTTGCACGCAATTCGCAAGTCTCATGAGAATCCTGCAATTAAAGCCATTTATGAAGAATTTCTTGTAGAACCGTTAGGTCATAAGTCACATGAATTATTACATACCGGTTATGTAGAGAGAGGTATCTTTTAGCTCCAGGTTTGATTGATATTTCCAATGTAAAAGGCCGGATAAAATTTACCCGGCCTTTTGTTATTGATGCCCGTTATATTACCTGTACTCGTTTTTAATACTGTTCATTGTAGCCATATCGCTTTCTGAAATTACAAAATGATTTACATTTGCATTCTCTGTCATTCTTGCTTTTGACATTGTCTTGGGCAATGGCAGAGTGCCTCTTTGTAAGGTGAATCTGATTAACAGTTGTGCTACCGTTACATTGTATTTATCCGCCAAGTCATTCAACAAAGGATCCAGAAGGGCTCTTCCTGTAGCAAGCGGGGAGTAAGCTTCTATAAGTATTCCTTTGTCCTTGCAGTAGGCAACGATACTTTCCTGGGTTCTGCCTGCATAGAAAGCTATTTGGTTGGCAGCCGGAATTATCTCTCCGTTATCTAAAATGGAATTTATGTGGCCCGGAGCAAAGTTTGATACACCAATAGCTCTCACTTTTTTTTGTTTGTAAAGATATTCCATTGCTTTCCATGTTTCAATGTTTTGTTTTGTGTAATCGCCGCCCTGGTGGTCCCAAGGCCATGGTGCATGTATCAGGTACAAATCCAGATAATCTGTTTTTAAATTGTTGATGGTTTGGTCAAAAGCTCCCATTGCCTCTTTGTATCCTTTGATTTGTGCAGGAATCTTGCTTGTCACAAACAACTCTTCTCTTTTGATACCGGATTCCCTGATTGCTTTTCCTACCCCTTCTTCATTTTGGTATGCGAGAGCAGTGTCTATGTGCCTGTACCCACTTTCAATGGCCATTGTCACAGCATCAAATGCGTCTTTGTTTGGAATTTGCCATGTTCCGAAACCGATCTTTGGAATTTCTACTCCATTGTTCAGCTTATATGTTTCTTTTAAAATTGACATGTTTTTTTGATTTGGTGTTGTTGGTTATCAATTATAAAAACAACTTTTAGTCGAATTTGTTGTGAATTTTTTGGAATGCGTCTAAGTACATGACAAAAAATTAAATATATCAATTTTACGGTTAGAGTAATGGTTTAAAAGGTAGTCAGATACAAGGTCAAGGCCATATTTAAACAAGCTCACAGCACGCCAACAACAAACCTTGCTATTATGTCTAAATCAAGCACATATTCAGCCATGAAACGTTGTATCCTACGCAAGGAGGAAGAACTGTCTGCACTTTACAGAGAGAACATATCATCAATCCAAAGAACTTTATTCTTGCCAGATTCATACTTTTACCAAAATGGGTGTACAACTTCTGGCTTATTTCACTATTTTGTACCGGGCCCTGGAATTATATCTCATAGATTAATTTTTGAATGTGATGATGAAGATATTAATTATTATTTTAACGTTGATTTTAATTTCTTGTGAACAAGAGATTGAAATCAATGATTTAAGGGTTATCGATCTGGAAGGCAACATCTACGAGAATAATTTATTATATATTAGCCAAGACGGTTATATGGTAAACCATATTGATGCATTCACATTCATTGAATATGCCAAAGCCCACAAGGTATCTGAGAAATTCAAAAAGATAGCAGCGGGCTTAAAAGATACAGACAATCTAGTGTTGATACGAGTGAAATTAAAAAACGAATAGCTTTGCATTTACTCAGTAAGCTCCATAGTTCAATGGCACATTCCAATGGCAAATAAAAAAGAGTTACAGGGTTTAAATCTGTAACTCTTTTGCTCCCCGTCTAGGACTTGAACCTAGGACCCCCTGATTAACAGTCAGGTGCTCTAACCAACTGAGCTAACGAGGAGTGTTATTTCCGTTTTGGGACTGCAAATATAAGGCGAAAAATCAAATTTACAAATCTTTTAATGGTAATTTTTTTAACTTTGTGTGATTGCAAAGAAAAATATGGATTTAGAGCTAATTTCAACAATACTTAAAACCTTGATTCTGCAGAACGATAGGGTTTCGTTACCTGGTATGGGAAGTTTCAATGCAGAGATGGCACCCTCTATGTTTAGTGACAGGGCCAGGGTTATTCATCCACCTTTCAGGAGAATACTTTTTAGGCCAAGTGAAATTTGGAATGATCAATTATTGGAAAAAGAGTATGCAAAGGTAAAAGGGTTGAGTCATGAGGCGGCTAAAGAAGAAATATCGGACTTTGTGAAGAAACTCAAGGCAGAGCTAAATATATCGAAAAGCATTCGTATCCCCGATTTTGGGACAATGAGGGCCACCGAACAAAACAATTATTTTTTTGTGGCAGATAAAGATTTGTTCAATTATTTGGAAACCTTTGGGCTTGATCCTGTAAGTGTGAAAATTATGCCAAAAAGGGGCATTGTTGAGGAGTTGACTGGTAAACCTGTATCAAATTTTTTCAAAAGGGATAATGTGAAAAATATCGCTGGTAAAACTGAAGAGGCTCAAAACAAGGATGTTAAAACTATTGCAACAGAGCAAAATAAAGCAGAAGAGCAGGAGCAAGAAGAATTGGAGATTGAAGTGAAAGACGGGAAAATTTCCAGTCAGGGGCCTTCTCAAGATCAGGACAACAAATTGCCGGAAGCGGACTTTTCACCTGAACAGGAGCCTTTACCAGAACAGGAGCCTTTGCAAGAGCAGGAGCAATTGCAGGCGCCAGAGGTTTCTCAACAACAGGTCTTTGACCATAAAAAACCGGCTGACACAGACAGGCTGGAGACTAAAGCAAACAGTAAGTTCGTAAGAAGTTTTGTTATTACACTTTCAGTAATTTTCTTGATTATTTTGGCCATTGTTGTTTTGTATCTTTTCAGGGATGACCTTAAACCTATGTGGGAGTGGCTGCTCTACTCAAAAGAGGAGAGGGAATTATTACACCAGTTGCAGTAGGATAATATTAAATTCAACCGATTGATGCTCCGTTTTGTAGCCTCTCTTCGGGGGTTACTATTTTCATCTTGCCATTTTGCTCAGATGCCATTAGTATCATACCTTTGGATTCAATCCCTTTGATTTTCCTTGGGGCCAGGTTTGCCAGGATGCAAATTTGTTTGCCAACCATCTCCTGTGCAGAGTAGTATTCTGCAATCCCAGAAACAATCGTACGAATGTCCAATCCTGTATCTATTGTTAGTTTCAAGAGCTTGTCTGTTTTTGGTACTCGTTCTGCTTCCAAAACAGTGGCTGTCCTGATGTCCATATTCATGAATTGGTCAAATGTGCACTCCTCTTTTTGTGGCGCCAGAGTTGCAGGTGCACCAGAATCTCCAGTCTTGTTTGCTGCATGTCCGGCTGCATCGTTGCTCTCCTTGGTCGCGTTCAATTTGTTTATTTGGAACTCTATTTGGCTATCCTCGATTTTTTCGAACAGTAGTTTAGCCTCATTCAATTTGTGTCCAGATTCAAGTATGCTTTTTTTGCCAAATTCTTCCCACCGGGTTGTATCCAAATTGAGAATCTCCTTTAATTTGGAAGTTGTGTGTGGAAGGAATGGTTCGAATGCAATCGCCAGGTTTGCACAAATCTGCAGGGAGACATTCAGGATTGTGGCAACCCTGTCCATGTCTGTTTTGGCAAGTTTCCATGGTTCGGTTTCGGTAAGGTATTTGTTGCCAAGCCTTGCCAGATTCATTGCCTCTTTTAGGGCTTCCCTGAAGTGGTATGTTTCCAGGTTGTTTTCTATGTTTTTGCGTATGGATGGAATTGCATTGAGAATTTCGTTGTCTGTTTCTTCCGTTTGGTTGGTTGCGGGCACAACCCCTCCAAAATATTTGTGGGTAAGCACTACGGCCCTGTTTACAAAATTCCCGAAAATACCTACCAATTCACTATTGTTGCGGGTTTGGAAATCTTTCCAGGTAAAATCGTTGTCTTTGGTTTCCGGAGCATTTGCACAGAGCACATACCTTAGGACATCTTCTTTTCCGGGAAATTCATCCAGATATTCATGCAGCCACACTGCCCAGTTGCGGGATGTGGAAATTTTATTTCCTTCCAGGTTCAGGAATTCATTTGCCGGTACATTCTCGGGCAGTATAAATCCGTCACCATAAGCTTTGAGCATAGACGGGAATACTATACAGTGGAAAACTATATTGTCTTTGCCAATGAAGTGGACTAGTTTTGTATCTTCACTTTTCCACCATTTTTCCCAACCTTCTGGCATTAGTTCAATAGTGTTGGAGATGTATCCGATTGGGGCATCAAACCACACGTACAAAACCTTGCCCTGAGCACCATCAACAGGAACAGGTACTCCCCAATCCAAATCACGGCTTACAGCCCTTGGTTGCAAGCCCCCGTCCAGCCAGGATTTGCATTGGCCATATACATTTACCTTCCACTCTTTGTGTTGCTCTAAAATCCACTTTTTGAGCCATGGTTCGTATTGATCCAGAGGAAGATACCAGTGAGAAGTCTTTTTCATCACAGGGGTGTTGCCACTTAGGGTAGATTTTGGATTTATTAGTTCAGTTGGAGATAGCGTGCTTCCGCACTTTTCGCATTGGTCCCCATATGCATTTTCTGCAGAACATTTTGGGCAGGTTCCGGTTATATATCTGTCGGCAAGGAATTGGCCTGTTTCCTGGTCGTAATATTGTTCGCTCTCTTTTTCAATGAAATTGCCTTGATCGTATAATCTTTTGAAAAATTCAGATGCAGTTTTGTGATGTATTTTTGAACTAGTCCTGGAGTAGATATCAAAGCTTATTCCCAACCTTTCAAAAGAGTCTTTGATGATGTAGTGGTATTTATCTACAATCTCCTGGGGAGTGCAGTTGTTTTGCCTGGCTTTAATGGTGATTGGCACTCCGTGTTCGTCGGACCCGCAAATAAAACGGACATCCTGGCCCCGCATCCTAAGGTAACGGCAATAGATATCTGCAGGCACATATACTCCTGCCAAGTGTCCAATATGTACTGCGCCGTTTGCGTAAGGCAGGGCTGCTGTAACCAGGTGTCTTTTGAATTTGCTGTCCATAAAAATTTGAGTTATGTATAAAGATGATTTTCCAAATAGGCGACAAAGTTACAAAAAATGTTAAATGGTCAACCTTTTGAGCTCTTTTGAAAATGAGTTGCGGATATGCATCAATACTTGTACTTGTTCTAAAAGTTGACTTTGCAGTTGTGAGTCTTTTGCAGTTTCTGCTTCTGCCAGACGAGAGCAAACTTCTTGGTATGCAATTGCGGTGATTTTGGCTTTGTAGATAAGTATGGATTTTGGAACCACAACAGAGAGCATTTGTTCTTCGGGAGTCACTGATTCAACAAAAATTTTGATAGTCAAAGAGTGTTCTTGATGTAGCAGGTCAAGGACAACATTAACTATTTCGGGGTCAGTATGGTTAATGAAGTGTTTTTGTATGTGTTCCTGCCCGTATTCCCTTACCTTGTAGTATTCGTCAAAGATTTTTTTGTAGATGAGGTTATGCAGTTCCAGTTCGTCATTTTGCAGTTCATTCAATATAAACTGTGAAACAGAAATCGTGATTTTTTCGTGGTTATCTTCAGTTTGGTCACTATTATCGGTCCCGTACAATTTGTACTCTCCAAATTTAAGAAGGTAGTACAAAAGTTCTTTTTCGGCGGGTTCGCAATATGTTTCGGTTATAAATCCGGGAAGCTTTTCACCTGTCTCAAGCGGGGGGAAGTACTGAGGCATACCAGGTTCCGGCTTGTCTGCGACTAGTTGCCCGTATGCACCATATTGTTTTTTTTTCCTTATTTTCTTGACTTCATCTGTCAGGATTTCTTCTGAAATATTCAGCCTGAGGGAGCACTCTTCTATATAAACAGCCCTGCTTATGGCATCTGGTATAACAGCAATGCTGGAAACAACCTCACTAATAAGTTGGGCTCTCTTGAGAGGGTCTTTTTTTGTTTCGCCTGAAAGCAGACGTGTTTTGAAGGCAATGAAATCTTCCTCTGATTCTTGCAGGAACCTTTTCAATTCCTCCGAACCTTTTTTGTTGGCAAATGAGTCCGGATCTTCACCTTCGGGAAAAAGGACAACCTTAACCCTTAGACCCTCTTCCAAAAGCATGTCTATACCTCTGAGGGAAGCTTTTATACCTGCAGGGTCACCATCGTACAAAACAGATACTTCGGGGGCAAACCTTTTGATTAGTCTAATCTGCTCCGTAGTAAGGGATGTGCCGCTTGAGGCCACAACATTTTCTACGCCGGCTTTGTGAAAAGAGATAACATCTGTGTAACCCTCTACCAAATAGCATTTCTGAAGTTTGGCAATGGATGATTTTGCCTGGAATATGCCGTAAAGGGATTTGCTTTTGATATAAATTTCCGTTTCGGGAGAATTTATGTATTTTGCAATGGCCTTATCTGTCCTTAAAGTTCGTCCGCCAAAGGCAATTACCCTTCCGGAAATGGAGTGTATTGGAAACATTACCCTTTCGTAAAAACGGTCTGCTACATCTTTGCCACTATCCCTCTCTACAGATAGCCCGGAAGATACAAGATACTCCTTTTTGTATCCGGCCTTGAGTGCTGCGTTGCTTAAGGTATCTCTTCCGGAAGGAGCCCATCCAAGGGAGAATTTCTTTATGATTTCGTTGTCGAAACCTCTTCCTTTGAAATAGCCAAGTCCTATTGATATCCCCTGATCGGTTTCCCATAGGGATTTTTGGTAGAATTCGCTGGCAAATTGGGTGACAGCCATAATGGACTCAGATTTGAGCCTGTTGCGGGCATCCTCTTCTGTCTCGTCCTTGTCCTGGACTTCTATTCCATATTTCCTTCCCAAGTATTTAAGGGCCTCCACATAACCCATGTGTTCATGCTCCATCACGAAGTTAACCGCGTTACCAGCTTTCCCGCAGCCAAAGCACTTGAATATTCCTTTGGATGGGGATACCGAAAAAGATGGGGTTTTTTCATGATGAAAAGGGCAGCAAGCCGTGTAGTTTGCTCCCCTTCTTTTCAAAGCTACGAAGTCGCTGATCACATCTACGATTTCGGCAGCATCCACAATGCGTTCTATAGTATCCTTACTGATCATCTGATTTGAGGAAGCTTTTGAAGCCAACTGCTTTCTTTACCTCCTTCATGGTTGCTTGTGCACTTTCGCGAGCCATTTCCGTGCCTCTTTTAACGACTGTTTGCAGATATGCCTCGTCTTTGTAAATCTCTTCTATCCTTGCTTTTATAGGTAGTGTTTGCTTGCAGATATCTTCTGCCAACTGTTTTTTAAGATCTCCATACCTGATTGAACAGTCGTTGTAACTTTTGGTAAAGTGATCTACTGTAGCAGTATCAGATACAATCTTGAGCAGAGTGAACAGGTTTTGCACTGATTCCGACATAGGACTGCCTGGTTCTGTTGGGCCGCTGTCAGTCACAGCTTTCATGACTTTTTTCCGGATCGTTTTTTCGTCATCAAAAAGATAGACTCCGTTGCCTTCGCTTTTTCCCATTTTACCACTGCCATCCAGCCCCGGGACTTTTATGAGGTCACTGCCAAAATTGAATGCCTGTGGCTCTGGGAAAACCTCTGCATTGTATAGTGTGTTGAACCTTCTTGCCAACAGGCGTGCAACTTCCAGATGTTGTTCCTGGTCTTTGCCCACAGGGACAAGGTTTGCCCTGTGTATCAAAATATCTGCTGCCATCAGTACCGGATATGTAAGAAGGCCGGCATTTACATTTTCTGGGTTTTGCCTCACTTTGTCTTTGAAGGAGGTGGTGCGTTCAAGTTCCCCTTTGTATGCAATCATGTTCAACAGAACGTACAATTCTGTGATTTCAGGCACATCACTTTGGACAAAAATTGCAGACTTTTCCGGATCAAGCCCGGAAGCAAGGTATTCTGCAAGTATGGTCCTTACCCCTGCATGAAAATCATCCGGGTGAGGGTGTGTGGTGAGGGAGTGCAGGTCTGCTATGAAAAAATAGCAGTTGTACTTGTCCTGCATCTTTATGTAGTTGCGTAATGCTCCGTAGTAATTTCCCAAATGCAGGTGTCCGGTTGACCGGATCCCGCTTAATACAATTTCCATTTTTAATTAACTGTGGTTAATCTTTGTTTTCAAGTAGTTGCTGGCGAATTTTGGTTTCAATCTCTTCCATCAAGGATGGATTGTCAAGAAGAATCTGTTTGACAGCTTCTCTCCCCTGACCCAATTTGTCGTCGCCATAGCTAAACCAGGAACCACTTTTCCTGATAATATTGAACTCTACGCCAAGGTCAAGGATCTCACCAATTTTGGATATACCCTGCCCGAATACAATGTCAAATTCGGCTTTTCGGAAAGGAGGGGCGAGTTTGTTTTTCACAATCTTAGCCCTAACCCTGTTGCCGGTGGCATCTTCTCCGTCTTTTATTTGGGTTATGCGGCGGACATCTACCCTTACACTGGAATAGAATTTTAGCGCGTTACCCCCGGTTGTGGTCTCGGGGTTGCCAAACATGATGCCGATTTTGTCCCTGAGCTGGTTTATAAAGATGCAGCATGTGTTTGTGCGGCTGATGTTTGCGGTAAGTTTCCTTAATGCTTGGCTCATTAGCCTTGCCTGCAGCCCCATTTTGGAATCACCCATCTCTCCCTCAATTTCAGCTTTTGGGGTAAGCGCTGCAACAGAGTCTATTACTATTACATCTATTGCTCCACTCCTGATTAGGGCATCTGTGATTTCAAGGGCTTGCTCTCCGTTGTCCGGCTGGGATATCAAAAGGGTATCTACATCCACTCCCAGGTTCTTTGCATATGTCCTGTCAAAAGCGTGCTCTGCATCGATTATTGCTGCTACGCCTCCCTTTTTTTGGGCCTCTGCCACTGCATGTATCGCAAGTGTGGTCTTACCACTTGATTCCGGTCCATAGATTTCTACAACACGACCTCTTGGGTAACCTCCTATGCCTAAGGCATAATCCAATGTGATTGACCCCGAAGGAATTGTAGATACTTCCCATTTTGGCTGCTCTCCCAACTTCATCACAGTGCCTTTGCCGTAATCTTTTTCGATTTTGTCCAGCGTTGCCTGAAGCGCTTTTAGCTTTTCAGGGCTTATTCCGGCACTTTGTTTTACTTCTTCACTCTCCTTTGCCATAATATTAAAGTTTTAAATTCATGCAAAAATAACAAATGATTTTTATTTTCTCTAACTTTGCCGTATGAAAAAATGGTTACTGGGACTTACTCCCGAAGAATTACTGGAAACGACAAAAAGTTTGTCCCTTCCCTCTTTTACTGCAAAGCAAATAGCTCATTGGCTGTATGTTAAGAAAGTGTCGGAAATTGAGCAAATGAGCAACCTGTCAAAACAGGCCAGGGAGTTGCTTTCACAAGAGTACCAGGTAGGGGGTTATGTGCCTAAAACAAGGATAGTCTCTGCCGACGGCACAGTAAAATACCTGTTCCCTTCGGTTTGCGGAACAGATATTGAGGCGGTCATGATTCCGGACAAAGAGAGGGCAACTTTATGTATCTCTTCACAGGCAGGATGCAAGATGGGATGCAAGTTTTGCATGACGGGCAGGATGGGTTTCAGTGGCAACCTTAGTGCTGGTGAGATTATTTCGCAAATTATAAATGTTGCAGAGAGGGACTCCATTACTAATGTTGTTTACATGGGTATGGGAGAGCCACTTGATAATTACCCTCAGGTTTTGAAGAGCACGGAAATATTGACTAGCTCATGGGGGTTTGGTTGGAGTCCAAAGCGGATAACCATATCTTCAATAGGAGTCCATACCCACTTGAAAGACTTTCTGGACAATTCGAAGTGTCATTTGGCAATCTCTTTGCACAACCCTTTTGACAAGGAGAGGGCAGATATGATGCCAACCCAAAAGGCATGGCCGGTTTCCCAAACCATTGATTTGATAAAACAGTATGATTTTACCGGACAACGCAGGGTCAGTTTTGAGTATATAATGTTCTCTGGTTGGAATGATTCCAAAAGACATGCAGATGCTCTTACCAGAATGTTGAAAGGATTGGAGTGCAGGGTAAATTTGATAAGGTTTCACCAGATTCCTGATTTCCCGTTGAAAAGTTCTCCGGATGCTGTCATTGAGATGTTCAAAGAGAGGCTGAACAATTCAGGGATAACTACTACCATAAGGGCTTCAAGGGGGGAAGACATATTGGCTGCGTGTGGGATGCTTAGTAGTAAAAAAGAGTAATGGTACACGATGATTTGAATAAGGAGATGGCTCTTGGTGCTATGCAAAGGGTTTGCTCTGGCAGGGAGTTGTGTGTTACTGATGTTTTAAGGCGTTTGCGCAAATATTCCATTTCTCAGGATGATCTCTCCTGGGTTGTTGAATCTCTTTTGAAAGATGGTTTTGTAGATGAGTCAAGATATGCAAAGGCATTTGTCAGGGATAAGGTGCTGTTGAGTGGTTGGGGTGTAAAAAAGATAATATGGGCTTTGAAAAACAAGGGTATAGACAAGCTTGTCATAGATGAGGCCATTAAGGAAATTACTTTAAGTGAAGAGCCTGTGAGGCTGGAAGCGATATTAAAAAACAAACTTAAAAGTTACAGGAAAACGGACAATGCAAAACAATTGAACAATAAAATGGTCAGGTTTGCTTTGTCAAGGGGTTTTTCCCTTGATATCTCATTATCTGTGGTAAACAAATTATTGTCTAACTTTGCACAAGAAAACGAATGATTTTAAAATTTTTATTATATGTATTCATTGGATCTTAATAGAGAGATCCGTCAGCGGATTTTGGCGCTGGGGAGGTCTCTTTGACATTGCTGCCAAAAGAGAAGAGTTGGAAGAGGGAGAACAAAAGAGTCTCTCTGCAGATTTTTGGAATAATCCGTCGGAAGCAGAGCTTTTCTTGAAAGGACTGTCATCTGTGAAGTCGTGGGTTAAAAGTTATTCGAAGCTGGAAACCATGTTGGATGATTTGCAGGTTCTTTCAGACTTTTTCAAGGAAGACCCTTCACTTGAAAAAGAGGTGGAATCCCATTACATTGGTTTGTTGAAAAAGGTAGAGGATTTGGAGGTCAGGAGCATGTTGGGTGCAGAGGGGGATAACCTGGGTGCTATCCTTAAGATAAACTCCGGGGCCGGAGGAACCGAGAGCAACGACTGGTCATCTATGTTGATGCGGATGTATGTAAGGTGGGGTGAAAGGAACGGATACAAGGTTCATATCTATGATTTGATAGAAGGGGATGAAGCAGGTATAAAATCTGTCACAATAGAGTTTGAAGGGGAGTACGCCTATGGCTATCTCAAAACAGAAAACGGTGTGCACAGGTTGGTACGTATTTCGCCATTCAATTCGCAAGGCAAAAGGCAAACCACTTTCTCTTCTGTGTTTGTGTATCCTGCTGTGGATGATACTATCACAATTGATATCAATCCTGGTGATCTGGAGTGGGACACATTCAGGTCCAGTGGAGCGGGGGGGCAGAATGTGAACAAGGTAGAAACAGGAGTGCGTGTTAAACATCTGCCATCGGGAATTGTTGTAGAGAATACCGAGACCCGTTCCCAAATGGATAACAGGCAGAATGCACTAAGGATATTGAAATCCCATTTGTATGAGATAGAGCTCAGGAAAAGGAGAGAGAGAGAGGCGGTGCTGGAAGGTCAGAAAATGAAGATAGAGTGGGGCTCCCAAATCAGGAGCTATGTCTTGCATCCATATAAGATGGTAAAGGATTTGAGGACAGGATTCGAGACAACGGATACCCAGGAGGTCCTGGATGGAGGTTTGAATGATTTCATGAAAGAGTTTTTACTGAACAATGCTTCGGCATCAAAATAGAATAATAAAAAAAGAGAGAGATGGAGTTTAAATTTCAAGAGATGTTCCCGTTGGGGAAAGAGAAAACAGAGTATCATCTGTTGACAAAAGATCACGTATCTATTACTGAATTTGAAGGGAAAGAGATTCTGAAAGTGGCACCGGAGGGACTTAGGTTGCTTGCAAAACAAGCTATGCATGATATTGCATTTATGCTTAGGCCGGAACATAACGATATGGTGGCAAAAATCCTGAACGATCCGGAGGCAAGTGTGAACGACAGGGCTGTTGCAATAACAATGTTGTTGAATGCCAACATATCTTCCAAGGGAGTACTTCCTTTTTGCCAGGATACCGGTACTGCCACAATAGTTGCCAAAAAAGGAGAACAGGTGTGGACCGGGGCAAATGACCAGGAAGCTCTCAGCCATGGGGTTTTTGATACTTATACCAATGATAACCTGAGGTATTCCCAAACAATTCCATTGGATATGTACAACGAAAAGAATTCGGGAAACAACCTTCCGGCGCAAATAGATATTTACGCTACAGAGGGGAATGAATACAAATTTTTGTTTGTTGCCAAAGGTGGAGGAAGTGCTAACAAAAGTTTCTTGTTTCAGGAGACCAAAGCATTGCTAAATCCCGACACACTGGAGAAGTACCTGGTGGAGAAAATGAAGTTGCTGGGTACCTCTGCTTGTCCTCCTTACCATATTGCATTCGTAATTGGAGGAACGTCTGCAGAACAATGTATGAAAACAGTCAAGCTTGCCTCTGCAAAATACCTTGACGAATTGCCAAAGAAAGGAAGTGAGGCAGGTCATGCCTTCAGGGATCTGGAGATGGAGGCAAAGTTGCTGAAGGCGGCAAATTCACTGGGTATAGGAGCTCAGTTTGGAGGTAAGTACTATGCTCATGATATCAGGGTTATCAGATTGCCAAGGCACGGAGCTTCTTGTCCTGTGGGAATGGGTGTCTCCTGCAGTGCCGACAGGAATGTCAAAGCAAAAATAAACAGGGACGGGATTTGGATAGAGACTTTGGATTCCAATCCGGCAAGGCTGATTCCGGAAAAATTCAGGGATGCCAATGCCACTCACAAAGGAGGAGTTAAAATAGATTTGAATCGTCCAATGAAAGAGGTACTTGCAGAGCTTTCCAAACATCCTGTTTCTACATTCCTGCTTTTAAGCGGGACAATAATAGTTGCAAGGGATATTGCTCATGCAAAGTTGAAAGAGAGGATAGAATCGGGAGAAGGTTTGCCTCAATATGTAAAAGACCACCCGATATATTATGCCGGTCCGGCAAAGACCCCGGTGGGTTATGCAAGTGGCTCTTTTGGGCCAACTACTGCAGGCAGGATGGACTCTTACGTTAATTTGCTCCAAAGCCATGGAGGCAGCATGATAATGATTGCAAAAGGCAACAGGAGCAAACAGGTGACCGATTCCTGCAAACAATATGGTGGTTTTTACCTTGGAAGCATTGGCGGACCTGCTGCAATACTTGCTCAGGAAAACATCAAAAAAGTTGAATTGCTTGAGTATCCAGAGCTGGGAATGGAAGCTATATGGAAAATAGATGTGGAAAATTTCCCTGCTTTCATTTTGGTGGATGACAAGGGCAACGATTTCTTCTCTGGCTTATTGTAGAAGGTAATCAGGAATCAGATCAATAGGGCTCGGTGTGGATTATTATTTGGGTTTCCTTCCCAAAATGGTTCCTGAGCTCTATTTCTATTTCTGTGGCAATATCATGGGACCTTACGAAGGTTATGGTTTTGTCTAATTTTATATGGACATCTATTGCATATACACTTCCAATCTTTCTGGTCCTCAAATGGTGGTAAAGCTGGATCTCCGGGTGATTGGTCAAAATATCCTCTATCTGTTCCACAACATCAGCCGGCAAAGAGGCATCCAATAACTCTTTTATGCTGGGCATTGCAAGATCATAGGCTACTTTGAAAATAAAAAGGCTTACAATGACCCCTGCAATAGGGTCAAGGACCCTCCAGTTTTCCCCCAGGAAGATTGCCCCGGCAATTCCCAGCGCTGTGCCTAATGATGAGAATGCATCGGACCTGTGGTGCCATCCGTTTGCAATAAGGGCATTGCTTTTAATTTTTTTCCCCTCTTTGATCGTGTACCTGTAGAGGAGTTCTTTTACAATCACAGATACCAAGGCAGCCCAAAAAGCGATAATACCTGGTTGTGGAAGCAGATTACCCCTTAATGAGGCCATTATGTTTTTTACCCCGTTCAGGAGAATACCTGCGGCAACGCCAATAAGAACAAGGGAAATAATTAAAGTTGCAAAGGTTTCGAATTTGCCGTGACCGTATTTGTGTGATTCATCGCTCTCTTTGCCGGAAATGTTCACAAATGCAATCACTACGATATCGGTGGCAAAATCTGATATTGAGTGAACTGCATCTGCTATCATTGCAGAGCTTTGGCCCAGTATCCCGGCTATCAACTTGGCACCAGAGAGCGCGACATTTACAATAAACCCGTAAAAAGTTACCTTTTTGGCTATCTTTGATCTTTGTTCCATTTGTTCTTTTTGGCAAGTAAACAAAGAGTAAAGATAAGTGTTTTATCCTTTTGATTTGAATGAAGTATATGTTTTTTTTAATAGTCCTGGTTGTAACCATAGCTTTGAATGGTTATGTTTTTATAAGAGGATGGCAGGTTTTGCCACCCTTTTTGTTGCCAAAGATTTTGTATTCAATATTATTCTGGGGGTTGACAGCAACATTTTTTGTCCGTATGTACAAAGGTGATGCTTTTTCACCCTCTGTTTCAATGGCTTTGTCGGAGGTTGGATTTACATGGCTCACTGCAATAATTTATTTTGCAATTATTTCACTTGGGATTGATATGTTGAGGTTGGCCAACCATTTTACAGGGTTTTTCCCTTCTGTGGTTTCTGAGAACATGACTGTAGCGGCAAGGAGCACTGCTATTGTTGTTTTGTTTGTGGTTACAGGCTTGTTGGCATACGGAAACCATAAGTTCAATAATCCGGTTGTCCGGGAAATCTGCCTTGAGGTGAACAAACAACTCCCCGATGGAGGAATAAGGCTTGTGCTTGTAAGTGATATTCATTTGAGTTCATATATAAATGGCACCCACCTTGAAAAGTATGTAGAGATGATAAATGGGGAGAAACCAGATATTGTGCTGATTGCCGGGGATATTGCTGACAGGAGTCTGAAGCCTTTGAAGGAATGGAATATCTCTGCGATTTTCAAAAAGATAGATTCCAGATATGGTGTTTTTGCAATTAGTGGCAATCATGAATTTTATGGTGGAGAGAGGGAAGAGATTTATTCTTACTTGAGGAGCTCGGGTATTGAAATGTTGCTAGATTCTGTTGTAACTGTAGCAGGAGGGATCCAAATAGTCGGAAGGGAAGACAGGACCAACAGGAACCGTAGTACCCTTTCTGATTTGATGAAAGGGATTAACCATGATTATCCAGTTATTTTGATGGACCATCAACCTTTTGGACTGGAAGAGGCTCAAAACAACGGGGTGGATTTGCAACTTTCCGGGCATACCCACAATGGCCAGTTTTGGCCAGGTAATTTGATTGTAAAGATGATGTATGAAATTGGGTATGGTTATGGTAAAAAAGGGGATACTCACTATTATGTAACATCCGGAGTGGGTTTGTGGGGCCCAAAATTCAGGATTGGTACAGAATCTGAAATTGTAGTGATTAAGTTGAAAAATTCTTGATTGCAGAACCAAATAGTAGGAAAAGTGGTTAATATATGTCTAACAAAACAAATAGTAAAAAATTAACAACACACATATTTTTTCCTGCTATGAAAAAGTTACAACTGTCAATCACCTTTTTTTTAATCTTGCTTTCTTTGCCTGTCAGGTCACAGGTCAAAGTAGAGATTACTTTGGATGAGTTCCTTTACAAGATCCAAAATGCAAACATTGAGTATTTGGCTGAACGCCTTAACATGGAAATTGCAGAAGCATCAATTATCTCTGCCTCTGTTTTCAACAACCCGTCCATAGGGCTGTCATACTATAATAATGAATTGAAAAGTATGCAAATGGGACATGGTGCTTTTGCAGAGCTTTCGCAAACGATTTCACCCGGAAGGAGGTCTGCCGCCATTGATGTTGCAAAGTCCGAAAAGGAGCTGGCAGCTGCTTTATTGACAGATTATTTCAGGAAACTGAGGGAAGAGGCGGTAAACTTGTGGCTGGATGCAGTGAAGTTAAGGCAGCTCATTCAAATCAAGAAAGATAGTTATGACGACCAGATAAAATTGATGGAGTCGGATAGCCTGAGAAGGGGAATTGAATTCAACAGGGACCTTGATATACTGCAAAACAGGGTTGAAACAGGTAAATTATTTGCTGAACTCGCAGATATGGACAAGGAGATGTTTGATATTTGCATCCAACTAACTAATATGAGTGGTATATCCGTTGCAGATTCAATGATTGTGCCTCAAAGGAGAAATATTTTTAATGAGAAACATTTTGATTTACAGGAGTTACTCGCAAAGGCAATTGCCAACCGGGCAGATATTTTGGCTGCAAGGAAAGAGACCGATGTTTCCAAATATATGCTAAAGGCTGCCAAAACCGAAAGGATTCCTGAATTTGATATTTTCCTTGGATACGGCATAAATGCAGAGGTAAGGAATGAACTGGCGCCAGCTCCAAAGTTCAATGGATTCGAAGTGGGCATCTCTTTCCCCATACCATTGTTCAATAGGAACAAAGGCGAAATCATGTCGGCTCAAAGCCAGCTTAAACAAGCGGAACACAGGTATTTGCAGGCAGAAAACCAGGTTAAGGAAGAGGTTGTTACAGCTCACAAGACCTATATGCACACCTCCAATAAACTTAATTTGTTCAAATCGGGTTTGGTTAAAAATGCCAAAGATGCATTGGAACAAAAGAAAGCACAATACTACAACAGAGAGATTCATTTGATTGAAGTATTGGATGCACAAAGAAGTTATGACGAAGTTTTGGCATCATTCTATTCTGCCATTTATGACAAATCCCAGGCACTGGTTACGTTGGAGAGCGCTGTAGGGGTTTGGAACATTGAGTAGGTTTCCGGAATAAGGTTAGTCAGGAGGCAATTGTTACCAGCTGCCTCCGGCTCCTCCTCCGCCAAAACTCCCTCCACCAAATCCGCCGAATCCACCACCACCAAATCCGCCTCCGCTACCGAAGCTCCCACTGCCGAAGCCTCCTGATGAACGGCCTCTGCCTCCGGACAACATAGAACCAAGGATCAGCAGGTCAAGAGCACTTGGCCCCCTTTTGCCTTTACCCGATATGTTGGTGGTGTTGCCAACTTGCTTGAGAGCCATTACTATAACAAAGAATACGACAAGGAATAGAACCAACATGGCCCCAAAGAAGCCATCTCCACTGCCTTTGGTGTATTGTTCGTGGCTGTATTCACCGGCAGCTATGGGAAGTATGACATCCAGACCGGCGTTTATACCCCCGACATAGTCATCTTGTTTGAAATATGGAATCATCTCGTATTCAACAACCCTTTTGCAAACCGCATCTGGAAGGGCTCCCTCTAGTCCGTAGCCGGTTGCAATGAATGCCTCTCCTTTTTGATTTTCTGTTTTTGGTTTTATAAGTATCACTATCCCGTTATTGAACCGGGAGTCGCCAACACCCCATTTTTGTCCGATCTCATATGCAGTGGATGATATTGCATTATTGAGTTCACCAAGAATGACAACCAAAATTTGGTTGGATGTGGAGTCGGAGAAACGGACCAGTCTGTTTTCCAGCTGGTCAATTTGGCTGCTTTCAAGTGTGGATGTGAAGTCATTTACAAGCCTAGGCGGGGTGGGTTTGTTTGGTACCTGTGCAAATGCAAAGGAGAGGGTGAGTGCCAGTAAAAGACTTAATGATAGTTTTCTAATTGCCAAATGATATGTCATTGCTTTGTTCATTTATGTCGTTTGTCTGGTATGCGAAATATTTTTTGAGGTTAGTCCCTGCCATGTCGATAACCCGGACCAATCCTTCGGCAGCCTTTCCTTGTTTGAGGAAATCCAGGAGAATCTCTTTTTCTTGTTCCCAAAAGTTTTCCGGCACCTTTTCATTTATTCCGGAATCACCGATAATGGCAAATTTATGGGATTTCCATGCAATGTAAATCAGAACAGCGTTCCGCTCTTTTGTCC
>JAQWAL010000030.1:8183-17697 GCA_028707695.1 Bacteroidales bacterium | reverse complement strand
CCTCCTGCAATAACCGACTGGAAATATTTATGGTATGGTACAATCTTACGCAGGTCGGCACCTCCAAGGCCACCCAAAGCCTCAGAAATCATGGCTATCTCCTCCCCGCCAAGCTCCACGAACTTCTCATTTGTATCCACAATCCTAAGGTTCTCATCTACCAACACTACCCCGTAAGGCATTTTCCTTAGTAGTACAGATGCTTGGTTTTGAGCCTCTTTTCTCATTTGTGAAATACACATCTCCCTCTCTGCCTTACCATCCAAAAGAGCAGCAGCATAGGCCCTGCAACTGTCATACCCGCAACCGGAGCAATTCAGTTCATCCTCTTTACTGGTTTTTCCCATGGAATTGAGTACCTCCTGAATTTCCCTTTCGCTGTAAAGGCAATTGATTTTATACGGAACCTGGTAGGCATCAAAAGAGAGGTCCACATCCTTTTTAGGCAAAGAAACAGCCATTCCCGAACGTCGGAAAGCATCAAATTCACGCAACAGCCTGTTCCTTTTTGCTGCGATTCCCTCCTTATTGCTGGTGGCAGGACCTTTTATACAACCTCCGTCACATGCCATAAGCTCCACAAAAACCTTTTTCCCCGGTTTCCAGCTTTCAAGCTCACTGCAAACCTCCATGACAGATTTCATTCCGGAGAAGCTCATGAACCCTGCATCAACAGGTTGCACCTCCTTGCACATTGTGCTGATCATTCCGTTGTCAACAGGGAAAAGTCCGGCACGTTCAGATGCTCCTATTACAAACCCTTCTGGGAGTGCAACCCTCTCCATATCGGAGAAGTAAATCCCTTCGCCCTCCATCATACGATGCAACTCTTCAAATGTTATAACGGCATCAGTTTCATTTTCATATATATCGCTCTCCCTTTTTTTTGCAATACACGGTCCCACAAAAACAAGTTTATGGTTTGCATAGCCGGCAGCCCTGAGTAACCTCACATGTGCAATCATCGGAGAGACAATAGGAGCCAAATGGCTCTCATATTCCGGATAATAAATTTTAATATAATTTACAACAGATGGACAGCATGTAGCCAGAACAACCTCGTTGTCTGTCTCTGTCAAAAAACGGTTGGTTTCGTGTGCAACCAAATCTGCACCAATGGCTGTTTCCGATACGCCGGAAAAACCAAGGCAATAGAAGACTTTCAATAAGTCTTCTAATTTCTCGTCACCAAAATCCGACAGGAATGAGGGTGCAAGGCAAGCTATCATCTTTTGTCCGTTTTGTGCCCACTCCCTTACCAGGTCGGTGTCGTCCCTGTACCTCTTGGCCCCGACCGGACAGGCATTAATACACTTGCCACAATAGATACAGGTCTCCTCTATCACAGAAGCACTGAAATCTTCTACCTTTATAGATTTGACCGGGCAAATTTTAATACATTTATAACAGTCCTGGCAGTTGATTTTTTCTGTATAAATAACAAGTTCCCGTTTCATATCCTTTTTTTTTAATTTTCTGACTTGTCCAAAGCAAGTATTTGCCTTGTAGCTATCCTGTGGTTGGTAATTGTACTGCAACCATTCACACAGCCACCCTCACACATCATAACCTCAATCATGTTGCTTTCGCTCTTGCCTGTTGAAGCTATCCCTTTCAGGAACCTGACATTTTCCTTGCTTAGTCCGCTCACCACATAAGGTTTTAGTGCTTCTTTGTCTTTCACATACTGTGCCACGGAAGATGAAACACCTCCGGAACGTGCATATTGCCGCCCACTTTTCTCAATGGAAGGGTCAAACACCATGTTGTCACAATCCCCGGGCACAATACCCAATGCACCAAACATTGCATCCAGCTCTTCAAATGTCATTACATAATCTACATTAGGGTCTTTGAATCCCTCAACCCTTTTAGCAAGGCAAGGACCTATGAAAATTGTTGTGACAGATGGGTCATCTTCTTTCAAAGCCTGGGCAGTGTATGATGCCGGAGTCCTGGTATGGGAAATATACGGGGCCATTGCAGGTAGTTGCTTCTCGGCCCAGCGCGTGTAGGATGGGCAACAAGATGTAGTCATGAAAGGTTCACCACCCTCTGCAACCCTCTCTTCCCATTCAATAGCTTCATTTCGGGATGTGGTGTTTGCCCCCGAAGCAACCTCTGCAACTTGATCAAAACCACATTTTTTCACAGCATCCAATATCCTGTTTAGGGGAGCCTGGTACTGGCCGGCGATAGCCGGTGCTACCATTGCAACCATCTTTTTGTCACTATCCAGAATGTCCCTAATTATTTGCACCAAATAGGTTTTTTCCATGATGGCCCCATAAGGACATGCCTCCTTGCAGAGTCCGCAATAGACACATTTGTCCCAATCAATATGCTCCACTCCAAACCTGTCCTTTGTAATGGCCCCAACCGGGCAAGCCTCTTCGCATGGCACAGGAGTATAAACAATGGCATTGAACGGGCATGCGCTAAGGCACCTTCCGCAATTGACACACAACGATTGGTCAATTTCTGCTTTGTTGGTCACCCTTATTGCATTTTTATTACAAGCATATGTACATGGCCTTCCCACACAAGCACGACAAAGATTGGTAACGGTATAGTTATGCTTCACACAAGAGCTGCAAGCCTCGTCCACCACCGTAAGCATCACATCAGTAAACTCGGTTCTCTCTTTGGACATCTTTGCATAATCAGATAATCTGGTAAGTTCGTCGGTTTCGTCAGACACATTGAAGCCCAAGATTGTCATCAAACGGTATTTAATAACAGCCCTGTCCTTATGTATGCAACACCTTGTTATTGCGCTTGCCTTGGGTCTCATTTCAAGCGGGATCCTGTCAATTTCCTTTTCCAGTCTGTTTTCGAAACTAAGTTCGCATACCCTTTTCAATAAATCCCTTCTAATTTCCGTAGCTTGATGAAACATATGTATAATACTGATTTTCTATTATTTATAAAGATAAGTCAAAGATATTGACGGCGGCAAATATAGCCATTTAATTAAAAATTTGCAGAATATAATTACAATTTATAGTTTTGTCGTCGGAACAGCACAAAATGTATAAACGTAACTTCATATTTAACACTAATACCGTTGCCGTGAATACGGACACGGTGGTTCCTGCTGCTTCCTTCTCTTCATGGATGATGATGATGCGAATGCATCGCAAGATGCATATCTAAAGTTCCGGGTCCTTCGAGGGTCCATCGGGAAAACCCCGAAAAAGCCATATGGACAAACGTCCACATCACAAAAGACTTTTTGAACAACATCATTATTATCCAATCACAATGGAAAACAATCATTATGAAACCCTGCTTGTACATGCAGGAAAAATAAAACACGGCAGTAATGGCCCGTGCGCCACACCTATTTACCAAACCTCCTCATTCTTGTTCGATGACTCCGACCATGCGGCGTCCCTTTTCAACCTGACCACTCCCGGGGATATCTACACAAGATTGTCAAACCCCACCACATCTGTGTTGGAACAACGCATTGCCGCCCTTGAAAACGGCAGCGCAGCTGTTGCTGTATCTTCTGGACAAGCATCCCAATTCCTTGCAATACAAAATATTGCAAGTGCAGGTGACAATATTGTGAGTTCATCTTCGCTATATGGCGGAAGCCTCAACCAATTCCGTTCCAGCTTTGCATCCCTGGGAATTGAATTCAGGTTTGCCAAAGGGTCCCAACCAGAATCATTCGAATCATTGATCGATCCAAAAACGAAAGCAATTTTCATAGAGACCATCGGAAATTCCGATTTCTTCATTCCCGATTTTGAAAAATTCTCACAACTAAGCAAAAAACACTCTATTCCCCTTATTGTAGACAACACCTTTGGAGCAGCAGGGTATCTTTTCCGTCCTTCTGAATATGGTGCAGCTGTGATTACCCATGCAGCTACTAAATGGATTGGTGGTCACGGAAACTCACTGGGCGGCATTGTCGTGGATAGTGGAAACTTCAACTGGGACAATGGCAAGTTCCCATCTCTTACACAACCATCGGACTCATACCACGGGCTCAATTTCTGGAAAGAGTTCGGTTCAGGATCTCCCGTCGGGAACATAGCTTTTGCGGTAAAGGCAAGGGCACAGGGACTACGTGACTGGGGCTGCTGCATAAGCCCCCACAACTCTTTCTTGATATTGCAAGGGCTTGAAACATTAGCCCTGCGGATGGACAGGATACTCTCAAACACACAGGAGCTTGCAGAGTGGTTGGATACTCACCCAAATGTAGAGAGTGTCAACTACCCGGGGCTCAAAGGAAATCCAAACCACCAAAACGGGCAAAAATACCTGAGAAAAGGATTCGGAGGTGTGCTTTCCTTTACAATAAAAGGTGACCGTCAAACAAGCGCACGCTTTGTAAATTCGTTGCAACTCCTGAGCCATCTTGTAAATGTTGGAGACAACAAAACATTGATAAGCCATTTTGCCTCTACAACCCATGCACAACTCTCTGCAAAAGAACTGGCAGCTGCAGGTATCGGAGAAAACACACTACGCATATCGGTTGGCATAGAACACATAGAGGATATAAAAGCAGACCTTGGCAACGCATTCAAATCAATATCCAGGTAAACAACATGCAAATGGAACAAAAGATTTTCAAATACGAAGGGGAGTTTGAACTGGAAAATGGTGAAATCCTGCACTCACCCGAGATATGCTATCATATTTCGGGTGAGGTCTCACCAAAGAAAAAAGTGATTTGGATATGCCATGCCCTTACTGCAAATTCAAACCCACAGGAGTGGTGGCCAGGTTTGGTTGGAGAAGGGAAACTTTTTGACGCACGTAAACACACGATTGTATGCGCAAATATGCTGGGTTCTTGCTATGGCAGCTCTGGCCCTGCATCAATTGCACCAGACGGGAAACCCTTTTTATTGAGGTTTCCCGATATAACAGTGAGGGATATTGTAAAAGCTCATAACCTTTTGCGACTTCATCTGGAGATTAAGGAGATCTTCCTTATGACAGGTGCTTCAATCGGGGGGTTCCAGGCACTGGAATGGAGTATCATGTATCCCGAAAACATTAAGAACCTTTTGCTTATAGCCTGTAATGCACAGGTCTCTCCCTGGGGTACAGCATTCAATGAATCGCAAAGGATGGCTTTGCTGGCAGACGATAGCTTCATGGAGCAACAAGGGACGGATGGTGGCAAAAGCGGTTTGGAAGCAGCCCGCTCCATTGCTCTGCTCTCTTACAGGTCTTACCAAGGATACAACCATACCCAGCAAGAGGAACCAAAAGAACAGCTGTTTGCATCCAAAGCCTGTTCATACCAACAATACCAAGGAAAAAAACTGGCAGACAGGTTTGATGCATACTCCTACTACAAACTCACAAAATGCATTGACAGCCATAATTGCGGGAGAGGCCGGTCGGGGATATCATGTGCATTGGGAAGCATAAAAGCATCAACGGTTGTGACCGGGATAGGGAGTGACCTCCTGTTTCCGGTCCAAGAACAAAAACAAATGGCCAACCATATTCCTGGAGCCATATACGAAGAGATCAACTCCATTTATGGCCATGATGGTTTTTTGCTGGAATATGAACAAACCGAAAAAATAGTAAAAAAACACTTTAAACTATAGAGCAATGCAAATTCTCAAATTTGGTGGCAGCTCGGTTGCCAACGGTAACAATATCCTCAAAGCAGTATCCATAACCGCACAGGCATCATTACGCGACAAAACGATAATGGTTAGCTCAGCAATAGCTGGCTGTACCGACAAACTAATACAAACAGCAACCCTTGCCTCCTTGAAAGATCCAAACTACAAAGGATTGGCAAAGGAGTTGGAAGAGTCCCACATAGCAATAATAAACGGAATAATCCCTGCAGATTTCAGAGGTATACCAATGGTCAAATGCAAGGCTCTTTTCACTGAACTAAGAGGCATACTAGAAGGCATTTGCCTTTTGGGGGAGCTAACAAACTCCTCTTTGGACCTTGTTATGAGTTTTGGGGAATTATTGAGCACAACTATAATATCTGCCAAATTCAATTCACAGGGCATAAACAATGTATGGACAGATTCCCGCTCCCTTGTAAAGACATTCCTGCACAACTCTTCAAATTTAGTAGATACACAGGCTACATACATGAATATCAAAAATTATCTAGCTTCCAACGGGACCAGGCTCTACATAGTCCCAGGCTTTATTGCAAGCGATGCAACAGGTAAGACTACAACGTTGGGCAGAGGGGGGTCAGATTACACAGCATCCCTGTTTGCAGCTGCTATAAATGCCAGGGTACTTGAAATATGGACAGATGTGGACGGGATGATGACTGCAGACCCCAGGTTGGTTCCCGAAGCCAGTACAATTGAACATATATCATACAAAGAGGCACTGGAACTCTCGCATTTTGGTGCAAAAGTGGTTTACCCTCCTACAATCCAGCCTGCAATAAAAAAAGGCATTCCAATAATGGTAAGGAATACATTCAATCCCGATGGCCCGTATACTGTCATAGAAAACTCCCCTCCCGACAGCAGGGATAAAATAAGGGGAATTTCGGGCAGCACACAAATAGCCCTCATCTCCCTGGAGGGGAGTGGCATGGTTGGAATTCCCGGTTACTCTGCAAGGTTTTTCACATCATTGGCAACAGCCCAAATCAACATAGTCCTCATTACACAAGCCTCTTCCCTGCATACAATGTGTGTAGCCATAGAAGAGAAAGTAGCAGATAAGGCAGGGAAAGCAGTGGATGCCGAATTTGCATACGAAATTTCACTTGGTAAAGTCAACCCTGTTGTTGTAGAAAAGGGATTCTCAATAATTTCCCTGGTAGGGGACGATATGAAAAACCAGTCTGGCACCGGAGGCAAAATGTTTACAGCACTTGGCGATGCAGGTATAAACATCAGGGCAATTGCACAAGGATCATCAGAGAGGAACATCTCTGTCATAGTAGGTACAAAAGATTACCCCAACTCTATCAAACTCATCCATGACAGGTTTTTCGGCAACGGGAAAATAGACAAGGTATATCTTTATGTTGCAGGGTACGGCACTGTCGGGAAAGAACTTGTCAAACTGATCAACGAGAGGAAGCCAACCATACTATCACAGGACAATCTGGAATTGGTGTTGGCCGGTTTGTGCACTTCGTCAAAAATGATATTGAGCAAGAAAGGGATAACAACAAGCCAAGCCATGAATATCCGCGAAACAGGAACTGATGGTGATGTAAACATGTTTATCCGGCAAATCTTGAGTGAACTTCCGGGTAAAGCGGTTTTTGCAGATTGTACAGCATCCGGAAGCGTAGCCTCTTTGTACAGGGAACTTCTGGACAACAACATCTCTGTGGTTACCTGCAACAAGATTGCCCCTTCTGCTTCGCTTCATACATGGAATACCCTTAAAAGCATCTCTGCTAAGAAGGGAGTCTGCTTATTATACGAAACTACTGCCGGAGCTGCATTACCAGTTGTAGAAACCATTGCAAAGCTCATACAAAGTGGAGAAAAAATAACAGAGGTCCAAGCCATACTATCTGGCACCCTCAATTACCTGTACAGCGAATACAATGGAAAAGAGAGTTTTGCAACCCTCGTAAAAAAGGCAAAGGAGTCTGGTTATACCGAGCCCGATCCATCTGTAGATTTGAGTGGGGCAGATGTCCTGAGAAAATGCACCATTTTGGCCAGGGAGTGTGGTTTTCCATTGGAACAGGAGCAAATTGAATCTGAACCTGCAGTCCCGGCAAATATCCTGGACGGGAATACAGATGGTTTGACAGAAAGGCTGGAACAAGAAGAAAAGGCAATTATGTCAATATTCAAAGAATCCTTGTCAAAAGGAGAAAATATGAGGTACATTGCCCGTATCACACCCCATGGTTGTTCTGTGAAGCCACTCTCAATCCCACCTGAGAACCCACTTTACCACGTATGTGGCACAAACAATTCAATAACAATAATAACCCACAACTATCCAAACGGAATAACCATCACCGGTGCAGGTGCAGGTGCAAGGGTAACAGCAGGCGGAGTTCTTAACGATATATTAAAAGCATCATTATGAAAGTAGCAGTAATAGGCGCCACAGGACTTGTTGGCAGAAAAATCACAGAGTTATTGCAAGAGCGCGATTTCCCGGTCAGCCAATTGATTCCCGCTGCATCCAAGGCTTCTGCAGGCAGACAAATCTTGTGGAAAGGAGAGCATGTAAAGGTTGTGACAATAGAAGAGGCACTGTCAAAAAAGCCCCATTTTGCACTATTCTCTGCAGGTGCAGATGTTTCAGGCATATGGGCCCCTCTTTTTGCCAAAGAAAAATGCAGGGTCATTGACAACTCTTCCAGGTGGAGGAACGACCCAAATGTAAAACTGATTGTTCCCGAAGTAAACGGGAATAGTCTGGATGGAAATGATTTTTTAGTATCCAATCCAAACTGTTCCACAATACAACTTGTTGTAGCACTCAACCTGTTACATCAAGCTTTCCGCATTAGAAGGATTGTTGTAAGCACATACCAATCTGTGACTGGCAGTGGAATAAAAGGGATTGCACAACTAAACAGTGAGAGAGAGGGCAAAATCCCCGATAACCGTGCATATGCATGGCCAATAGACAAAAACCTTATACCTCAAATAGACCTCTTTACCCAAAATGACTACACCAAAGAGGAGATGAAAATGGTAAATGAAACCCGAAAGATATTCAACGACCATTCTTTGGCAATCAGCGCCACTACCGTAAGGGTCCCCGTAGAAGGAGGACACAGCGAATCTGTGAATGCAGAGTTCCATTCCAGACCCGATATGGAAAAGGTATCCAATCTTCTCAATCTGTCTCCGGGAGTAAAACTGGTATCGCTGTCAAACAACCCTCCCTACCCTATGCCTCTCCATTGCCAAGGGTCAGACACAGTATTCGTAGGAAGGGTAAGACAAGACCTCTCCTGTGAAAATGCAATAAACATGTGGGTTGTTGCCGATAACCTAAGGAAAGGTGCTGCCACCAATGCCGTGCAGATAGCAGAACTCTTTGTGAAAAATTTTTAACTTTGCCTTGAATTTCAAAAAACAACCATGAACACATATACCGAAAAAGAGATCAGAACCCTTGAATGGAACGAACATATCCGCAAAAGGCCCGGGATGTACATAGGCAAACTTGGCGACGGTTCTTCTCCCGACGATGGTATATACGTTCTGCTCAAAGAGGTAATGGACAACTCCGTGGACGAATATGCAATGGGGCACGGAAAGAACATTACAATAACCATAGAAGAGAGGGTTGTCACTGTGAGGGACCAGGGACGGGGTATTCCGTTGGGATCCCTTGTAGATGTGGCAAGCCGGATGAACACCGGAGCAAAATACGACAGCAAGGCATTCAAAAAGTCGGTTGGATTGAACGGCGTTGGCATAAAAGCCGTGAATGCCCTTTCAAGCTCCTTTTACATCCAGTCATTCCGTGATGGCCAAAGCCAATATGCAGAATTCAGCAAGGGCGAACTTTTGCAAGAGGAAAGATTGCTTAGCAATGAAAAGAA
>JAQWAL010000030.1:0-8083 GCA_028707695.1 Bacteroidales bacterium | reverse complement strand
AAAAACGAAAGGGCAATGGAAAGCACCCTTTTCATTACAGAAGGTGACTCTGCAAGCGGCTCCATAACAAAAAGCCGTGACGTGCTCACCCAGGCTGTTTTTTCTTTGAGGGGAAAGCCCAAAAACTCCTACGGTCTCACAAAAAAAATTGTATACGAAAACGAGGAGTTTAACCTGTTACAAGCTGCACTTAACATAGAAGAAGACCTGGAAAACCTGCGATACAACCAAATTGTTATTGCCACAGACGCAGACGTGGACGGGATGCACATCAGGCTGCTACTGCTCACCTTCTTCCTCCAGTTTTTCCCTGACCTTGTAAGGCAAGGACACCTCTACATACTCCAAACACCTCTTTACAGGGTAAGGAACAAAAAAGAGACACACTACTGTTACAGCGCAGATGAGCGGGACAAGGCAATCAAAAAACTTGGTTCAAACCCAGAACTGACCAGGTTCAAAGGACTTGGCGAAATCTCTCCAGATGAATTCCGTTACTTCATTGGAGAGAACATAAGATTGGAAAAGGTACGTCTTGGCAACGACGACAACATCCCCGAATTGCTGGAGTTTTACATGGGCAAAAACACAATTGACCGTCAGAATTTTATCCGAGCCAACCTACGATCGGACCTAGTTGTGGAAGAGGCTGTCTGATATTGACGCTTTTTTATTACTTTTGTGGCTGTTTTTAAAAGTAGTAAAATGGAGTATAATTTTCTTGAGATCGAAAAGCACTGGCAAGATTACTGGTCAAAAAACCAGACCTTTAAAGTAGAAACCGATAATTCAAAACCTAAGTTTTACGTGCTGGACATGTTTCCTTACCCTTCGGGAGCAGGATTACATGTTGGCCATCCGCTCGGATATATAGCCAGTGACATATACAGCAGGTACAAACGACTCAAGGGATTCAACGTACTTCACCCTATGGGCTACGATGCATTTGGGCTACCCGCAGAGCAATATGCTATCCAAACAGGTACACACCCTGCGGAAACCACAGGGAAAAACATAAAGCGTTACCGCGAACAACTGGACCGTATTGGTTTTTCATACGACTGGAGCAGGGAAGTAAGAACTTGTGAGCCCTCGTATTACAAATGGACCCAATGGGCATTCCTGGAAATGTTCGGGCATTGGTTCAACAACAACACCAACAAGGCACATAAGATAGAAGAACTCACCGCAATCTTTTCCAAAGAGGGAAACATGAACATCCAAGCGGCCAATACGGAAACTCGTGTTTTTACCGCACAGCAGTGGAACTCCATGAGTGAAAAGGAACAGGCAGATGTTTTGATGAATTACCGAATTGCTTACCTTGGAGAAACCTCGGTAAACTGGTGCCCGGCGTTGGGAACAGTACTGGCAAACGACGAAGTAAAAGAGGGACTCTCGGTAAGGGGAGGCCACCCTGTGGAACAACGTAAAATGAAACAGTGGCAACTTCGTGTCTCTGCATACGCCCAAAGGTTGCTGGACGATATGGAAGAGCTGGAGTGGAGCGACTCCCTCAAGGAGATGCAAAAAAACTGGATTGGCCGTTCGCAAGGTGCAGAGATGATTTTCAAGGTTTCCAACGGGACCAGGGAGTTCGATTTGGAAATCTTCACAACACGTGCAGACACTGTTTTCGGGGCAACTTTCATGGTGCTGGCACCGGAGAGTGAATGGGTAGAAAAACTCACTACCCAGGAGCAAAAGTCAAGCGTAGATGAATACCTCGCCAGTGCAAAGAAAAAAACAGAACGGGAAAGAATGACAGAAACCCGTAATGTAACAGGTGTATTCAGTGGCAGTCACGCCATCAATCCTTTCACCGGCAAACAAATCCCGGTCTGGATTTCGGAATATGTGCTTGCCGGATACGGGACGGGAGCAATCATGGCTGTACCTGCACATGACAGCAGGGATTATGTTTTTGCCAAACACTTCAATCTTCCGATAATCCCTTTGATAGAGGGTTGCGATATATCACAGGAAAGTTTCGATGCCAAAGAGGGAATAATGTGCAACTCCGGTTTCCTGAACGGAATGACTGTTAATGAGGCTATTCCTGCAGCAATTGACCAGGTAGAGAAAAGAGGCCTGGGGAAAAGGAAAGTCAATTTCAGGTTACGCGATGCAATATTTTCAAGGCAGAGATATTGGGGAGAGCCGTTCCCTGTCTGTTACAAAGAGGGAGTCCCGACACCCATGGATGTAAAGGATTTGCCTTTGGAGTTACCCGATGTGGACAAATTCTTGCCAACCGAGGAGGGCGAGCCCCCTTTGGCTAGGGCAAAGGATTGGACATATAATGGCTATCCACTGGAAAAGAGCACAATGCCTGGTTTTGCCGGTAGCAGCGCATATTATTTGCGCTATATGGACCCTTCCAACAACAAAGCTCTGGTTTCCAAAGAAGCCAACAACTACTGGAGAAACGTGGACCTATACATAGGCGGTACGGAACACGCTACAGGTCACCTTATCTATTCTCGTTTTTGGAATAAATTCCTATACGACCTGGGGTACGTTTGTGAAAAGGAACCATTCAAAAAGCTCATAAACCAAGGGATGATCCAAGGCCGTTCCAACTTTGTGTACAGGGTAAAAGGGACCAATCAATTTGTCTCTTACGGGCTCAAGGACCAATACGATACAACGGAAATACACGCAGATGTCAACCTGGTGCACAATGACAAGCTAGACATGGAAGCATTCAAAAAATGGATGCCCGAATATGCCAATGCAGAGTTCATTCTGGAAGATGGTGAATACATTTGCGGATGGGCCGTGGAAAAGATGAGCAAATCCATGTTCAACGTGGTCAACCCCGATACCATCTGCGACACATACGGAGCAGATACCTTGAGGATGTACGAAATGTTCCTGGGTCCATTGGAGCAATCAAAACCTTGGGATACTAACGGGATAGATGGTGTCCATCGTTTTTTGAAAAGGTTTTGGAGACTTTTCTACAAAGATGGGGTGTTTTCCGTTTCACAAGAGAAGGCAACACCAGCAGAGCTGAAAGTGCTGCACAAGCTCATCAAAAAGGTTCAGGAAGACATAGAAAACTTCTCTTTCAACACCAGTGTCAGTGCATTCATGATTGCCCTAAACGAACTATACGATTCAGGATGCAACAAAAAGGAAATTTTGGAGCCTATGGTAATCTTGTTGTCTCCTTTTGCTCCTCACATGGCAGAGGAGTTATGGCACAAACTTGGAAACATAACCTCTGTGTCACAGGCAAAATTTCCGGAATATATCCATGAATATACAATTGAAGATAGTTTCGAGTACCCGGTCTCCTTCAATGGCAAATTAAGATACAAACTAACTCTTTCCAATTCAATGACATCTCAGGAGATTGAGAAAATTGTCCGGGAACATGAGAACACACAAAAATACCTTTCCGGTGCAATTGTGAAAAAAGTCATAGTTGTACCAAAGAAAATAATAAATATAGTATGCTGAAAAGTTTACAGGCATTCCAGGTAGATGCCTTTACCGATAAGGTTTTTGGAGGAAACCCAGCGGTAGTGGTCCTGCTGGAAGAACAACTTCCAGATGACGTGCTTTTGAAGATTGCAAAGGAAAATGCTGTTCCGGAAACTGCGTTTGTACAATGCCTGGGAGATTCGTACAAACTACGATGGTTTACACCGGACATAGAGATGGACCTATGCGGTCATGCAACCTTGGCCTCTGCACATGTGCTTTTCTTTCACCTGGGTTACAAAGGGAGCAACATCCATTTCGACACTCGTTCCGGAGTTGTATCTGTCAGCAAAGAAGATGACAGTTACATAATGGACTTCCCTACCAGGCAAGGAGAAAAAGCCACATTACCTATAGAAGTGTATGACAGTCTCAGCATAAAGCCTGTAGAGGTATATAAAGCCCGCGACTACCTGCTTGTATACAAAAGTGAAGATGACATACGGAACATAGAGATAGACCGCGCCGTTTTTGACGAGATAAATTTGGACCCCGGAGGGGTTATAATAACAGCACCTGGAAAAGAGAGTGATTTTGTATCACGCTATTTCACACCTCAATCTACAATACTGGAAGACCCTGTAACGGGATCGGCACACTGCACATTGGCTCCATACTGGCACGTACGTACAGGAAAAAACACTATGTTTGCAAAACAATTGAGCCAAAGGGGCGGGTCCATGCACTGCATCATGGCAGATGGTCGTATATTGCTCAAAGGAAAAGCTGTGACATATAGCAAAGGAGAAATTTATATTCCAAAAATATAATGAACAACAATATCTTTAAAACAATCAAGTCCTATGTGATAATGACAATAGGGCTTTTTATTTTTGTTTTCAGCTGGACAGCTTTCCTTATTCCAAACCAAATAGCTGGTGGAGGTGTTAGTGGTCTTGCTTCTGTGATAAATTATGCTACCGGTTTTGAAGTGGCATACTCCTACCTGATAATAAATGGAATTTTGTTGCTTATTGGGATTTTGGTACTTGGCAAAGCATTCGGGTTCAAAACAATTTTCTGCATTGCAATGGCAACGCTCATGTTTGAATTTTTGCCTCTGATCCCGTGGGTGTCGGATATTGAAGACAAGCTTATAAACGCACTTATTGGAGGCACAATGAGCGGAATAGGAATAGGAATGATTTTCATGGAGGGTGGCAGTACAGGAGGGACAGATATTATTGCCCTTATCATAGCCAAATACCGGGAAACCTCTCCCGGAAGGGTATTCCTTTACTGCGACCTGATAATCATTGGCTCCATATACTTTATCCCCGGCAAAGAGTTGTCAGATGTAATTTACGGTTACATAGAGATGGTATCCTTTTCCTATGTAATAGACATGATACTCACAGGCAACAGGCAAAGTGTACAGGTGATGGTCTTCTCCAGCAAATATGACCTTATTGCAAACAGGGTCAACCAAGAGGTCCAGAGAGGAGTCACTGCACTCACATCCATGGGGTGGTATTCCAAAGCAGAGAGCAAGGTTTTGGTTATTGTTCTACGCAAGTCACAGCTGCCAGAGATGACGGCAATTATCAAAGATACAGACCGCAATGCCTTTATGACTGTCTCTACGGTCACCAGCGTTTACGGACAGGGTTTCGACCAAATCAAATCGGGAAAATTATCATGGAAGAGAAAACAAAAAGAGTCCTGACAACAGTCAAGGAATATACAATAATAGCCTTTGGGCTTTTACTTTACACCTTGGGATGGGTCTTTTTCCTGATCCCTAATGGTTTGGTGGGAGGCGGAGTTACCGGTGTAGCTGCAATCATCTACTACATCACAGGATTCCCGGTAAGCTACTCTTTCTTTTTGATAAACGGGGTTCTGCTTGCTATTGCCCTTAAGATCCTGGGCAAGGCTTTCGGACTCAAAACAGTATTTGCCATCATAATAGGAACCATTTTCCTGAAAATACTCCCGGACATAATCCCTTACGAAATCATAGAAGACATAGCAATAGGCAATGGAAAGATGCTCTCTGCAATAATGGGAGGTGCCTTTGCAGGAGCAGGGATTGCAATTACATTCACACAAGGTGGAAGCTCAGGCGGGACCGATATAATAGCCCTGATGATCAATAAATACCGCAACATCTCCCCCGGACGCCTGATCCTGATGATGGATGTGATTATTGTGGCAAGCTCCCTTATGATTCCCACACAGGAAAGCGTGGGTCACCGTGTTGCAATAGTCATATACGGCTACATACTTATCAGCGTTACAAGTTATACTGTAGACCTTGTGATTTCGGGTGCCAGGCAGTCTATCCAAATGTTCATATTTTCCCGTAACCATGAAGCCATTGCACAGAAAATAACATCCATAGGTCGTGGGGTAACGGTGATTGATGCCATGGGTTGGTTCACAAAACAGGAGGGCAAAGTACTTATGGTAATAGTCAGGCGTACCGAGAGCAATTTTGTCTTTAAAGTGATTCGTGAAATAGACAAAAATGCATTTATATCGGTAGGAAATGTTATGGGAGTCTATGGACAAGGATTTGATGCAATAAAAAAATAGGGGTTTCTCCTTATTTAGTAGCGAAACGTTGTGATCCTTAATGGGTAAGGGTTTTGAACGATAATTGAAAGAAAAATTTTACATTTTCTAAGGTCAAAAATTAAAAATATTATCTAAAATTAGATAATTATTTAACATTAAGCTAATTAGTTTTTGTCAAAAAAAATAATTTGTTTACATTTGGTAAAGTTTAATCAACCTAACTATATGGAGAACAACTTATTTTTCTCTGAGTTTATCCAAGGGATGGGCTCTTTGGCATTAGCAATTCTTTCGATTTCTGCAATGTTCATTGTGGTTTACAATCATTTCAAATTCAAAAACGAAAACGAAAACAAGCTCCTTTTGAAGTCCTTGGCTACAAGCCTAATCTTTATTGCATTGTTAACATTTCAACGTTTGGTTTTAAAATGGCCGTTTGGATTGAATCAAGACATCTATCTTTTTTTGACTACCGGCTATGTCATCCAGTTGTTCCTTCCCATTCAAATTTATTTTTTGCAAAAAGGAGAAGGTGTTTTGCAAAAGTACAGCCAGGTGCTTTACATAACAGGGGGATTCTTCTTTTTGAACTGTGCCATGATTTACTCATCCCCATATTTGAGCAGCAGCCTTATCACTGCAATCAGGCATCTATTGCAAACCTTTATGATCATGATTGTAATTTACCATATACAAAACATGTATAAAGTATTCAAAGAGACCATTACAACGCAAAACAAAGAATTTTTTTCATTTGTGCTGGATTTATTGGTTTTTTTGACAAGTTCAATCTTTTTGGTCATTTTATTTGGCTCCATGTTTATGCAAATAAGCATGTACAAAATAGAAGCAATTAAAACAATCTTTTTCATTATCAATATCTACATTGTAGCAAAATGCGTCTACTCGTCGTCACTACCTGAATATAAAGATGACACTCCTTCGGCCATAATGCAAAATATCCTTTGCAAAGATCAATCAGATGGAAACGGAAAGTTTGAT
The DNA here is from genome assembly GCA_028707695.1 of Bacteroidales bacterium. Classification (GTDB taxonomy): domain Bacteria; phylum Bacteroidota; class Bacteroidia; order Bacteroidales; family UBA932; genus Bact-08. The sequence goes on along the minus strand of JAQWAL010000030.1, from coordinate 1,069 downwards.
GAGCTCAAATACAGGTTGCTGGAATATTTCAATACAGAAAAGCCATACCTGGACAGCAAACTGAATATCTCGCAGGTATCCCTGTATCTCTATTCCAACAAAACCTATTTATCAAGATTGATAAACGAAAGCTTCAGGAGTAATTTCAACCAATTTGTAAATTACTACAGGGTAGAAGAGGCCAAGAGGCTTTTCAAGGAAAACACAAAGTTATCAATACAGCAGCTTTGTGACCTGTCCGGGTTTGGTTCTTCTGCTACTTTCACCATGGCCTTCCGTATATATTGTGGTACCACGCCTGCTGACTGGTGCAGGGAATACAAGATCAAATCAAAGAATGGCGGCAATAAAGAGAATACTTGAATCGCTTTCATCATTTCTATTCTCTGTCGTGCAGGGAGGGGATTCCGGAAGGTGCAAATACAAAACCAAATGCAGCTGCCCCTCTCTTTCCATAATGGAACGTTCGGACAAAGTTATGTCAGGTTGCAGGCTTTATTTGAAACACAATCTTAAGATCTGTGATCTTGCAAGGGAGGCAGGAACAAACAGAAGTTACATGTCCATATCAATAAAATCGGTAAAAGGGCAGTCATTTAACCAATATGTGAATAGCTACAGGGTTGGGTATGCAAAGGAGTTGATCCGTTCCAAAAAAACAAGTACAAACGAAGAGGTTGCCATTGCATCGGGATTCTCCTCTGCCAGGAATTTTACCAGGCAATTCAGGATCATAGAGGGTACTACACCTTCCCGTTACCGTAAAGCCATAGAGATTGGCATAAGGTAATGAACCTTACTCTTTCTTTAGTTTGAACTCCACAGGGACAGAAATCTTGACCCTCACAGGCTCACCCCTGACTGTTGCAGGCTTCCATTTTGGAGAGACCTTAATTACCCTAAGTGCCTCGTCGTCCAAAAGGTGGTGGACACTCTTTGTGACCTGGACATTGGATACAGATCCGTCTTTTTCTACAATGAAATCTACCACAACCCTTCCTTGTATTCCAAGTGCTATGGCATCCTGTGGATATCGCAGGTAATGGTAAACCCAATCTTCCATGAACTT
>JAQWAL010000029.1 GCA_028707695.1 Bacteroidales bacterium | reverse complement strand
ACAGCCAAGTTACCAATGTAACAACCGAAATTGCAAGTACCACCGGTACAAATATTGCGGATATTTTGTCGGCAATCCTCTGGACTGGGGCTTTGCTGCCTTGGGCCTCTTTCACGGTTTTAATTATTTGCCCCAAAAGTGTCTCTGCCCCGACCTTTTCTGCAGAGAATCCAAAGCTCCCTTTTTGGTTTATGGTGCCTGCCAAAACTTTGCTGCCCTCTGTTTTGATCACAGGGACAGGCTCTCCGGTGATCATGCTTTCGTCTACATAAGATTCGCCCGATACAAGGGTGCCATCCACGGGGATTTTCTCTCCCGGCCTGACCTTTATTATATCTCCTTTTGCAATTGAAGATATCGGGACTATGGTTGCAACTCCGTCTACAATGATTGTTGCCTCTTTAGGCTGCAACCCCATCAGTTTCTTTATTGCCGATGAGGTGTTTCCTTTGGCTTTTTCTTCCAGAAGCCTTCCCAGCAAAACAAATGCAATAATCATGGTGGCAGCTTCGTAATAGACCATAGGCTCTATGCCCCTGCTGGACCAGAATTGGGGATTGAACGTGTTGAACACACTAAAGGCAAATGCTATTGCAGTGCTTAATGCAACCAGGGTATCCATTGTGGCAGCACCTTTGGTAACAGATTTGTACCCTTTTATGTAAAAATCCTTTCCAAAGATAAAAAGCACCGGTATGGAGAGCAGCATCATTGGGATATTGAGGAAATGGTGCTGCATGAAAAACATGGATGCAACCATTATGGGAATTGAAAATGTCCAAGCCAGTATGGTGCTCCTTTTGAGTTTGCGGTAATTGTCCTTCTCTATCTTTTCCCTTGTTTCCATTGCCTCTTCCGGCTCTTGGGTAATGATGTCGTAACCTATTGCCTGTACACTCTGCCTTAGTTTACCGGGGTTGGTTACAAGCGGGTCGAACTCCAGGATCACGCTTTTGCCGGCAAAGTTGACTGCAGAACTTTTTACTCCTTCTGTAGATGCCAGCCTTTTTTCCACACCCATTGCGCATCCTGCGCAGGTCATCCCTGTCACGGGAAACTCCTTTTTTATTGTTTTTTGTTCCATATTCTCTATTAAACTGATATGGTATAAACATATAAGTTGTAACAGTGTTTAAAATGGACAAACAATATGATTTTTTTACCTTTTGCTTATTTTTATATGGAGTTTTTTACTTAGATTTGTCGTATGACTACAGAGCTGTTTATCGGTCTATTGCAGAATGTGTCAATCCTACTGTTTGTCACTGTTCTATACGATTTGATTTGGGCAGATGAGGCTACCTTCAAAAAGAGGAAGAACCATATTCTGGCCGGGCTTGTATTGGGTGCCATTTGCGTGCTGTTGATGGTGACCACCTGGAAATTTGTACCGGGGCTTGTTTTTGACAACCGTTCTGTGTTGATGCTTAATGCGGGTCTCTTTTTCAGCCCGGTTTCTACATTGATTGCTGCCGTTATTGCTTCGCTTTACCGTATATGGATGGGCGGGGCAGGAGTGTGGATGGGAGTTTCCGTGATACTCTCCTCTGCATTGGTTGGTATGGTGTGGAAGAGGTTCCGCCCTCAGTGGAGGAAGGGCCGTTATTATTTGCCGGAACTTTTTTTGATTGGTTTGCTGGCACATATCTTGATGGTGCTCTCATTTTTTTTGATTAGCGACCAAGAACTCAGGATGGAATCATTCAGGAAGATAACTCCTGTGGCACTTACCTTGATGCCGCTCTTTTCTGTATTGGTGGGCCGGTTGATGCTATACAGGATGGACAACCACAAGATAAAAAGGGAGCTTATGGATGGGGAGGTGAGGCATAACTCCTTCATGAATATGAATGAAGATGCCATGTTCATGAAAGACCATGATCTCAGGTATGTAGAGGTGAACGACAGGTTTTGCAAAGATGTGGGGGTAAAACGCAGGGATGTGATTGGCAAGACCGACCTGGCTTTTTTTGACAGCAAGACAGCATCTGAATATGAGGCATCTGACAGAAGGGTGATTGAAAGCAGGGAGGTGGTCAAGTTTGAAGAGAGGACGGGGGGTAAGATTAAAGAGACAACAAAATTCCCGATTTTGCTTGAAAAGGGGCAGGTTGGGGTTGGTGCCATAGTAAGGGATGTGACATTGGTCACAAAAAAGAGGGTGTTGCAGGATGTCTTGTTGCATTTGTCCAGGTTGTCGGGTGTGGAGAGTGACCTTCATTCTTTTTTGGAGAAGGTTCATTTCCATATGAAAAAGGTGATCAATGCAGACAATTTCTATATAGCCTTGTACCACAAGAATGAAAAGATGTATAATTTCCCCTACTATGTAGACGAATATGAGAGTGTTGACAGCGAGCATATGGAGCAACTGGACCACTCCCTTACCGAATATGTGAGGCTGACAGGCAAGGGGATGCTGCTTACAAGTGAAAACGAGAAGGAGGTGAACAAATATTTCAAACTGGAGCTTTACGGTGTGGACTCCCCTGTGTGGATGGGAGCTCCTTTGATGGATTCCTCTTTGAAAGAGGTCATAGGTGTTGCCGCCGTGCAGGATTACCACAATCCGGATGCCTACACCCAGGAAGACCTTGAGTTGTTCGAGATTTTTGCCAATACAATAGGGATTTACATTGAAAAGCTTACAGCTTTCAAAAGACTCAAGCAGGCCAAGGAGCAGGCAGAGAAGAATAACCGTGTAAAGACTGCATTCCTCTCCAACATGAGCCATGAGATAAGGACTCCACTTAACGGTATCATAGGTTTCACAGAGCTGCTTTTGACCGAAGTAACCAACAAGGAGCACCAGGAGTACCTTGGTATAGTGAACAAAAGTGCCCATACATTGCTTTATGCAATAAACGATGTGATGGATATGGCCAAGATTGAGGCAGGGGAGATAAACATATACAAAGAGAAATTCGATTTGGTATCTTTAGTGAAGGAGGTATGGCTCTTTTTCAGCAAACAGAACTGCAAGGCAGAGCTGAAACTCTCCATTCCGGAGGTGGAAAATTACATTATATGCAATGACAAGATCAAACTGCAACAAGTTCTTGTGAATTTGATAAACAATGCAATAAAGTTTACCCCTTCGGGTTATGTAGAGGTTGGCTTCAAATACCTGCCGGACAAGGTGCAGCTTTTTGTGCAGGATACCGGGGTAGGAATACCGGAAGACCAGCAATCCAAGATATTCGAGCGGTTCACACAGGTAGATACCGAAAACAACAGGGTTTACGGTGGTACCGGTTTGGGGTTGTCCATAGTGAAGGAGTTTGTTTATCACATGGGAGGTACCATTTCCCTGGAATCTAAGGTTGGGTATGGATCGAGGTTCACCATTACTTTTCCTTCTTGATTTTTTTTTGTATTTTTACAGACCAAACAAGAGAATTATTAACAACAAAAACTTTTAAAACATGAGATTTAAGAAAAGTGTACAGGATATCCTGAACAAGCAGGTAAATGCTGAGTTTTGGAGTGCATACCTATACCTTTCCATGTCTGCCTACCTGGCAGGGAAAGGACTAAACGGATTGGCAAATTGGATGAGGGTACAGTACCAGGAAGAGGTATCCCATGCAATGAAGATTTTTGACTATGTGATTGCACGTGGTGGAGAAATGAAACTTGAACCCATTGAAAGGGTAGAGACTGAATGGGCCGGTGTAAAGGAGATTTTCGAAAGCACATATGAGCATGAGTGCAAGGTTACGGATATGATCCACAATTGCTACGAGGTGGCTTTGAAAGAGCGCGACCACGCTACCGCCAACATGCTACAATGGTTCATAGACGAGCAGGCAGAGGAGGAGGAGAGCGCACTGGAAATACTGGACAAGCTCAAGCTTGTAGGTGATAACGGTGCTGCAATGTATATGCTAGACCAAGAGCTGGGGGCACGTACATTTGTAGATGCCACCCAGGCAGAATAATATCATTTAAGTTTGAGTAGCTCCGGAATTTGTGAAGGTTCCTGGGCAACAGGTATCCCGGCAGCCATAAAGGCTGCCTTTTTTTCTGCTGCACTGCCGCTTCCACTGGAAATGATGGCACCGGCATGGCCCATCCTTTTGTCTGCGGGGGCTGTGCTGCCTGCAATGTATGCCGCCACCGGTTTAGTGACAAACTCCTTGATGTAGGCTGCAGCCTGCTCCTCTGCATCCCCGCCGATTTCACCGATGAGTGCTATTGCAGATGTATCGGGATCGTTTTGGAACATCTCCAGGAGCTCTTTGTAATAGAGGCCTACCACAGGGTCTCCCCCCACACCTACAGCCGTGGATTGCCCCATCCCTTTTTGGGTGAGGTTGTAAACCACTTCGTATGTGAGTGTGCCGCTACGTGATATGACTCCGACAGAACCTTCGTAAAAAATATTGCCCGGCATTATCCCCACAAGGCTTTTGCCGGGGGAGATGAGCCCCGGACAGTTTGGACCTATCATCCGGGACCCTTTGCTGTGCACGTATTTTTGGGCGTACACCACATCCAGTGTTGGGACACCTTCTGTTATGCAGACAATAAGTGATATTCCCGCATCTGCAGCCTCCATGACTGCATCCTTTACAAAGGGTGCCGGCACGAATATTATTGAGGTGTTTGCACCTTCGTTTTCCACTGCCTGGTGTACACTGTTGAACACCGGGACACCGTTGTCTGTCTTTGAACCACCTTTGCCGGGAGAGGTTCCCGCCACTACCTTGGTTCCGTAAGTGCTCATCTTGGAGGCGTGGAACCCTCCGTCGCGACCGGTTATCCCTTGTACTACCAGCCTGGTATCTTTGTTAACAAGTATGCTCATCGTTATTGGTTTTTATAATTAAGGTTAGGTGTTCTCTATTTGCTTAGCTCAACTGCTTTTTGTACTGCCTGTCCCATTGTGGAGGCACTATGGAATGCAGAGTCCTTTAGAAGGTCAAGCCCCTCTTTATGGTTGGTGCCGGTGAGCCTTATCACAACCGGGATATTGGTCTCTATCTCTTTGAATGCTTCCAGCAGGCCACGGGCGACATCGTCGCACCTGGTGATTCCTCCGAAAATATTTATAAGCACTACTTTTACATTGGTATCAGCCAAGAGTAATTTCATTGCTTCTATCACTTTGTTTGGATTGGAACTGCCTCCGATGTCCAAGAAGTTTGCAGGCCGGCCACCATATAGTTTTATTGTATCCATTGTGGACATTGCCAGGCCGGCTCCGTTGACCATGCATCCTATCTTGCCACCCAGGTGGACAAAACTGAATCCTTTGGATTTTGCCATTTGTTCTGTTTTTTCCTCTGCATTGGGCTCAAAGAGTGATTCTACAAGAGGTTGCCTGTAAAGGGCATTGTCATCGAAGTTCATCTTGCCGTCAATTGCCAGCAGTGTTCCCTCCTTTGTGACGACCATTGGGTTGATCTCTACCAGAGATGCATCTTTTTCTGTGAATAGTTTGTACATCTTTTGGATTACCGGTATGGCTTGCTTTACAATTGATTCGTTATCGAACAGCAACCTTGCAGCCCTTGCTGCCAGGAAATTTGGTATGCCGGTGAATGGATCTATTGGGATGCGGAATATCTTTTCGGGTGTTTTGGCAGCAACCTCCTCTATATCCATCCCCCCCTCTTTGCTCATGATGAGCACTACCGATTTGGTGTTGCGGTCCACCACCAGACTTATGTAGTATTCACTCTCTATGTTCACCGCTTTTGCAACCATTACCCTGTCCACTTTGTAACCTTTGATGTCCATGCCCAGGATTGAAGAGGCAACTTCCACTACCTGGTCTTCTCCCGATGCGAGTTTTACCCCGCCAGCTTTTCCTCTGCCTCCGGTAAGTACCTGTGCTTTAATTACCACCTTGGGGGAGTGCAGCTCTTTATAGGCATCTGCACAAGCCATTGCATTGCGGCAAACTATCCCGTCTGCCGTAGGAATTCCGTATTGTGTGAAGAATTCTTTTGCCTGATATTCGTGGATTTTCATATTTGTGTGTTTATTAGCAGGTTAATTGGTTCATTACATAAAGATAAGTAATTTTGAATAAAAAAACGACCGATTTACAAACCGGCCGTTTTTGTTTTTATGTTTTATATGCTTTTCCCTTTTGGGGTTTATGTGCATATGTTGGTTATGACAGGGTTGCGCTGAACATCCAAACCATTTTCTCTTGTTCCTTGATGTAGTCGTTCATGATTGCAACTGTGGATTCGTCACCTGCCTGGGATGCGGTTTCCAGAACTTTGTATTCCAGTTCTATGAAATATTTGAATGATTCCAGGATATATTTGATGGCCTCCTGTGCATCGCAGATATTGTCTACTTCCTTTATCTTTGCGATTTTGAGGTATTCGCTGAATTTGTTTTCCGGTTTTACTCCAAGTACCAACAATCTTTCTGCAATTTCGTCTGCCTTCTCGTTGAAGTTGTCGTACAACTCTTCGAATTTCTCATGTAGTTGGAAAAACTGTTTTCCTTTGATGTTCCAGTGCAGGCCACGAAGGTTGGTATAGAATACCTGTATGTCTGCCAACAGTTGTTTTAGTTCGTTTGAAATTGATTCTGCTCCTTGAGCATCTAAGCGAATGTAATCTAATGTTTTCATTTTGTTATATTTTTAATTGTTTCTTTATTATTTCTGACACAAAGATAGGTATTGCAGAAATATAAATCAAACAGATTAAAACTATGGAACAATAGACTGTGTTTATAAAGGGGCCTCTTTCAGTGGATCATTGTTTGCAGTAATTCCCACTCCTCCTTGAGTTTTTTCAAAAGGAAAGCTTGGTCTGGTTTCCCTTTGGCTATTGATTGTTCTAGCTGTAGTGCAATTTGTGCCAAAATACCGAAACTCATGTTTAGTGCAATCCCTTTTATGGTATGGGCATTCCTTGTGGCAACCTGGGTGTTGTCACTTTTGTAGTTGCTTTCTATTGCATTTATGCTTTCTTGCATTTCGTGGACAAGGGATTCCATGATCTCTTTGGTCATTTCTGCATCGTTGCCAAACCTTGCCAACATATCTTGGTGGTCGAAATGCCTTTTGCTCTCTTCTCTGTTCATCTGGTTTTGGTTTCAATGCCTTTGAGGCAGTTGTAAATGGTTTCGCTATCGATGGGTTTGGGGAGTTGGCAGTGAATCCCGAAACTTACGATTTCGTTGTTGGTGAATGGTATGTTTTGTGGGCTGCCCAGCATTATTGCAGGGATTTTGGTTTTTTCCATGGATGGGTCCTGGTGGATCATCTTTATTGTGTTGACTCCGTTGATAAGCGGCATCCAGTAGTCTATTACCATTACATTGAAAGGTTCCGATATCTTTATGAGCCTTATCGCCTCAAGCCCATCTTCGCACGCTGTGCAGTGTATCCCCCATTTTGTAAAGAGCTTTTGAAGCATCACCCTGTTTTTTTGGTTGTCATCTACCAACAGGAGCCGCATATCGTGGAATTTCTCTTTTTTGCTGCTCTCCCCGGGATTCCTGATTATGGTTGCATCAACTGAAAAACTGTTGGTTTGGGATCCTGTTACCCAAAATGTGTATGTGACGTTGGTTCCTTGGTTCATCTTGCAGCTTGTTTTTACAACAATCTCTTTGATTCCAGGTGATTCCATGGATTCATATATGAGGGTGGTGAGTTGTTGCCCAATCAGGTTATGGTCTGCAACAGCGTTCCTGTGTATAGGTTCGCCGGTGTCAAGTATTATTTCCACACCTTTTTCCACTGCAACCGGGAAGATTGTGGTGCATGTTTCAAGTGTCGTGTTTATGATGTCGGTATTTTGTACAGGTGGTGTCCCTTTGTCTGGTGAAGGCTCTTGCCCGCTGTTTCCGTTTGCAAATTGTGTGTTGCCGGACAACTCTTGTTGCGTTTTCCCCTTTTTCTTTACAAGTGATATCATTTGCGCAAAAAATGCCAACAGAGATTTTTCTTTATCTGTGTAGATATGGTGGGTGCGTACAGAGTCGAACCCTACAAAACCTATGAGGTTTCCATGGTCTGTCATGGGGACTGTCATTATGCTCTTCACGTTTTGCGGTTCCAGCAGGCCTCTCACTCCATTGGGTCCGTCGTAGGGTAGCTGGGATACATCGTGGATAATGTAGGCTTCCTCTTTCTTGTGGAGGGCAACCCATTCCGAAAGCAGTTCCAACGGGACTTTTTGCAGGTTGCCTATTTGGGGGGTTATTCCCTGTGCACACCATTCGTGTGTGTTGGTGGTGTAGCCCTCTTTGAAGTTGTAGTCGAAAATGTAGCAACGGTCTGCGTCGACAAACTGTGCAATCTCCTTTATGGAGTTGTCAATTGCCATGTTTAGCCGGGCTTGCGGTACATTTATATATATGCTTGCAATTTTGAGCAACAGCTCCTGAAGCCTGTTCAGCCTCTCCAGCTTCTCTTCGCTTTCAATTTTGAGGCGTGTGTCAATTATTGTGGTCACCGCAATCTGCAATAAACTCAGTACATCCTCTTGGTTGCAATGTGATATAACTGCAGATTCCAATACCAAAAAACCATTAATCTTGCCTTTTGACTTGGATGGGATTGCGATTATGGCATTGGCTCCGTTTTTTTTGAAAATGACCTTCTCTGCCGTTGCTTCCTTGCCTAGTCCGGAAGTGTTTTCAATTACGATATGAGGTTGGTTGAGTATCATTTTCCCCCACCATGAGTATTTCCGGAGGCTCAGGTTTTGCATGTAAGGTTTGGCCGGCTTTAGGGCGGGGAGATGATGTTCATGGGTGCAGCTCATGTAGGATTGGTCTTGTGAGAGTTGGAAAAACATGGCTCTGCCCAGCCCAAGCACCTCTGTAAGTCCTTCCAGCATTGAGTCTATTTTGGTGTCCAGGTTGTCCCGTGTTGCGTTTATGAATCCTGCGGTGAACTTGGCTATTGTTTTGTAGAACCTTGAACTATAATTGTCTTGTTTCATATTGGATGATAATCTTTTGGAGTTCTGCAACGGTTGCCTTTCCTGTTGTTTGGGAGTTGTAATCGCTGTTATACCGGAGTTGGTTTGGTGTTTGTTTGGGTTGCATTGTGTTTGCAAAGGGAATCTCTATGTACCCTGTGCCCATAGCTCTGCCTTTTTGGAGCTCATTTGTTGTGGCCATGGTTTCGTAGAGTTTTTCCCCTGCTGCAGCTCCTGTTATTGTTATTGCAGATGAGGGATCGGATTTTGCTGTTGGGTGGTATAGTTCTATAACTGCCCTTGCAAGTGATTCCAGGGTGTAGGATTGTACTTTTTGCAATACGATGGAGTTGCCCTGGCTTTTTTCAAGTGCATCCATGATGTAATTTGCAGAGCTTTGGGGGGTCATCAGGAAACGGCTCATTGCCGGGTCTGTTACTGTGAGCACTTTGCCTTGCTTTGCCAGGTTGATGAAAATAGGGAGCACCGTGCCGGCAGAGCCCAACAGGTTGCCAAGCCTTACTATTGTTATGGCAAGGTTGTGGGGTTTGTATGCAATTGCACATTTTTCCATCAACGCTTTTGTCATGCCCATTGCGCCGGAGGGTAGCACAGCTTTGTCCGAGCTTACCAGCACTATTTTGCCGACACCGGCTTTTTCGCAAGCTTCCAAAAGCATTTGGGTGGAATGCACATTCACTTTTATTGCTTCCAGGGGGTTCTCTTCGCATCCTTTTACATCTTTCATTGCTGCAGTGTGGATTACATAGTTGCATCCCCGTAGTGCATTTGTGAGGGCATGGGGGTCTGTAATATCTCCTTGGATATAATTGAATGTTGGATAGTTGAGGCGCATTTTCTCTTGTTTGGACTTATCCCTTGAGAAGATGCGTACCTGCGCACCTCTCTCTTTCAAAACAGAGGCCAGAGCAGTGCCCAATGACCCGGTGCCTCCTGTTACAAGTATGGTTTTGTCTGTATCTGTCATTCCTTAAAATTAGTAAAATTTTTCAAAGCAGGCGTGATTGATGAGAGGAGCCCTATCATTACTATTGCTGTGCCCGATGTGATGAAGGTGGTCGTTATCCCCAGGGTGTCTGCTATATATCCTGTGAGCAGCAAGCCTACCATTGCCGGCAGCATGGAGAAGGTGTCGAAAATGGAAAATGCCCTGCCCATTACGGCGGGGTCCAGGGAGGTTTGCATAACTACCGTGAATGATCCGTGGAAAATTGCAGCTGCAACTCCCCCGGCTATTGTGAGTGCTGCAAAAACGGGGTATCCATGGGGCGGGAGTATGCCGGAAAGGGCAAATGTCAGGCCCAGGGCAATATACATGTAGTTTATGAGTTTCACCTTGTTGGCTTTGTTCATGACCGAAAGGCTCATGATTCCTCCGCCTGCCAGCATACCGACCCCCCATACTATCTCTATAAGACTCATTTTGTATGCATCGCCGTTGAAATGGTCCAGTGTAAGCAGAGGGAACATTGTGGCCACAGGCATGATAAAGAAGGTTGCAAGGACTATATACAGGAAGAGCCATTTGATTGTTTGGTTGGATGCCAGGGCGTGGAACCCCTCTTTTATTTCCCTTTTGAGGTGAGGGATAGCCTCTTTGTCCTTTACCGGGTTGGGGATTTTTACCAAAAGAAGCGAAACAACTGCAATAACGGCTCCGCCGACATCTGCAAGAAGAACGGATGTCATGTTCATGGATGCTACAAAAACCGCTGCAATTGCCGGGCCTGCAATTGTGCTCAAAGAGAAGATGACTTGGTTTATACCTGCTATCCTCATAAGTTGTGACTCCGGAGCCAGCAGCGGTGTTGAGGCCTGCATTGCAGGGATATGGAAGGCACTTCCTACCGACCTGAGGGCCAGCAACAGGTATATGTATATTAGGTCCAACTCACCGTTTGTGGTGTAGAATAGCAGAGCCAGCAATCCGGAGTTAAGGGCTATGAACAGGTCTGCATATATCATGGTTTTCCTGCGGTCCCATCTGTCTACATAAACTCCCGTGAACAAGCCCAGTACCAGTTGCGGAAGCAGGGTGGCAATTGTAGAGAGGGCTAGTATCTCTGCAGAACCAGTCTTGATGCTAAGCCAGAATATGACGGCATAACCTACAACAGAACTGCTCAATGTAGAGAACAGCTGTCCCGACCAAATTATTGCGAATGTATGTTTCCAGTTCATAATTTTCACCTCTCATCTTTTTTCACATATTGTTGATATTAAGTGGTTTAATGTGACAAGTGCAGAGGTAGTATGTTTAAGTATTTGATTTTTAAATTTATGTGAAAAAAGATGAGAGGTGCTCCCTGGCGGGAGGGGTGCTCCCTGGCGGGGTTAGAGGAGCTTTTTGATGTTTTGGGCTTCTTTTTTGCTGCATATGAGGATGTTGTCCGGTGTTTCCACAATTATTGTGTCGTGGATGCCAAGAATGGAGATTTGTTTGCCTGTGGTGCTGATCACTATGTTGTTGGAAGATTCCAGCTCTTTGGCATTTGTACCGTTGACAACTGAGTTGTTTTGGTTGCCGGGGAAGACATCTGCCAGGGCGGGGTAGCTGCCAATGTCGTTCCAGCCAAAATCGGAGGGGATAACCATTGTGTTTTCGAACTTTTCCATGATCCCGAAGTCTATCGAGATCTTTTGGAAAGCAGAGAAGAGCCGGTTTAGCCTGTCGTTTACGGGGTCCCTCATGTCATTACCCAAAGAGGCAATTTGTTGCAAGGTTTGGTAATGGGCCGGCAACAACCTGGCAAAGGCATCCATCATTACCTCTGTCCGGAAGATGAACATACCGCTGTTCCAAAGGTGGCTGCCCCCCTCAAGATATTGCCTGGCCTGCTCTATTGGCGGTTTTTCACAAAAACGAAGGACCTTGACTGGCTCTGCAACCTCTCCATTACCCAAATTTTCAAGGGATGTGACAGTGCCGGCCGGGGTCTCCAGGTATCCGTAACCGGTTTCCGGGTAGGTTGGTTTGATGCCAAGGGTGACAATTGCATTTTGGTTTTGAGCACAAAGAACACCTTTTGCAAGTACTGCCCGGAAATTTTGGTTGTCTTTAATGAGATGGTCGGAGGCAAGCACAGCCATGGTGCTGCCGGGTAAAACCCTCTCAATGATTAAAGAGGCAAAACCTATGGCAGCAGCTGTATCTTTGAATGCCGGTTCAATTATGATGTTTTCCTTTGGCAATTCCGGAAGCTCTTGCATGACTGCAGGAGCCTGCACGGAGTTGGTTGCAATGAATATATTGGAAAGCGGAACCATTGGGGCAACCCGCTCCACAGTCATTTGGATGAGTGATTTTTCTTTGTCTACAAGCTTTAGCAATTGCTTGGGCCTCTCTTTTGTGGAGAGTGGCCAGAACCTCTCACCGGAACCACCGGCCATGATCAAAACCACCAGATTGTTGTCCATACTATCTATTTTTATTTATAAAAAACTAATTTGAAAAAGGCCTGCAATGCTTCAATGCACTAGCCCCGAAAACAAAGTTAGTCAAAAAATAGTGGTATATTTGCCTTACAGTTCATTTGTTTTCTAACCATCAAAATACAACTCCATGAAATTTTTCATTGATACTGCAAATCTGGACCAAATAAGGGAGGCCAACGAATTAGGTGTCCTTGACGGTGTTACCACCAATCCATCTTTGATGGCCAAAGAGGGCATCAGAGGGGAGGAGAACATAAAGAACCACTATGTGGATATCTGCAACATAGTGGAGGGTGATGTGAGTGCAGAGGTAATAGCGACCGATTACCAAGGGATGATTGCAGAGGGTACCGAGCTGGCTGCCTTGCACACCCAAATTGTTGTCAAGGTGCCGTGCACAAAGGAGGGGATCAAGGCAATCCGTTACTTTAGTGAGAACGGGATCAAAACCAACTGCACACTTGTCTTTTCGCTTGGACAGGCTTTGCTTGCAGCAAAAGCGGGGGCAACTTATGTGTCGCCGTTTGTGGGCAGGCTGGACGATATCTCTACAGACGGGATAGCGTTGATAAGGCAGATAGCGGATGTTTACAACTACTACGGCTACCGCACCGAGGTGCTGGCAGCATCCATAAGGCACACCATGCACATAATCCAATGCCTTGAGGCCGGTGCAGATGTGGCCACATGTCCTTTGGACGCAATAATGGGGCTGCTCAAACACCCGTTAACTGACTCGGGGCTGGAGAAATTCCTTTTGGACTATAATAAGCTGAACGGTTAACCGCACAAATCCCGGATTTCATCCATAAGCTTTTGACGTTTTTTGGCTGTGAGGCCAAGGGAGTCAATGGCTTTTTTATTGTCCAGAAGCTGCCGGCACATTACAATACCGGAATCCATGAGCACCTTTTTTTGGGCGATTGTAAGCTGGGTGATTGAGGTAACAGGGAAAATCCTCTCTCTGTCTATGATATCCTTTATGCTGTTGCCTTTGGGAAAGTCCCAGCTCAAAAGGTGCAACCCGGAGCAAAGCCCGTAGGCCTCTGCATCTGCTGTGAAACGGGTGTTAGTGACAATCCCGCCGGAAAATGTGTACCCATTGTATTGGGAGAGGCTCTCCCTTTTGGCTATGATATCGTTTACCCTGGAACGGATGTACAAAGGTACCTGCACATTTGCATTCTTGCCGGTACTGCTGTAGTATTTGCATTCGATAAAGCGCTGGTGTTTCCCTTTTGTTGCAACCACATCTACCTCGTGGGTTACACAGGCCCCATCCAGGATTTGTGAAACTTCGGTTTGGTAGCCCAGCAATTTGTATATCTCCCCAATGAAATGTTCGAAAGGATAGCCGGTTGGACCCATCTCCATCATTGCATTCTTGAGTTTGTAACGGGCTGCATTACTTACCGTTTTCCTGCGAAGCATTGCAAAGGCTTTTTTGTAGATGGCCCTGCTTGGGATAGCTTCCCCTGACCTTTTTTCATTTGCCAGCCGGGATGTCTCTTCTAAAAGCCATTTCTCAATTTCACCGGCTATCTGGTCTATCACACTCCGGGAGGCCCCCGACCTTTGCAGGGACTCTTTGAATTTTTTGGCACTGAATGGCTGGGCATCGCCCGAAGCCTTCCTTATCATTGGGGTTTGTTCCATTTTTTTGTTTTTTGCGGCAATAAAGTTAAGATTATTATTCATATCTTTATTGGATAAACCTTACTTTAATTTCTTTGAACGTCAGATGAAAAGTATTGAAGAACCTTTGGAGTGGCTGGAAAACGCCATCAACTACCGCCTCTTTACATTGGGAAGCTCAGATTTCACCACAAAAACATTTTTGTGGCTGGTGTTATCGTTGCTGCTGTTGTTCTTTTTTGCGGGGAAAATCAAGAGCTTGCTGGTCAAGAAGATATTCCCAAGGTACAATATAGATGTGGGGGTTGCAGAGAGTGTTGGCAAGATTATCCAGTACATCCTTATTGTGGTGGGTTTCATAGTCATTTTCCAGACAACCGGGATTGACCTGAGTGCTCTTGGTGTGCTGGTGGGTGCCCTTGGGGTAGGTATAGGATTTGGATTGCAGGGGATAACAAACAACTTCATCAGCGGATTGATAATCCTTTTTGAAAGACCTGTAAAGGTAGGAGACAGGGTAGAGATAGAGGGGCTGGAGGGTAATATTATAAAAGTTTCCGGAAGGGCCACCACAATCCTCACAAACGACAATATTGCCGTGATTGTGCCAAATTCGGACCTGATAAACAAAAGGGTGGTAAACTGGAGCCACAACAACAGGCGGGTGAGGATAACCGTGCCGGTTGGAGTATCTTACAAGGAGGACCCATTGGTAGTGCAGAAGATATTGGTGGAGGTTGCCAAAAAGAACAAAGGGGTTATGGAAAGCCCGGAACCATACGTGAGGTTCGATGAATATGCCGACAGCAGCCTAAATTTCAGTCTGTTGGTTTGGAGCAGGGATTTTTCTGACAAACCCAGGATATTGAAAAGCGAACTCTATTATGCGATTTTTGCAGAGTTCAAAAAACAAGGTGTAGAGATACCTTTCCCTCAAAGGGATATCCATATTATTCAACCAGAAGCAAAAGAGCAGTAACATATGGCAAAAGTAAAGAGATTCGGAACTTTCGGGGGAGTTTTCACCCCCTCCATACTGACCTTGTTAGGGGTCATAATGTACCTGAGGCTTCCCTGGATCACAGGCCAGGTGGGGCTTATAGGGACTTTGGGAATAATCTTCGTGGCCCATATAGTCTCGGGTTGCACAGGGTTGAGCGTGGCATCCATTGCCACCGACAAAAGGGTGGAGACAGGAGGCACATACTATATAATATCCAGGAGCCTGGGACTTCCCATAGGAGGTACGCTGGGGTGGGCTCTCTTTGCCGGGCTCTCTTTGAGTGTGAGCCTTTACCTGATAGGTTTTGCAGAGGTTTTCATGGGACTTATTGGAATGGAGATAACCCTGGACAACATCAGGATAATGGGTTCCATAATCCTGTTTGCAGTACTGGTTCTCACCTTTATAAGCACATCATTGACAATAAAGACACAATATATAATACTGACAATAATGGTCCTCTCCTTATTGTCTGTGTTCCTTGGCAGGCACGGGATGCAGCCCTCTGCACCTCAAATCTCTGCAATGCCGCAATCCTTGCCGTGGATTACCCTCTTTGCCATCTTTTTCCCCGCTGTAACCGGTTTTGAAGCCGGGGTTGCTATGTCGGGGGATTTGAAAGATGCAAGGAAGGCAATACCCATGGGTACGATAATGGCAATTCTGGTTGCTTTGGTCATATACGTTGCACTCACCTTCTTTTTTGTGTATACGGTAGATGGTGACAAACTTGTGAATGACCCCAATGTTTTGTTCAATATTGCTTTGGTGCCGCAATTGGTAATGGCAGGTGTGCTGGGAGCAACCCTTTCCAGTGCATTGGGCAGCATACTTGGTGCTCCCCGGATTTTGCAGGCGGTTGCAAACGACAGGATTGCCCCTGCGTTTTTGGGAAAAGGATTCGGCGCTTCAAAGGAGCCAAGGAACGCCCTTATATTTACATACCTTATTGCCCAGGCAGGAATCCTGATTGGAGAACTGAATGCCATAGCAAGGGTTGTCACAATCTTCTTTATCATAACCTATGGATTCCTGAACATCACCTACACCATAGAGAGCTGGGCAAGCAGCGATTTCAGGCCATCCTTCAAGATACCCAGGGTGGTGAGCATCATTGGTGCCCTGGCATGTATAATACTTATGATACAGTTGGATATCATGGCATTGGGTATTGCAGCAGTTTTGCTTGTCTCTCTCTTTTTGTACCTGCGCAAAAAGGAGCTGAACCTGAGTTCTGGGGACAGCCGCTCCAGTGTGTGGCTTTCACTTGTGAAAACAGGACTTATGAAACTGGCAAAAAGTGAAGAGAATACCCGTAACTGGAGGCCCAACATAATAGTTTTCAGCGGAGGAGTAAGGAAAAGGCCATACTTGGCCAACCTTGCAATGGATTTGGTGGGTAAACTGGGGATTTTCACCAATTTTGAACTGGTGACCCAACCAAACCATAGCATCCATGAGGACAAAGAGGATGGTAAACAGAAGGGAGCTGATGCCCTGATTGAGAACCTGCCCATCGGCAGTACTGCAGAGACAGTGTTCGAGCAGCTGGACAACAGCAAGGGGATCATCACCAGGAAACACAAATGCAACAACATATATGAAGGGATAGGCCTTATCAGCAGTGTCTATGGTTTTTCGGGGTTTGAACCAAACACTGTGCTCATGGGGTGGCCAAAGAGACCATTGGAGAGCCAACCTTTCACATCGCTTATGAAGAGCCTGGTAAACCAGGATTACAGTATGGCATTTTTGAAATACAACAGTGCCAACGGATTCAAGGAGTTCAAATCAATTGATGTGTGGTGGCAGGGAGAAGGTAACTCTTTGCCTCTGGCATTGCATCTGGTTCGTTTCTTGACATCTTCTTCCAGGTGGCGCAATGCCAAAGTGAGGGTTCTGGCCCTGTGTGCAAACCCAAGGCTCAAGGAGAGGTACAACAACGTCATTACCTCAATGTTAGCCGATTTCAGGATAAATGGCCAGGTGAAGGTTGTGGGCAATTCAGAAAACAAACCCCTGCATGAGTTGATGCAAACGGAGTGCGGGCAGAGCAACCTTGTGATAACGGACATGCCGGGACTTGCTTCAAACACCAAAGAGGTGATTGAAATGACAGACACCATTGCCAATACGTTGGGCAATACCCTGTTTGTCCATGCCGACTCTACATTTTCCAGGATCACATCATTGACAGAAGTCCAGGAGAGTGGCCAAGGCGCTGAATTGCCTTTTGAACTGCCCGATTTTGCAAAATTGAAAGAGCTGGATATGCCGGAAAAGGAACCGCTCAGGAGCCATATTGTGACACTTGTGGATGACCTGGCTGCTGCATCGGACAAGTTTGTGAACACCTGCCTGGAAAACATACGGGTTCAAAGGGAACAGTTCCTGGACAAACTGCTTGGCACTATTCCGGGAAAAGGAGACAAGGTAGGGTTTACATCCAGTTTGTGCGAGATAACCCATGATTACAAATCTGAATCACTGGGCCTGCAGATAGAAGAATTGCATGGTGGTGTCAAAACCTACCTCAAGGAGACAGAGTTGGCTTTGAAGAAATTGCCTGCCTCTGTATTGATGGAGTTTGAGAGGGAGCACTACAAGAGGCTAAAACCATTTTCTCTGGTACAGAGGATTCATAAGGGGTTAAAGCTAATAAGGTTCAGCGCTTTGCAAAAGAGCGTCAAGGTCAGGGTCAAACTGCAGCCGGCTGCATATTTCTACATTTACTACAACAGGATCAGGGAGCTGGAAACGTTTTACAAAAACTTTCACCAAGAGAGCCTGGAGCATTTGAATGTTGAACGGGAATTGGAAAACCTGCTGGTAACAAAAGGGAAGAGTGATATGGTTGCCAAAGCCATAGAAAAGGCAAAGAGGACCAACAACGGTTTTGTTGCACGTTACGAAAACCAAATCCCGGAAAACCTTAAAAAAGATATTGTGGCCTACCTGGCAAGTATCCAAAGCCCACAGTCCAATATCCTCTCCAGGAGGTTAGGATCCGTTTCCAGGAAGAGCAGTGCCATCTTGTTGGAATTTGATGAGTTTCCTGCGGTATGGAAAGCCGATATGGAAAACCAGCTGAACAGGATTTGGATGGATTTGGTTTACATGAACCTGAAGGAGAGGATCAAAGTCTCTTTTTTCAAGATGAATGCCAATATCAAGTCCAAGACCGAACAAGGATTGCTCAAACACATTGATGTTTTGGACGGGCAAGCAGCAGATATGGATGAAAAGGGAACTACCCGGCTGGATGCTTCGTTCCATTTGCCCTCTGTGGAGGTATGTTTTACCACTTTCCGCAACGAAGTTGAGGCAATGGTGGCCAAGCTGGATGAATCGGTTTCAATTGCAGGGACGGACAATGAAGTGTACAAAGTTGAGCTGCGCAAAATTGCCGATTACTACATAAGCAATGAGCTGCTCAACAAGATAGGGAAGGAGTCTTTCAAACTGGCTACGTTGCTTGGCGATTCCCTGAACAACCTCAAGAATCTGGTGCGGCTGGCAAACTTTACATTGGAAAATGAAGCCGAGGATGCGGCTGAAAAGGTTGACGGCAAAG
>JAQWAL010000077.1 GCA_028707695.1 Bacteroidales bacterium | reverse complement strand
TAATCGGGGAACCAGGTGTGGGAAAATCTGCCATTGCAGAGGGTTTGGCAATCAGGATAGCGCAGAAAAGAGTCTCCAGGGCTCTGCTTAACAAGAGGATAATCTCACTCGATATTGGTTCCATTGTGGCCGGAACCAAGTACAGGGGACAGTTCGAAGAGAGGATGAAGGCAATCCTTAACGAACTTGGAAAAAACCCTCAGATAATCCTGTTCATTGATGAATTGCATACATTGGTGGGTGCAGGAGGTGCGTCCGGCTCTCTGGATGCAGCCAATATGCTCAAACCCGCACTAGCACGGGGAGAGATACAATGCATCGGCGCCACCACACTTGACGAATACAGGGAGTACATAGAGAAAGATGGTGCACTTGAAAGAAGGTTTCAAAAAGTAATGGTAGACCCCACCTCATACGAAGAGACATATGATATATTGTCCAACATCAAGCAGAGGTACGAAAAACACCACAACGTCAAATATACCGAAGAGGCTCTTATTGCCTGCATAAGATTGTCACAAAGATATATTACAGACAGATGCCTGCCCGACAAGGCTATCGATGCCCTTGACGAAGCCGGTTCCCGGGTACATCTCAGGCATTTGAAGGTACCGGAATTTATTTCTAAGATTGAGCAGGAGCTGGAGCAGATAAGGGAAGACAAACGTTCTGTTGTTGCCCTAAACCAATACGAAAGGGCTGCCGAGCTCCGGGACCTCGAAGTGGTTAAGATAAAGGAACTGGAAGAGGCTCAAAGTAAATGGAATGAAGAACAAAATCAAAACCCGCACGAGGTAAACGAAAATGATGTTGCCGAGGTACTTTCCATGATTACCAATGTGCCTGTTCACCGCCTTGCCCAAAAAGAGGGAGACCGTCTCAATATAATGGGTGAGCAGATCAGAACCAAAATCATTGGGCAGGACGAGGCAGTGGATAAGGTTGTCCGGGCAATACAGCGTAACAGGGCCGGTCTTAAAGACCCTAACAAACCGATCGGGACATTCCTTTTCCTGGGGCCCACGGGAGTTGGTAAAACCCAGCTAGCCAAAATCCTTACTGAATACCTGTTTGATTCGGCAGAGAACCTCATAAGAATAGACATGAGTGAATACATGGAAAAATTCGCACTTTCCCGTCTGATTGGTGCCCCTCCGGGTTACGTCGGTTACGAAGAGGGAGGACAACTGAGTGAAAAGGTGCGCAGGAAACCCTATTCTGTGATTTTGCTGGACGAGATCGAGAAAGCCCACCCCGACATCTTCAACATCCTCTTGCAGGTATTGGACGAAGGCCGTTTGACCGACAGCAACGGAAGGCATATTGATTTCCGCAACACATTGCTCATAATGACTTCAAATGCAGGCAGCAGAGAACTTAAGGATTTTGGTGCCGGCATGGGATTCTCAAACGTTACCAAAAGAAACATAACCGACAACAACCGCTTCATTATTGAAAAGGTTCTCAAGAAGACATTCTCTCCGGAATTCCTAAACAGGCTGGACGAACAGATACTATTCAATCCCCTTACAAAAGAGGATATTTGCAAGATAATTGACATCGAACTAGACGATCTTTATCGCAGGGTAGAGATGGCAGGTTACAAGCTTATTTTGAAGGACGATGCCAAAATATTTGTTGCCGATGCCGGTTATGACCCTCAATACGGGGCAAGGCCTCTTAAAAGGGCTATACAAAAGCATATTGAAGATCCACTTGCCGAGGCAATTATAGGTGGCTCATTCAAAATGGGTGACACAATAGAGATAGGACTGGACAAGAAAGGTTTAAAGAAAGGAGAAAGTCCTGATAAACTTAAAGTTACCCGAGTTAAAAAGTAATACGGCAGAATCTTCGTCAAGCTCCTGATTGCGATATTTCTTATCCTTCAGGAGCTTTTTCATTGGAAAACGTTCGTAGCTGATCTTGTCTACATAAAAACCAACAGGGGTTGTTTTCCCTGCAATCTCAAAACCGAGGGACAAATAGGCCCCGCCCTCGCTCCATTCGGCATCGGCATAACTCATCACCTCTTGTGGTTTGATACATCTTGCAAATAAGGATAACAACTTGCCCATACCCCCAATAATCCTAAGCGAACCTAAGGAAGCATACCTTACCCACTCAAATGACTCCACAAGGCCATGGTCCCGCATCATAGGCCTGGATGCCGAAAAGGTTGCAACAGCTACCATTTTATCCCCGTTAAAGAGCCCGTATTTGTATCTTGCCCGTGAGTAACCCAGGATATGGTTTTCTTCCAAAAAATCCCGGGCTGCCGTAGTTTCGATTTCCCTTACACTACATTTTCGGGCAAACAGCACCTCCCCCTTGCCCAACCTTGCCAGCAACCTGTTCCTGATCAACGCCCCCTTTTGTACCCACAAATCTTCATGAATAACCACCCTCTCCCCTTTTTCCGAGCCATTATTCATAGTATCAAGCTCCTCAATCTTCCTGCCCAATGGTAATGGCACAATGGTAATGGAAAACTCACTCAATAAAAAGGAAGAATCAACCATTTTAAAACAAATAGCATTATCTGTCAAAAAAAATCTGATTTCCAACACAAACTGACTTTCCACACAACCCACTTTCATCTGGTACATATTACAATTTCATACAAAAATAAGCAAATTCACAATTTTTTCTAAAAGAAATTTGGAAATAAAATAATGTTACCATATCTTTGCACTCCCAAAACGGAAGATTCAGTAGCTCAGCAGGTAGAGCACAACACTTTTAATGTTGGGGTCCTGGGTTCGAGCCCCAGCTGGATCACAAAAACAGAAGCCAAGCGAATGCTTGGCTTCGTTGTTTATATGCATCCACGAAACATGCTTGCATGATTGAGTGGACGCATATAAATAACGTATTTTTGAGCGTAGCGAAAAAACTGTTTTTGTGTGGGTAAGTAAAAAGACACCGGGTCCGACGAAGCAGCCACAAAGCTGCGAGTCACGACAGCTGGATCACCGTAAATACAAAGACAATTGCTTCATATGTCTATGATCCAGCGCGACAAGCTAGCCTGGGAGCGATGGAGAATAAATACAAAGACAATGTTGAGCGAAGCGAAAAAACTGTTTTTGTGTGGGTAAGTAAAAAGCATAAGGGTCCGACGAAGCAGCCACAAAGCTGCGAGTCACGACAGCTGGATCACAAAAACTAACATCAAGCTTGATTGACTAAGATGGATTGTAAAAACACAAAATAGGTCACTAATTGTAACCTTTTATTGCGTTTTGTCTAGGGTGCATATATCTAAAGTTCAATAGTGTATAACTAACTTTACATTATAAAATTTTAAGGTATGAAAAGCACATTTAAGGTATTATTTTTTATTAAAAGAAATGCCACAAAACAGAGTGGAAAGGCTCCGATTATAGCCCGAATTACACTTGATGGCAAAATTGCGCAAATCAGTACTAAATTAGAAATTGAACCGAGTTTGTGGAATGTCAAACACGGAAAAGCTTCCGGTAAAGCTTTTGAGACCAATCATATCAATAATTCTATCGATAGTATTAAATCTACGATCTTTAATCATTATCAAAATTTTCGTGAAAGGAAAGCCTATATCACGGCAAAAACAATCAAAAACTCTTTCTTAGGTATATGTGAGTCAAGCGAGACAATATTAAAACTTTTTGATAAACATAATGATGACCTTGCAAAAATGATAGATCTTGAAATAAGCAAGGTGTCTTATAAAAAATATTTATTCCCTAGTGTCCAAAAAAAATAAATTAGTTCTTTGTAATATATAGTTATACAATTAGTTATAAGAAAAAACAGCGCGTGTCGATTTGAATTGATTCTCCATCTTTGCAGTCTGAATATAATCCAGACATGCATGAATAGCGGAAAGTACCTTTTCAGTCAACTCGTTGATTTTTTGCCAAAGCGAATATTTGATGGAATCGTCAAGAAGTATGGTGGAGACAAGTATGTGAAGACGTTCACATGCTGGAACCAGCTTCTTGTGATGATGTTCGGACAACTTTCCAGCTGCGACAGCCTTCGAGAAGTCATCTGCATCATTGATGCCATCAAGAATAAGAGTTACCATCTCGGATTTGGTACTGGAGACATAAAGCTTAGCAATGTCTCTTATGCAAATTCCAACCGGGATTACAGGATGTTCGAAGAGTTCGCCTACTATATGATCGACCTTGCACAGAGCAAGAGGCTTGATAGGGAGTTCATCCTGCATGGAAAGTTCTATGCGTTTGACTCCACGACCATTGACCTCTGTTTGAGTTTGTTCCAGTGGGCATTCTTTCGACAGACAAAGGGTAGGATCAAAGTTCATACGTTGTTTGACGTTGTGACTCAGATACCGACTTATATTCATATCACGGAAGCTAAAGTTCATGATATGAATGCTATGGATGACATTCCGTACGAACCGAATGCGTTCTAAATCTTTGACAAAGGGTACTATGACCTTGCAAGGCTGTATAGAATCAGCATTATCGACTCGTTCTTTGTCATCAGACAGAAGTCTCATCTCAACTACGAGATTATTGACGGTGAAGACTTGCTTGACGATACGGATAACGTTCTGCTTGACCAGACGATAAGTCTT
>JAQWAL010000076.1 GCA_028707695.1 Bacteroidales bacterium | reverse complement strand
CCCAAGGTAGTGTAACTGAACATCCGGCCAAGGGTATAGAACACACCGTTCACCAAAACCCGCCTCTTTCTTGTAATGTTCTTGCTCAGATAGGCAGTTGCTGTGATATTTGTTGCCAAAGGGCAAGGGCTGATTGCTGTCATCAGCCCCAGCACAAACGCAGCCAAAAGAGGAAGCTCGTTTTTATATGTATCTACTATATATTGCAGCCACTCCATCAATTACAGCCTTTTTAAAATCTCGGACTCAACCAGCGTTGTTAATGTATCCGGGTTATTGACAGCATTTGCAAAAGCCTCGTCTGTGATGTTTGTGAAGTTGTCGCCTTTTGAAATTACCAAAGAGCTCCAGGAAACCTCGAACTTCTCTTCCAAAGCTTTGCTTTGTTCCTGGCCAATTGTGAAAACTTTGAAAAGGACCTTTTCGTTTTGGGCATAATTGTTTTGATAGAAGTTGCTAACAACTTCTTCTATGGCATTACAGGTCTTGCAACGCTTTTCGCCATGGAAATAGTAGATGTAAACCAAAGAGGAGTCCTGCACCTCTGCTTGTGCCACCTCATTGGATGACTCGTTTTGGTTGCTCGAATTGCCACATGAACCCAACAACAGGGATCCAATGATCAGGAATAGGATTTTTTTCATTTGAAAATAAATTAAGTATTTGAATTAACCATTAAGTTACACGATTACACAGCAGGAAACCAACTTTTGGTCCTGTTTGCAATATTCACCAGCATCAGCATGACAGGAACCTCAACAAGCACTCCAACAGTGGTCGCCAAAGCAGCACCCGACTGGAGCCCGAAAAGGGAAATAGCAACTGCAACTGCCAGTTCAAAGAAATTGCTTGCCCCGATCATCCCGGCAGGTGCTGCAACACTGTGCGGAAGCCGCCACCTTTTTGCCCAACCATATGCTACGAAGAATATCAGGAAAGTCTGTATTATCAATGGAATAGCAATCAATCCGATATGCAGGGGATTTGCAAGAATGGTATCGCCCTGGAAAGAAAAGAGTATTACCAATGTCAGTAAAAGACCAGCTATTGTTATGTTGTTGAATTTCTTGACAAAAACATTGTTGAAGTAATCGATTCCCCTCTTTTTGATCACACTCACCCTTGTGAAGATACCAGCTCCAAGAGGTATTACAACAAACAAGACAACAGAAAGGAAAAGGGTATCCCAAGGGATTGATATTCCCCCGATACCAAGCAGAAAAGCGACTATAGGCATAAAAGCCACCAATATAATAAGGTCGTTGACAGCAACCTGTACCAATGTATAGGCGGCATCCCCTTTAGAAAGGTAACTCCAAACAAACACCATTGCTGTGCAAGGAGCAGCACCTAACAGCACCGCACCGGCAAGGTACTCCCCGGCAAGTTTGGCGGGTATCAGAGATTGGAAAACAACATAAAAGAAAAACCATGCTATTCCGAACATTGTGAATGGCTTTATGAGCCAGTTTGTGACACCTGTCACCACAATACCCTTTGGCCTTTTACCCACATTCCTGACACTGTTGAAGTCTACCTTGAGCATCATCGGGTATATCATAAGCCATATCAAAACAGCCACAGGTATAGAGACATTGGCATATTCCAGTTTTCCAAGCACTTCCGGAATCCCGGGCAAATAAAGCCCCACCAGAATACCTGCTACAATACAAAGGGCCACCCATAACGTCAGGTAGCGTTCAAAAAAACTAATTCCCTCTCTCTTTGCCATTTTATAAAATATTTAATAAACAATCTTATGTTCGTCAATCGCAATTATACGAACTAATATCCCAAAAAAAATCAAATTTCACAATTGTTTGCAGAGACCTTTTCAGCAAACAATTCCCCGAACAAGATCTGCAACAACTGCCAATTCTCTTTGTTGATGCAATACTTTACGTTGGGTAAATGGATTGTCCCTTGTATCACCCCAGCCTCCTTGAGCTCCTTAAGGTGCTGCGACAGGGTGCTTTTGGCAACAGGTATCACCTCCGACATATCTCCATGGAAACAGCACTTTTGCTCCAGCAACATCTGAACGATAGCCACACGTACAGGGTGACCCAAAGCCTTTGCAAAACGAGCTACCTGCTTTTGCCGTGCCGTCAACTCTTTTTTGTTATCCATCCAATTGGTATTTCAAATTATTGTTCGCAAAACTACGAATTATTTTTTTTCTGCAAAACAATCTCCGGAATTTTTGCAGAAGCGTCCAAGGCTGTCCAATGTAAACCTGGAGGACCATGTCAAGTTTAACAACAAGGCAATCATTGATGTTGAAACAATTATAACCATTATCATAATCTGGTAGCGGATAGCCACATCCGGAGCACTACCCCCGATTATCTGGCCGGTAAGTATCCCTGGCAGGGCAATCAATCCTGTGACAGCCATATTGGCAATGGTAGGATTGAACGATTTTATCAACGCCTCCCTGATAAATGGCCTGGTAGCCTCTTCTATTGTTGCACCGTTACATAGCAGGTAATTGTAAAACTGCTGGTCACGCACAATCCTGTCATAGAAGGCATTAAGGCCAATAACATTGGAGGAGAGTACATTTCCCAGCATAATACCACAGATGGGAATAAAATAACGGCTCTCGAACATGTTTTCCAGATTGAGCACACCTTTCAAAAAATAGACTAGTACCACCGAAACAGAAAAAAGAATGACTGCATAGACAGGCAAAAAGAGCACCTTAATAGATAACTTGACCCTCCTGAGCAAATCAAATGCACACACAGCAATCATGACCAACAACCAGGCTATGTTCACCCACAGGTTGTTCCAGTCAAAAAGGTATTTCAGGTAAAACCCAACCAAGAACAACTGTACAACCATCCTGGCTGTGGAAACAAGCAATGCTTTGGTAAGCCCGGCCTTGTAATGGTAAAGGATATAGGCAGGAATAGCTACAAGCAATATTCCCAGGAAAAGGTTGAAGAGAGAAATTTCCAGAGTCTGCATTTCAATTCTTTTTCAAATTAATAATCCTGTCCAGCTGCCCCGCAAAACCAATATCGTGGGTTATGGCAACTATGGTAGTGTTTTCGAGTGATTTCAAAAAAGTTGTAAGTTTATCCCTGCTCAAAGGATCCAAAGCAGAGGTAGGCTCATCCAGCAATAATATCTTCTTGTCCAACAGCAATGCAGAGATAAGCACAAGACGCTGCTTTTCCCCTCCCGAAATTGTATCGAAACGCTTTCCAAAAATTGAAGCCTCCAAACCAACCTGTTCCATCAGTGACAACGCCCTCTCTTTGTCAAATTTCAACATCTTATTCACTTTAAGCGAATAAGGAGCAACAAGCAACTCCTCTACACTCCCGTAAGGCAACGACAACTCCTGAGGGATCCATGCACATAAGGCCCTTATCCTTGCTATATTCGTGTGATCAACCACCATTCCCGAAACATTCACAGTTCCACTGTCAGGTACTGTCAAACCTACTATACTATTCAACAAAGTACTCTTGCCCGCTCCCGATTCACCCATAAAAGCCACATGTTCACCAGAAGGTATCGATTGGAAAAAGGAATCAATCACAACCTTTCCATCAAATACAAAAGAGACATTATCGAACTCAATATTGTTGCCTGCCATATACAAAAGAAAAAAGTTTCAATAAAAATAGATATTTAAATCTGCTTTTATCGTTTTTTTAACCGCATTTATCGATTTTTTGTATATTTCGGTCTACTTTCACTGGCACCAAACACATATCAAGGCTACTTTTGCCTCCGAATTAAAACCAACAACCATATGCAAATAATAGACGACGGGAACAACCACAATGCAAACAGGCACGATTTCCCAGACGACAACAACAAAATCTTTGGCATCGCTGCCATATTCATCCTTGCGGGTATATTCATACTCGGTTATAACCTGGGATTCATCCAAAGGTCACTATTCAGGATAGTGATATCCTGGCAGATGCTGCTGGTGGCAATAGGGATCATATCACTGGCAAGGAGACAAACCACAACAGGCCTCATACTGGCCGGCACCGGTATCTTTTTCCTTATACCCCATATCTCCAGGTTAGGTTACAGCTGGCTTAACACTTACTGGCCTGTAGCCCTTGTGTTTGTGGGCATAGTACTGCTAAGCAAGGCCCTAAGCCCAAAAAGCACCGGCCACAATCACAGCAGACACGAAAAAAGGCATGTCTCAAGCCAGACATCAGAAAACGGATACCTCTACTCCAACAACTCCTTCGGTTCTGTAACACAACTTGTATTGGACCCTGTTTTCAAAGGAGCCACCATCAAGAACAGGTTTGGGGAGACTATACTGGATTTGAGAAGGACACAGATAGAACCAGGAGATACTTTCATAGATGTAGAAAACACTTTTGGCGGGATAGAGATCTACGTGAAAGAGGGATGGACGGTCAAGAACGAACTAAGCTCTGTTTTCAGCGGAACTGAAGATAAACGATATGGTTGCCCGGGGGATGCAGATTCAAATTACAGGCTCATAATAAGAGGCTCTGCAACTTTCAGCGGAGTAGAGATCAAATGCTAAGCAAAGAGAGCTACCACCTGCACCTGAAAAAAGGCACCTGCATAAAAGCAAGTGCCTCTGGTTATAAAACCTTGAAACAATACCTGTCTA
>JAQWAL010000075.1 GCA_028707695.1 Bacteroidales bacterium | reverse complement strand
GAGCTGTAGTATTTGTATGTAAGGTGGTCTCCTCCAATTATGAGGGCTCTTGCAGAGCCATAAAGCTCAATATCTGTGTTCCCGTCAAATTCCGACAAGATGTAGAGTCCGGAGCGTGTCCCTTTGCTTGGGATGTTCAGGTAAAACCACTGGAATGTGCGTTGTCCGGTTTCGGGGTCCTGAGCTACAAACTGCATGTTGTATGTGCCCGGATTTGCATCTACAACCCAGTTTAGCTCAATGTTTTTGCCAACTGTGTCTGCCTCCGGGTAAATGATTGCGTTGCCCTCTTGTACAGCTTGGTAATTGTAGGGGTATATGACCCAGTAGTATTCCAGGCTTGATGTTCCTTTTGTGTAGTTCACTTTTGGGAGCACATTCAGGGTTGTGCCAATCTCTGCATTTTGCAGCTTCACCCTTATTTCGGACATACCGGTGGTATCTATCTCGATGTCTGAAATATTGGTGTATTCGTAGTTACCTTGGTCTACATAGCAAGAAGAGATCCATGGCAGCAGCATTAATAGCAGCAGGCAGTGGTATATTTTAAAGCTTTTCATTTTCTTTGTTTTTAAAGATTCCATGATTAAAATGTTACAAACTGGCCGTTCTCGTCGGTCAAAGGATTCTCCGGATGGGCTGCGTTGTATTGGTCCAATGCATTCTTGAGCATTATCCTGTAGTTCATAAGCTGTGCCCAACTCATTGTGTTTGTGTCAAATTCGGATACTCCTGTAGTGTTGATTATGAAACGGTATTTTACAAGGCTAAAGGCCCCGAAGAACTCTTCCAGGTCGTCCCAGTTTTTTGGCATCGACAATATATCGTTCCATTTTATGAGGATATGGTTCCTTTCGTTCACACCTGGTTTGAAATCTTTTGATTCTGAAACCTCTATGTACAACCGTACTGTGTTTTCTTGCAAATCGGCTGTCCTTTTGAGGGTCACCGGCAAGATTGCAGAGAGTTGGTTTGCAGGCACTGTAACTTGCGAAGGGAAACTGTAGTGGTTGGTGCCAGCTGTTGTCTTTTCTTGTGAAACAGACAGGTTAACAACCCTGTCTGTGGCAGATGCCACGCCCATTATATGGAGTTGTGCCTCCATGATTATTTCCGTTACATCGGGAGGGGATGTGACAAAGGAGAACTCTAGTGAGTCTGTCCCCACAGACCATTTGTAGGGGCCCTCTATCCTTATTCTTGCCTGGTCTTGGTAATAGAAACCCTCTTTTTCGCATGCAGTGAGCCAAATCAGGAGTAATGCCAGGCAGAGGTTCAATATTTTATGTTTTTTCATGATATCTTTCTTTTTTTAGATTCAAATTATTTCCTGTTTCCGAATTCCGTTTCATTGTCGGGCATTGGCAATACATAAATGTTTTGGTTTGCCGGTACTCCTGCACCAATGATTGTAGGCAAGTTGAGCCTTTTGTAGTAGAAAAAGAGTTGTCCCTCTCCAAGGAATTCCTTGCGGTACTCTTTGAAAATCTCCTGGTTTATCTCTTCCGGAGTAAGGGTCAGGGGCAACGGGAAATCTTCTAATTTGCGGTAGCTCCTTACTGTGTTAAGAAGTTCGATGGCCCTTGTTGGATCGGTATCTTTCAGGACTTCTGCAGCAATGTAAAAAGCCTCTGTTTTCCTGATGATTGGCATTGTATTGTTGTGAGGGCCGTTTTCGTATTGCCAGAATTTGGACAGGTATTTGGATGCTCCGTCAAACAGGAAAGATTTTGACAGCCTGTAGTCGTTGCCATATCCTTTGCTGGTTTTCTCGTAAATGGCATCGGCCTTTTCGTCGCTGACCATCAAAGCGTTGATTCCGGCAGACTGTGTAAAATAGTATTTCACAATGTCATCCATTTTGTTTAGACGAAGCTGGAAAATATGTTCAGGTGTATACAAACGGTTCACCTCATATTCGTAAGTTGTTTCCAGCGATGTGAAATGGGTCCAGAAAAATGCTCCGTTTGTTTCAACTTCGCTCTCTTCAATTATTTTCTCGGCATATTTGAGTGCGTTTGCCTTGTCTCCTTTGTAAAGATATACTCGTGCCAATGCTGCCTCTGCTGCAAAGTAGTTGAAATAGCGTCTCCTTGCAGTGTGGGTGTATTTTGATGCAGAGGTGTTCAAAGAGTCTGTCTTAAGATTGGTCACTGCTTTTTCCAGGTCGGCAATGATTAGGTCAAGTGTTTGTGCTACCGTGCTTTGCTCTGTGATTTTTGGTGCATATTCTGTTACATAAGGAATTGCAGCTGCAGTAGGGTTGGCGGCATAGCTGGGTGCAAACAACCTGAGCATGTCAAAATGGAGGAATGCCCTGAGACCTAGTGCCTCTCCTTTGTAAATGTTGTAGTTGTTGCCGCTGAACATGTTGCTGTCTGCTTTTTCTATGTATTCGAGCATGATGTTCAGGTTGGCTATACAGTTGTATGTGTTGCTCCAGATGTTGTCTATGATTTTCCTGGTATTGCTCTCTGTGTAATTGTACTGCGAAGCGTAGTAATACTCTGTATTGTTTGGGTTCAGGTCGTAGTTTTGGGACAATACCTCTGCAAACCCAAAGGTTAGTTGTTTGCCATACATATCTGTTTCACACATTTTTGTATAGACACCTGTGAGTTGATCTGCATAACCGCTTTCCCTTTCAAAATGTAGCCCTGCGGGGATTTCCGATTTTGGCCTCACATCCAGGAACTTCTCGCATGAGCCTAGCAATAGCAAGGCAGATAATGCAATGGTTATGCTTTTTATAATGTTATATGTTTTTAACTTTTTCATGATTTGTGGTTTTGTTTAAAAGGTAGCTTGAATAGAAAAAGTAAAATTACGGGCAAACGGATAGAGTGTACCCCGTTCTATTTTTACCGATGAAAAATTGAAAAGCTCGTTTACATATAGTTGTAACTTGAGTCTTTCCAGGAATGATTCTTTGACTATCCTGGAGTCCTTGAAGTCATAAAACACATTGAGCGAAGAGAGTGTCAATATATTGTAGTCTTCTACAAACCTGGATGTTGGCCTTGTGTATGACATATCCTGTATAGATTTGTACAGTGCAATGTCTCCCGGCTGTTGCCACCTGTCTGTAAATACCCTTTTGTCTACATTGAATTTGATATCGGCATTCTCTACTTTGTCAATCAATGTCTGGTTATAGATTTGTCCTCCCAGACGGTAGTTGAACGATACATTTAGTCCTATGTTTTTTACCATTGCGCTTATCCCAAAAATACCGTTGAATTTGGGCAGCATATCGCCGCAAACCACCAAGTCTGCAGTGGAGTATTCGTAGGTGACATCGCCGTTCTTTTTCACAAAGATCTCCTTACCGTTGGCAGGGTCTATCCCAAGGGAACGTACGGCCCATATTGCATTTAGTGACTGCCCCTCTTCGTATCTTACAGATGGTGTGGTGACATCTGTTTTGGGTGCATCGGGGTCATCTTTTATTGCATCCTGGTCGGAGTTGAATTTCCTTAACGATTCCGATATCTTGTTTATTTTGTTTTTGTTGTGTGCCACAGAGGCAAAAAGATTAATGAAGCTTCCGGAGCTTGTTTGTTGCCAAATCCTCAAATTGAGAAATCCTTCGAATCCTTTGTTCTCTGTCTCTCCAAGGTTTTCGCGGTAAGTGCCGAAACCTGTGGATTCCGGTACAGTCACATCTGTCAGCATACTGGTTGTTGTGGCTATATAATAATCGAAACGACCTGTCAGCCTGCTCCCGAAGAGTTCAAAGTCGGCACCGATGTTTTGGTCGTATTTTTTTTGCCACTGCAAATCGGGGTTTGCAAGTCCTACCAGGTATGACCCGATGTAGCCGTTGTATGACTGGTTGGTAAAGTACTTGAGTGTTGCCAGTGCCTGGTATGTGTTGAATCCTTGCGACCCTGTGTAACCTGTGGAAAGGCGCAATTTTAGCCTGTTGATTACGTTGCTGTTTTTAAGGAATGACTCTTCGTGCATGTTCCATCCACCTCCAACAGACCAGAATGAGCCCCATCTGTTGTTGGCTCCAAATTCCGAAGAGCCTGTGACCCTGTAGTTGACGTCAAACAGGTAGCGGTTGTCGTAGGAGTAGTTTGCAGAGACAATACCACCAAGGTTGCGGGAGATGCTCTCTGCTCCGTTTGGTTTGCCATCCTTTTTGTATGCTGTTGCAAAGATTATATGGTCCATATTGTCGTTGGGGAACCCTTCGGCCTCTACAAGTGCATAGTCATATATATAGTTGGATACATTCAACTGGGCATTTGTAAACAAAAGGTGTTTCCCTTTTGTCAAGGAATAACTTGCACCCAGGTCTCCGTTGAGGTTGCTGGTCCTGCCGTTTTGTTGCCCGTAATATCCTTTGCGGTAAATGTCATCTCCAGAATAGTTGGCAAAATCTGTGTGGCTGGCAGGTTTGAAGTTGTCAGAAGAGGAGCTGATGTTTGTAAAACCAAATCTACCTGTGAGCCTGAATGATTCCGAAACATTCCACTCTGCATAGAAATTGTTTGTAATGTCTGTGTACCTGGAGATATCTTTGGTGTTGATCATTGAGTTCCATATGGGATTTGTCTGGCTCTCAATGGCTCCGTCTGAGGCTGTGTAGTTGTAGCTCTTTACCAGGTTGCCGTTTTGGTCGTAAATCCTGCTGTATGGGTTCATTTTGGCGTATGTGTCAAAACTTCCCCATGGAGATTCGTTTGCCTGGTTGTTAGTTATTGAGAGTTTGTT
>JAQWAL010000028.1 GCA_028707695.1 Bacteroidales bacterium | reverse complement strand
CAGCGGCCATCCTGTGATTGTAGAGATGTAAGGAATCAGGTTTTGGGCTATTTTCCTTTGCCCATTGTAATTTGGATGTCCCACCGAACCAAGGTCGCTGTCGCGGTTATGCACACCCGCCAGGTAGGCTGTGAAGAACAGATTTTGATCATTGGCTTTGTCACAATACTCCTTGATATATTCAAAGGCCATTCCCCTTAACGGAGGAGCTACACAAAGTACCGGAACGTTACCGTATTTTGTCCTGATATTCTTGATTATTATATCATATGCGGCCATAAACTCCTCTTTCAAAGGATGAGGTTTAGTAGAAAAATCATTTGAACCCAGGTTTATCACAACAAGGTCGGGAGTATAACCATTGAAGCTCCATTGGGGTTGAGGGTACATATCAAAGGTTTGCATCATCCTGTCTTTCATGGAGGTTTTTGAAACCCTTGCAGTGTCGCCATAGTTTCTTGCAGCACCCCAGCCTGAGTGGGCAATGAATGTGTAGTCGGAGTTAAAGTAGCGAGATATGATGGCACCGAATGCAAGATTGCAGTTCTCTGTTTCCGGTTTGAAAGGCTCGTCCTTGGAAAGGCCTTCGGTACCAAACCCTGCTGTTATTGAGTTGCCGATAAACTCAATGTGCCTGGTCCTGCCCGGATCATATGGAACCAATTCGCCTTTGGCAGCTAATTCAAATGCATGTATTGTGGTTTTACCTTGCTCTGCCTCGGTCCTTTTCTGGAGCCTGACAATATTCTGTTTTTTTCCCAGCCCTTTTGCAAGAACAATCAACGAATCTTTGCCAAAGGTGGTTACAACTCCCTGCTGTTTTCCGTTGACAAAGAGGTTGTAGTAGTTCTTTTTGGTATCCGATACCCTAATTGCAAGGTAGCCGCCGGTAAAAGCAACCTCCAAATATGTCCCGCTCCAGTCAAATGAGACCGAGCCGTCGCCGTTGTCAAATATCCTTCCGGTATACCTCGCTGCCGGGTGATTACCATCCACAAGCTGCCGGTGTTGCTCCAACAATGGCAACAATTCTCCCTTATGACCCACGTTGTAACGGCCAAACGGATCCATGAATTTATCGATCAAAACCGCACATTCCAACCTTGTCAACGCTCTTTTTGCATCATAATCCAAAAGGCCGAGGGATTTCCACTCCTCATTGAATGCATTCAAAAATTGTGCACTGGTTTTACCACTGTCGGCAAATGAGAACATTTTTGCAAGATCTGTCAGGGAAACATCCTTTTGAAGGTCAAAAACAGAAGCAGCGTCGGCAGCAGTATATTGGGGCATATAAAAGGGCAAAGCACCCTCCAATAGCTCCCTGTTGGTTATGGTGGAGTCGGCATGGAACCAGGTCTGGTTTTCCCAGCCAACATTCATGCCTGTACCCTTCATGATCCCGGTGGCCCCTATCCTTTGCAAAGCCTTGAAGTGCGGATGGTCAGTTGCAAGGTCCAGGTATGGAAGGATATATCCCTTACCATCCAGCACACATCTCTGGACATCCCTCACAGCAACATCCCTCACTTTTATGCCTTGTTTTACAGCAAGCGCGGCAAGTATCCCGGCAGCCTCACCTATCTGCAGAACCACCGGTTGCAGTCGTGTGGTTCCGTTCACAAGATTGGTGACAGAGATTGACTTTTCTGCCACGATCAAATCTTCGGTCTCTTTAGGTATCAAGGTTCCCAAAGGAAGCCCGTATGAGGGTACAGGATAAAAATGGAGATCGGGCAGGTTTTCCCATCCATGGTACCTGGTGTGGTGGTGGTCCACCGGGTAATCCCCTACCGCAATTGCTGTACGGTACAATGTACTGTTGTTTGCATATGGGTTCTTGATATGGTCCAGGGTAAACCGCACAACCCCGTCAATCCTCCGCGATTCCCTGTGGTAAGGTATAAAGGGGAATTTGTCTTCGGTTGGGAATTCGTCATCGGCCAAAGCCAGGTTCTTGAACCCCAGCTCAGTCTGGATATAATACAGGAAAGACAACGAGTGCTGCTTGGCTTTTTCGAGCTCTCTAATTCTCTCTTCCCGGTTCATTTCCACAACATTGAGGTAGTAATCATTTCCCTCGATGGGCCAGTTTATCATATATTTGCCATTGGGTAACTTCCCGTATGTTATCATCATCTCGGGACTCCACAAGCGTTTCTCCTCTTTTGGGTTGGTGCATTTCTTACTGATGGTCGAGCAGTAGAACAGCGAAGGATTATAACCTGCCGGACGCTGTATGGTCATATCCCGGTCATACTCCTTGAGTACCATAGCATATGTAAGGTCCTGGATAATGTCATTCTCCTGCTCTGGGGCGATATACTCCCCGGTAACCAGCCTGGAATCCATTCCCAGGTCGTACCTTACTCCCGCTTTTGCAGCAATATCTCCAAGTTCGGTGGCATCCACCAATATTGTAGCTGTTATCCTTTTATTGCCGGCTCCGTTTGACACAGTCAGGCTCCAACCGTTTTTCTGCTTTTCCATTGACCGCACCACAGAGTTGTACCAAACCGACAGTTTAGGATATTTTGATGCAATGTTCTTGAAAATGCGGTTGCCTACCGAAGGTTCAAACAATGTGCGGCTCACCCAACCTGTGTTGAGAGCTTCGGGACCACCATAGTAATTTTCCAGGGAGTCCCTGAATATACCCCACAAACCTCCCCTTAGCTTATGGTTACCGTCGGTTGCACTCACCCCTGCAGAGGTCAGCATGCCTCCGAGCCACTCATGCTCTTCTATCACTAGAGTCCTTACACCCATGGAGGCAGCTTTGATGCCTGCAGCAGTACCGCTGGCACCTCCGCCTACAACCACTACATCATAATGGGAGCGGTGGGGCAAGCTCTGCTCATAACGGTTACCAAACCTGTCGGTTGCAACCACCGACAGGGATGAGTTTCCGGATTTAGGTTTTGCACGGAAAAACTTGTCCGAAACCGAAGGCCAAATCCATTTGTGTTCCAGTTTATCTTTATCGGAGTACATCTCCCTTGCCATAGGGTCGTAACCTTCGAACTGCTCCATGGGAGAAGAGTAAGCTCCATCTTCGTATAAATCTACTTTCCATGAAGGGTCCCAGTTCCATACATTTGCAACAATGTACCCTTTGAAAGCTTCATCATCTTCTCCTGTATAGACCCTCATCTGGTAATCCTTTGGTTTACCGGTAGCTTTGTAATACCAGCTAAGGGAATCCCCATTTGCAAAATAGACTCCGTACCCTTTTGGAGTACCGTCGGTGCAGAGACTACCCTGCCACCAGGCACCCGACATGGCTGCCGTCACATGTTCGAAAAGGTTCTCCCTTATCAACACATTGTGGTTTGTATGCGTATGGCCCGAAATAATATGTGCATTGTAGGGTTCCAGTATCTTGTAAAGCCCCCTGTGGTTGGCCATTGTGCTCCCTGCCTTTTGGTAATTGAAACTCTTGCGGTCCTGTTCCGAAACCGAGGTGGGGATATGCATGGTTACTACAACGGTACTCCCTTCGGGAACATAAGAGAGGTCTTTTTCCAGCCAGGCAAGCTGGTTTTCGGTAATATACCCTATGTAAAAATAGTCCCTTCCTATAAAGAAGTTGTCGTTGAGCATTACATAATGGACCTTTCCTACATTGTAAGAATAATAGTGTGGCCCGTAAACCGCCTCATATTTGTGGAAGGAAGTTTCATGGGAACGGCCATAAACCACCATGTCGTGGTTACCCATTACATTGAAAAAGGGGATCCCGGCTTTGGACATCACACTATTGTACTCCGGATAGAGTTTATGGTCATGGGAAATCAGGTCTCCGGCACCAATCCCGTGGAAAGGAACCGGATATTCCGATACTGTCCTGCGGATATCTTCTACACCCTCCCCTAGCAAGGGAAACTCCTTTGCTGCATAAATCTGTGGGTCGGCAACCACAACAAAACCGTGGTTTGTATCATCACCATCCTTTTTTATAAGTTCAAAGTCATAACTTTTCACCTTTGGATTAAATTGTTTGTAGAACTTGACCACTCCCTCCGACACAGGGGCAGTATACCCCGATGGAAGTGAAACATATACAAACCTCCCCTCTTCAGAAACTTCCAGGGTATACCTGCCGTTGGAAGCCGTCACTGCGAAATTTTTGCCATCGGTAACCACTACTCCGGCAATCGGCTGGTTTCCAGAAAACACTCTTCCTTTTACCGTATAAGCAGAGAGAATGCCGCCTGTGAACACAAGCAGCATTATCATGATAAATATTGTAATTCTTTTGGTCATATCCTTTTCATTTATTTAAGTTTATCAAGAATCTGCCAGCACTGGTACAACCCCCTTGGGACATGGAAGCATCCTTTCCACTTGCCCCCTTTGAGAGAAAGCAATACCTCCCCTCTCCTGTTCAGGTAACCAAACCACTCCGGATGATCCTTATCTTTGAACTTATCCCATGCATAGGTATGTATTTTTTCGAACCAGGCCAAAGCCTCCTTTGAGCCTGTAAGCTGG
Source organism: Bacteroidales bacterium (assembly GCA_028707695.1). Lineage (GTDB taxonomy): Bacteria > Bacteroidota > Bacteroidia > Bacteroidales > UBA932 > Bact-08. The sequence continues at coordinate 15,176 of JAQWAL010000028.1, read as the reverse complement.
TATGCCTTGAGCATGGTTATGGCACTCTCAATGTGGACCCACCAAAGCTTCTGGTCCCACTCCAACTGTTGGGTAGGATACCCTTTGATATCCATGAAGTAGAAAATACCTCCAAACTCTTTGTCCCAGCCATATTCTGCAGCATTGAGCGCTATCTTCACTGCCTTATCAACAATATCCTTGCGGCTCAGTTTTACCCCAAGGTCCATTATAAACCACATGGCCTCCAATATATGGCCGGGGTTTACAAGACGCCCTTCGAACGAATCACAAAATTTGCCCTCAGGAGTCACACTCTCCAGGATAAGTCCGTTTTCCTCTTGGTAAAACACATCCATAACCTCATGGAGGCATATATCTATGGTTTTATCTATAAGCTCTTTGTCTATCAAATGCTCTACTTCCAATGCCAGGTTGCAAAGTATCATGGGCAAAGAGAACCCTTTGAGCTCCCTTGTACCCGGATACAACTTGTTCCACTGACCCTTTGGGTTGTCTTGCTTTTCAATGATAAGATCAAATGTTTTCTTTGCAATTTGAGCATACTCGTCATTTCCTGTTGCAATGCTCAATTGCGCAAAAGCCATGGTTGCAAATGTATAGGAAAAAATATTATATGGCTGCACCAATGGTTTCCCGTCCCTGGTAACAGAAAAATACCAGTTGAAATTACCATCGTGGCCATGTTTCTTAAGAAACTCTGCTCCCATAATGGCCATATCAAGCCACTCCTGCCTCTTTTCCACTCGGTTGTAAAGCATGGAAAACATCCAAACCTGACGACCCTGGAGCCAAATAAATTTATCTGTATCAAAAACTTCTCCATCCCTTTCCAGACATGTGAAATAACCCCCAAACTGGTTGTCGGGAGAGTACTTTGTCCAAAAAGGTATCACATTATCTAACAACTCGTCTTTATAAAGACCAGCCAACTGTTTAAAATCCATCTTAATCCTTTTTATGGTAATTCCTTAAATACTCTGTATATCTGTTAAACAGGTGTCCTGCCTGCAGATATGCAGATTGTGGACTCATGAAATGGGAAAACTCAAATGTCACGGCGTTGCTGTAACCAGCTTTCTGAGCCATCTGCAGTTTGAGCAGCAATTTTTCCCATTTGATTGGCAAGAACTTGATGGGCATGTCCCTGTCAAAGGTCTCCGAATTGGTCCAACATTGGAGACCATATTTATCGGCCAGTCTTTTGTTAACCGACAAGAATTCCGTAAGCTGGTCAAACTCCACATGGCCATCCTGGAAGGCCACAATGTCCACAGCTCCCTGGATACCGGCAAAAATCTGGTCCCACTCCTGCTCATGGTCTGCCAGTGTTACCGACTCCCCTTTGGATGTAACCGCAGTATACTGGCTGATATTCTTGTTACCATCTATATAGGGAGATATCATTGTCGGAAGCCCTCCTGAAACCTTCTTGCAATAACGGCCAAGACCGGCATAAAGACCTATTATAGAGCCCGTCTTGCGGCTACACTCCTGGGAAATATACCATCCGGCAAAAGCTTTGTAATGGCCATACTTTTCCCACACTTCATCTATGACAAGCCTGTTGATCTCTGCCTCCTTTTCATAATCTCCTGCATCCCAGTATTTACCCGAATCATAGAGGCCAAAGTAAAACTTCATTCCCCATATTTCGCTTAATTTGAGATACATCTCTACCAGGTCCACAGGAGGAGTATAACACCCCTCCATGGATGTAAGCACCTGCGATGGAAATGTTTGCCATCTGCGGTAACCACACCTGATCAATATCACTGTATCTATCCCGGCCTCTTTCATATAGCCGAAATCCTTGTTCCACTCCTCAAGGCCCCAGTTTTGATGGGGAATGTCGTGACTTATTTCGTCCAGAAAAGTTCCCTTGATCTTCATCATCATTTATTTTTGTGCATTTGCGGCATCAATACCTGCTTTTACATACTGCCATTGATTGTTTTGCTTGAGATGTATCATATCAAAGAAAAAGTAGCCATCCCCTGCATTTATACACGCATCCACCGAATTTGCAATTGCTTCCCCAACATTCACCCCTGCAGGTACCTGGTTTGGATAAAAGAAATTGCCATCAGGTCCGGCAGAGACAGGTGCAGCACCCATTATCACCTCTTTGGCTTTCAATGTAAAACCTTGCATTGTCCATTCCGATTGTCCGTAAACCCTGTTGGCAGCCGCATACGCTCCAATGAGCATGAAATCCATATGGTCTGCATATCCAAAGTTCTTGTATTCAGAAGTAGCCCAGCTGTATTTGGAAGATGTGACAAAATTCGGACTTGCCCAGTTTACTCCAACATCATAGTACGATGAGTACCATCCGCCAACATATACCCCAAAATCAATGTCGGGGTTTATCGCCTTTACCCTTCCTCTTGCCTTTACCATAAAATCATGGATAACCTTTACTCTGAACTCCAACCATTTCTTGAAGTATTTGGGCAGAGGGTTTGGCAACTGGCCAACTTTGGTACCAGGAGGGATTATGTCGTTGGGGAAATTCTGGACGGACTCACCAATGTAATTCTCAAACTTCTGTTTTGTGTAGGTAGAAAAGTCACTTTCAAACCCGTCAAAACGGCCCCTGTCCAGTACAATACCATCTAATTGAGGGTAACGGGCCAAATCTTCCAGAATCTGGCAAATGTACTCCTGTACCTCATCCCTGACAGGATTGAAAAACTTGGCGTTCTTATCTGCATCCATGATGCTGGTCACACCTCCTGTCAAGTTCAATTCTGTTGTCCACGCTTTTTTTGCAGGATCCCTGAAAACCACACCCGATGTACCCAGACTGGTTCTGTTTCCCCCAACAAATGTATTGATTGCAGCATATACCTTCAGGCCCAATTTATGCCCCTCGTCAATGAATGCCTGCAAATAATCCCATGTGGCGGTCCTTTCATACCGCTGGTAACTACCTCCAATCCAAGCTCCCAGGAACTCCACCTGTTCTACCACATTGGTATTGAACAACACATCTCCTGTTGTGGGCCTTACATCCACAACTATATGGGTAAACCCACTATTCTTTGCAATTGTCAAATCCCTTGTTATGTTCTCCCTACTGTTTGCAAAATCGGGGAAATTGGCAGCTGCATCTACCCAAATGTATTTTGGTTTGGACGCATTGTCCTTGTTTTGCTCCTCCTCTTCTGGCCATTCCCATTCCGGAGTCTGGTTCTCTTTTTGACAAGAAGAAAAAAGAGAGGCAATTATCAAAGGGATTGCCAGCAATGTTGTTATGCTCATAAATCTGTTTTTCACTATTCTACCTTTTAACTTAAACAAAAAGGACAATCCCGGCCAAATTGACCGGAATTGCCCGTATCACGGTGTCTTATTTCTCTATACAGTCAAACTCCCAGGCAACAAGGCTGCGGCAGTTTCCGTCTGTATAATAAAGTCTCAGTTTATAGCCATCTACACTAGGTACAAGTATAATATCACTTGAAGCAAACACAGGTGATCCAAACTTGTATTCATTGGTAGTGAACACCCTGGATGGAGAGTTGTCAATCCTGTCTGTGAACTGGTCAAGTGTGGAAACATCAAACATGTAGCCCAGGCACTGGCTGTATGTAAAGTGCATGCCACCATAAACAGCAACGTATGTTGCCCTGTTGAACTCAACAGCATCAACTGTGTTGAAGTTGGAGTTTGCACCCCAAGTAGGAGTTGCCAGCATAGCTACACCATTGTTGGTTGCACCATCCACTGCATTCAGTTTGTTTCCTGCACCGCCGTAGTTGGTTATAAAGTAATTCCCTTGCGGGTTTACAGATCCATATACAACATCTGTATTACCTGAGTTCCAGTTTACAATATTGGTTGCAACAACCGCCTCCGGAGCACCTACCACACCATCACTTACAATCCAACGGATAAACTCATTGTGGGCCGGAGGATTTGCCCATGCCCAGGTTGGAACTGTAATTATGGCATCTTTTGTAATATCTCCCTGGACAGAAATCTTGGCTCCCATACGAACTCCTTTTCCAATTGTGTAAGTCATGGATGTGAATACCTCAGGAGCTTTTGTCACTGAATTTGTAGTCCATATTGTAAACACATTGTTTTTGGTTGTGTTGTTACATAACAACAGGTTGCCAGCTTTGTCAGATGTGATTGCACCACCCGTAAGGTCCCTGCTGCCTGCAATAAGGCCAAGCCTTTCACCTGTGGTTGCATTGAAATAGTGTTGTTCTGTACCAATACTCAACACCAAGTGGTTTCCGGTAGCTGCCAAGGTATGGTTCTTGTTTGCTCCGTTGGAAATACCATACTTCACGCTCAAATCACTAACCCAAAGTTCGGTTTCGCTGCCTGGACGGAACCCGTAGTTGATCTTTGGAGGTATAGTCTTTTGAACTGTATATTGTGCGGTAGTAGTTCCATCATGGGCTGTTACCGTAAAGACAACCGGCTCTGAATAGTCCCTCTCTGCAGAAGGATCAGGTGTTATTGTTGAATGTGGTGAAATTGCCACAGAAGCTGTAGACAAACCCAAATCATCTATTGTAATCAATGAGATGGTCTTGTTATCCTGGTCAATCACACCTGTCAGTTCGGGAGTGTTTAGGGAGAAGTTGATTATAGCACATTTATTACTTTTTACACGCTCGCCTCTAATCATATAGTTCTTTACAGAACCATCTCCTTTTGTTACTTTCACAGGATTCTCCTTGGTCAGGTCCATCACACTCAAGCCTGGTTCAATGAATGTATTGTCGTCCAGGTTTGCTGTTATTTTCATTTTTGTGATTTCAGTCTCATTAGTGCTCTCTTCGGGATAATACCATGGCACAGGAATCACAAGCACATCAGCTTCCGGATTTGTAACCTGCAGTGTGAACTTTGCATTCGCATCATTTTTGAATTCGCCTGCAGAAAACTGTGCAGAAAGGCTGTTCAGTCCCTGTCTCACTTCGGCAGGAATCACCTTTTCCGGGCTGTGGCAGCTGCTCAGGATTGTGAGCAGTACTGCAAAAAACATCAATATATTTCGTTTCATAACAATTTCTTTATTATCTCCATTCAGGATATTGTTGTACTGCGGTATTATTCATCAACTCTGTCTCCGGAAGAGGAATACGGTACATCTTCTCTTGGAACGAGCGGTCTTGTTTGTCGCAATCTACATAAAAATATGTATAAATGGCTCCCTCTTTGATAATCTTGAGACCATGCACCCTGCTGCCTGGACCATTGTACTCTATATGGGCGAGTCTCCATCGTCTCATATCCCAGTAAAGGTGACCTTCGTATGCAAGTTCAATCTTCCTTTCATTCCTGATGGCCTCAAACAATTCCGCGCCACTCTTGTCTGTGTATGGCAATCCAACCCTTGCCCTTACGGCACGCAAATCTGCATTTGCCTGTACTGGGTTGTTGAGCCTGTATGCAGCCTCGGCCCTGTTAAGGTAAACCTCTGCAAGCCTTATTGCAATCCATGGCTGGGTACTGTTTTGGGAGTTCAGGTCAATATGGTTTTCATCTACGAGTTTCCTCAAATAATATCCTGTCACCGACCTGCCCGATGGATTCGGGTCATCCTTGAATTCTGCATAACCATCCTGGCCATTCACATACGATTCAATTTTCCTTCCTTTCCAGTTTGCACCGTTGTATAATATTGATGCATGGAACCTTACTTCCAACTGATCGTACGGAGGTGTCTGCGTTGTTCCGTCAACATTATGCCAAGGAGTCCAGTCAATGTGACCACCTGTCTGTTTTTCATAAGACTCCACCATCTCCTGTGTAGGAGCGGCACGTCCGCCAATACCTGGGACATCTCCGCCAGGTGTAAAGTAACGGTTGTAGTTATGAACAGGCCCTCCTGTCTGCATATAATTGAATTCCAATATGGATTCTGTATTCCCGGCAGTTGCAGAGGTAAACGCCTTTTGGTAGTTGGCTACCGTATTGCCAGCCATCAATTCATATTTTTGCAAATTGAAAACCTCATCAGCGGCATCTTTTGCTGCCTGCCACCTTTGGGCATAAAGCATAGCCCTGGATTGCATTGCAAAGGCTGCTCCTTTGGTCACACGTCCTATATCTGCCCCACTCCAAGAAATTGGCAAATGGTTTGCAGCAAAATCCAAATCGGCCTGAACCATATCCCATGCTTCTGCCTCAGGGCTCAAAGGGGTAGATTTGGAAATTTTTGAAAGATCTTCGTCATAAATGATCACATCGCCACTTCTTTTTATTAACTGGAAATAGAGGAATCCTCTGAAAAATCTGGCTTCTGCTTCGAACCTGCTCAGTAAATCCTGGTCCAGGTTCCCGCCATAGTTTCTCAACCCAAAAAGGAATTCGTTCACACGACGTATCCTGGTGTACAAATCATCCCACATACCAAGGTGGAACGCTGCTGTTGGAGCAGACATGCCACCATCGGCATAAGCCACAATATTTGCAAATCCCACATGTGTACCCGGGGTCATTGATCCATATTTAAGGGTTTCGGTGAGCCCCTCTGTGAGACCTACCTGGCTGTCACCACCGCCAAATGCACCATATATGTTTATATACGGGTAAAAGCCATTGACGTATAACTCAACCGACTCTTTGTTTTGCCAAACCATTTTGTCGGAAAGCCTGTCGGTAGGGTTCATGTCCAGGAATTTGTTACAACCCGGAAGAACCACACCTATCAATAGTATCAATAATAATATTCTTGTCTTCATCTTGTCTGTCGTTTAAAAAGAGATTGTAATTCCACCCATAATGGTTCTCTGTTGAGGATAATAACCATTGGTTACTCCTGGCCTCTCAGGATCTATACCTTGAGGAAGACCGCTCAATGTGAACAGGTTTGTACCCTCTACATAAACCCTGATATTGTCACTGCCAATTTTCTGGGTTATTTTCCTTGGGATTGTATAACCCAGCTGGGCCGATTTCATCCTTACATATTTACCGTCTTTGTACCAGAAAGTAGATGCATATGCGTTGTTTGTATTAGGAGCATTTACAGAAAGCCTTGGATATGTACCGGCTGTATTGTCCGGACGCCATGCCTGCTCTACAAGGAACCTCGGAGCATTTGAACCTGCCTTGAAAGGTTTTGTAAAGATGGTGTTGTCGTCGTTGTAGTTGTAATAGGTACCGGTAAGTGATATTTCGTGCAAAGCACCTGCTGTGAACAACATTGCAAAGTCAAAACCTTTCCATCCTCCATATATATCCAACCCTGCAGTAAGTTCCGGCCTGTTTGGCTTGCCTCTCAAAGCCCTGTCCTGGGCATATGAGATTATTCCGTCTCCGTTAAGGTCTGCATATTTGATATCACCCGGACGCGGCCTTGCTCCTTGTATATACGGAGAATTGTCTATCTCCTCTTCACTTTGGAACAAACCCTCTGCTACCATTACCGGGGTTGCCCAAGGGGATTTGCCTGTTCGTTTGGCATAATCCGGGGTATTAGGGCTATCCTGGTATTTTATATACCTTGTTTTTGCATAACTCACGTTCAGTTTTGCACCGTAATAAAAATCCCCTACACGGTTGTCATGTGTAAGCATCAGGTCAAAACCTTTGGAATCTACACTGTTGTTGTTTATGTAAGTTGTGTAGTACCCTCCCATGGAACCAGGCATTGCAGATTGCGCACCCAAAATGTCCCAAGTGTAGTTGTAGAACACGTCAAACTCAATACCTAGCATCCTGCTCCACAGTGTTGCATCAAAACCAAAGTTGTAGGCAATCATTTTTTCCCATGTCAGGTTAGGGTTGGCAACTGCAGTAGTCATCAACGCATTTTGCTGTTGACCATTGAAAATTACCTGAGGAGTAGGATTACTGCCACCAATGAAACTCATGGTGCTCAAAAATGCATAAGGAGAGATCGGGTCAGAGCCCAAAACCCCGACAGAACCTCTTATTTTAAGGTTGTCAATAAAATCGACATTAAAGAAATCTTCGTTGGACAATCTCCATCCCAAAGACAAAGAAGGGAACAAACCCCACCTTTTACCCGGCACATTACCGGCAAATTTATATGAACCATCATACCTTGCAGAGAGTTCCGCCAGATAGCGGTTGTCGTAATCATATTTGACACGGCCTACAAAACCGAGGCTCCTGTTTGCATCACTTGAACCAGAGATAGGATTGTCCGAAGGTACCCTGGCCATGTTCAGTTCCGGAAGCTCTACAAAATAAAACCCCTTGCCATATGCAGCAAAACGGTTGCTTTTGTAATCCCTGGACTCCATAAGCACCATGGCATCTACATTGTGTTTACCAAACACATTGGCATAGTTGATACTTGTCTGGCTCACAAGGCGACGCCACTGTGAATAACCCTCTCCCAGCGTCCTGTCCACCTGGTTTCTGGCATCTGTAACCAAACCATAAGAAATATCGTTGGTTGTAGAGTTTGGAACAGTTTCCAGCCACACTTGGTATGGTGTGCTGAAATTCTTGGACACGCTGCCGGAATGGTCGAACCCACCTGTAAACTTCATGTTCAAGCCTTTTACCCATGGCAAGTCCCACTTTAGGGTTATGTTGGTCTGGATAGAATTGGTAACCGATTTGTTGTTTCCCGAAAGGGAAGCAGCTGCAACCGGATTAACGGCATTGTTGTATGCATTCCTGCTGGCAACCGGAATACCGTCAATCTCCATTGGAAGATAAGGGTGTGCATAGGCTGCCTGCTCTGCAACCGAAAGCCATGCAGGGGAAGAGACACCGGCTGCCATAGATCCTCCTGCAGCATAACCGGGTGACCTTGTGTCACTGATACTACCTGCAATACCCAAAGTCAGGGTCAGGTTGTTTGCAATTTTTGCATCAATGTTACTCCTGAGGTTGTAACGGTAGAAATCGAAATTTTCAATGTTTCCTTTTTGCTCCAGATAACCCAACGACGCAAAATATTTGATTTTATCTGTTCCTCCGTTTGCAGTCACATTGTGCTGAGAGGTAATTCCCATTCCAAAAGTCTCCTTTATCCAGTTGGTATTTCCCCATCCGTCAGAAGGATCGTCGTTGAGCATTTTTGCCACTTGCTCTTGGGTAAAGATTGGTGCACCACCATCTAACTCTGTTGCCTTGTTATACCAGTAAGCATAACCCGGACCATCAAGGAACTCAGGATAATCCACATTCATTGAGGCACCCATGGAACCTTTGTAACTAATTTTGGATTCCCCTACACGGCCCTGTTTTGTTGTTATGATAACCACACCACCGGCAGATTGCAACCCGTATACCGCAGCCGAAGAGGCATCCTTCAAAATAGAGATGGTCTCTACATCGTTAGGATCAATATCATTTATAGAACGAGGCATACCATCTACAATATATGCAACACCTGCCCTTGATCCGCGGATCCTCAAACCAGCAAAGTCAGAACCTGGTTGTCCCGACTCTTGCACAGAAGAGACACCTGCCACACGACCACCCAACACACTGGATATGTTGGTTGCAGGAGACTTGAGCAACTCCGAACCCTTGATTTGGGTTACAGAACCTGTCAAACTGGCTCTCTGCGTAGTACCGTAACCAACTACAATGATCTCGTCCAATGCAGAGGCAACTTCTTTTAAAACCACATTAAGGACTTGCTGCCCTTTGTATTCGACCTCCTGGGTCTCCATCCCAAGATAGGAGAATTCCAACACATTACCTGCCTTGGCAGATAACGAGTAATTTCCCCCAAGGTCACTAGATGCGTAGGTGTTAGTCCCTTTTACAAGGACAACAGCCCCCACAACCGGTTCCCCTTTTGTGTCGGTAATTTTACCTCTCACACCTGTTTGTGCGTATGAAGCATACGGACATAGTGTAAGAATGAGCATTAAGAGCGACAACGCTCTTAATGTCTGGAGATTCTTGAAAATCAGATGAACTTTTTCCATAGAATGCCTTAGTTTATAAATGATTATTTTTATGACGAACTAACGTCGGTTTTGCTTAATTTCCCTTAATGCTCTTTTCCAGCACATCCCACCAATTCCTTGTAACTATGTGGGACATGTCAAAGAGCATCATACCACCTTCGTTACTATCCAAAGCTTGTTTGACAGCCCTCCCGAACAACTTCTCATCTCCTTCGTACTGCTCAACATATATTGACCCCACTACAGGTACAACCCCCTGGGTAAGCTCCTTTACAAGCTCCGAACCACCCTCTACGGTATACCAGTAAGTACGGCTGTTATCCATCCCGGGTTCATCCCTGCGGCCAGGATTGCCGGTAGCGTTGTCAAGGTCCTCTTTTGTTACCGTTGTATAATAGAGCCCTGTCATATAGATATCCAATAACTCTGCATATCCTGTGTTTTTGTAATTTGGCGTAGCCCACCAGAACTCTTTGGAAGGATCGTACTCTTTACTTGCAAAATTAACCCCTACATGATAATAAGTTGGATACCATGCGCCTGTATAATCACCAATCAAAAGTTTGCTGTTTACCCTGCGCAACATATTGTGGACATCCTGCATGAAGTTCTTAATAACCATAGCCCTCCACTCGCTCCATTCAGGAAACAACTCCCCTGTCTTGTACTCCATTTTACCCTCGTTATTCTTTACCCAGTATAGGATATCGTCAGGGAAATTCTTTACCTCTATACCAGAATACTCTTCAAAGAGTTTCCTTGACAAATCGCTAAAGTCAGATGTTATGTTGTCAAACCTCATCCTGTCAAGGATAAGACCATCAAGCTTCTTGTACTTCTTTGCAAACTCCTCTAAAATACTCAACTGGTATGCCTGCACCTCTGGGTTTGCAGGATTCATCATCCCGTTGTAATTCCATTTCATTTGGGAAATCGGAATAATCTTACCCTCCCAGTAAACTTGCGACTGCCATTCGGGGTGCCTTTTGTATATCACACCCCTGTTAAAGAAATTGTGTCCTCCTGCAAAAATATTAAGAGAGGCATGAACCCTCATGCCCAGTTTATGCCCCTCTTTTATGAAGATGCCCATCATATCGAAACCTTCACTTCTGTACTCGCCATCCCATTCACCCATAAACGGAGCAATGTCGCTTTTGTACAACACCTCACCCATTATAGATTTGACATCTACAACCACATCGGTAAAACCAATCTCCTTTAGTTTCTCCAGGTAAAATTTGATTGAATCTGCAGAACCCATTCTTTCGTAATTTGCCTCACAATCAATCCACATGTACTTAGGTTTTGTTTGACCACCAACCGTTAACCCAAAAGCACACAACAAAATCAGTATGACAAGCCTCTTCATAATTTACTTTTTTTAAACTTATTCAAATTAAATTTATACAAACATAGTAAATATTTTTATTCACAAACCCATATTATTAAATTATTTTATTATCTTTTATAAAAATATATACCCTAATACACTATGCTCAGATAAATAATATCCATTTTTCTTATTATATATAGGTATATATAGAATTTGACAGCAAATCAGGCAGAGATCACCAATCTAATTATTCAAATAAATTATTTTACTAACTATTCATTACATTTATCATTTATTTAATAATTAATTTGGACGTATTAAATTATGTGCTACTTTTGCAACAATTAAAATACAATTACTATGAGCCTCTCCTGGATAGACATTTTAGTTATATGCTTATATCTGATAGCAATCATTTCGGTTGGTTTTTACCTTTCAAAAAGAGCAACCAAAAACATTGACTCCTATTTCCTGGGAGGGAACAAAATCAAATGGTACTTTTTAGGACTTTCAAACGCCTCCGGCATGTTCGATATTTCAGGTACCATGTGGACTGTTGCAATCCTGTTTGTTTATGGACTCAAAAGTGCATGGATTCCATGGCTATGGCCAGTCTGGAATCAGGTTTTCGTAATGGTTTTCCTGGCTATATGGATGAGGCGCTCAAATGTAATGACAGGTGCAGAGTGGATCCTCACCAGGTTCAGCGGAAGAGGTGGTAAATATTCCCATATTGTCGTTATAAGTTTTGCAGTCATCAGTGTAATAGGGTTCATGGCCTATTTCTTTGAAGGTATCGGCAAATTCGCAATCATGATACTCCCCTGGGACCTTACTGCAGACCTTGGATTCATGACCCTTACTTCGGCACAATCGTACGCCCTGATAATAATAGGTATAACCACAATCTACACCCTTAAAGGCGGCATGTTCAGCGTGGTTGCTGCAGATGTGTTCCAATTTGCAATCATGACAATTTCTTGCCTTATTATAGGGTACATTGCTTTTACATCCGTTACTGCACAGCAGGTTTCTGCACTCACACCGGAGGGGTGGGACAACCTCTTCTTTGGATGGAACCTTGACTTAGACTGGGGAAACCTTATGCCTGCCCTCAATGACAAAATAGCGACCGATGGTTATGACCTCTTTGGTGCACTGGTCATGCTCATGTTGTTCAAAGGTATTTTTGCAAGTCTGGCAGGCCCTGTGCCAAGCTACGATATGCAAAGGATACTCTCTACAAGGAAACCTTCCGAAGCTGCCAAGATGAGCGGGTTCACTATCATGGTCCTTTTTGCACCAAGATACCTTATGGTTGCAGGCTTGGCAGTCCTTACACTTGTATATCTCTCCCCCGAACTTGCAGCTATGGGTGCAAATGTAGATTTTGAAACCATATTGCCTATGGCAATAACCAAGTTTGTCCCTGTCGGGCTAAAGGGTCTCTTACTTGCCGGACTTTTGGCCGCCTTTATGGGAACCCTCGCAGCATTTGTTAACTCTGCTCCGGCATACATTGTAAATGACCTGTACAAAAGGTACATCAAGCCAGATGCTGCTCCAAAAACATATGTACGTTTCAGTTATCTGGCATCAATAATACTTGTAGTGGTTGGTGTGGTATTCGGGTTCTATGCAAAATCACTCAACTCTCTCACCTTATGGATCACATCTTCGCTATATGGTGGGTATGCAGCAGCAAACGTTCTTAAATGGATTTGGTGGCGCTTCAACGGATTCGGTTATTTCTGGGGAATGACTGCAGGATTGGTATCATCCACAGTCAAGCTGTTGTTTTTCCCCGAGATTGCAGATATTTACCTTTTCCCGGCTGTATTGCTGGTCTCATTCATCGGGTCTATCGCCGGAACATTGCTTACACCTCCAGATACAGACGAAGTGCTCATGAAATTCTACAAGAATGTAAGGCCATGGGGCTTTTGGAAGCCTATCCACGACAAAGTAGTGAAAGAAGATCCTGAATTTGAAAAAAACAAAGATTTTGGAAGGGATGTAGTGAATGTGATCACAGGAATTGTATGGCAAATGTCACTTGTTGTCCTGCCAATTTACCTTGTAATACATAATTTCAAAGGAGTTTGGATATCCCTGGGAGTTATTGCATTGACTATGGTCATTTTAAAGTTCAACTGGTACGACAGGCTCAAGTATGCCGACAAAGGCTACGAGAACAAATAATATTTGTGTAATTTTGCTCCCAAACAACCAAAAAATGAACACCTCTTTCCTGCAGAAAAACTACGAAGGCAACCGCAGTGCCTCACTAAAAAAAGAGATCATCCGTATTTTGGTGGTAGGAGGCAACTACAGTATAGCCGATATCAGCAAAGAGATGTCAATAAGTGTGCCTACCATCACAAAGCTTATTGTCGAACTTATAAATGAGGGTTTTGTGCTGGACTTTGGCAAACAAGGCACCAACGGAGGACGCAGGCCCAATGTTTACGGACTGAATCCCGATGCCGGGTTCTTTGTGGGGGTAGATATCAATAAAGACAATATCTCCATGGGGGTAATCAACTTCAAAGGAGAGATGACAGAGTACACAGGCCATAAATCATTTATCCTTGACAACACCTTCGACTCCCTGGACAAATTATGCTCCATAATAAACTCTTTCATAGAAAAGCTCCCGGTACCCAAAGATAAAGTCCTTTCAGTTGGCATCAACCTTTCTGGAAGGGTCAACTCCGAATCTGGATACAGCTATAGTTTCTATTTCCTTGGCGAAAAACCTCTTTCCATGTTGGTAGAGGAGCGTATAGATTGCCCTGTATATATAGAAAATGACTCCAGGGCAATGACTTACGGAGAATTCATGATGGGAGAAGATAGCCATGTAAAGGACATGATTTTCATAAATGCCAGTTGGGGGCTTGGTATAGGAATCATCACAAACGGCAAACTCTATTATGGGAAATCTGGTTTTTCAGGCGAGTTCGGTCACTTCCCGTTTTTTGACAACGAAATCATCTGCCGGTGTGGCAAAAGAGGTTGCCTGGAAACTGGTGCATCGGGATCTGCCGTTCACCGCATGTTCACAGAACAACTCAAAGAAGGCAGGGTATCCATGCTTTCCAACAAATTCAACAATGGAGAGGAGATTACCCTTGACGACATCATGGACGCTTTGCAAAAAGAAGATGTACTTGCAATAGAGGTAATGGAATGCGTTGGAAACGAATTGGGAAAAGCCATTTCGGGGCTCATCAACCTTTTCAATCCAGAGCTCATAGTACTGGGAGGCACCCTTGCTGCAGCAAAAGAGTATATACTTTTACCCATCAAGAGTGCCATCAATAAATATTCCCTTATTTTGGTGAGCAAAGACACCAAGGTCAAGTTATCAAAACTTGGAGAAAGATGCGGGGTAATTGGCTCCTGCATGTTGGTCAGGAGCAAAACCCTTGGACTTCTCTAGTTATTGTACATGTAGTACTTTTTGGACAACTCCCTGAAAGCATCCACATCTTTGTACCAATAATCCTTTATGTCTTCAAATTTGTGACGTTTGGAAAACAGCACCCTAATCTGGTCGCTACCGCTAACCTGGTCAAACATCCTGTACCTGCCCTCATTTGCATTGTCAAACACTGCTTTTTCGGGATATAATGCTGCCAAAGCCTCCATCACATAAAACTGCACTTCTGTCAATGCAGCCTTTTCGTAATCCAATATATGGATTTGGACCCCTTGGTAATTCATTCCTGCCCCTACACTGTAAAAAGGCTTCACATGCAATGGCCGGAAATGCACACCTGGCAATTCATAACTATTTAACTTGTCTGCAAGAGCTTCTGCTTCTATCCATTCGGCTGCAAACATCTGGAATGGAATGGTGTAACCCACTCCAATTGATATATAACCCAGTTCACCCAAAATACCTGAGGTTGGATAAAAGACAGAGGTAGAAGCATGAGGTATATGAGGTGAAGATGGCA
>JAQWAL010000005.1:66916-71050 GCA_028707695.1 Bacteroidales bacterium | reverse complement strand
TCCATAAATGGCAAGATATTCCTGGAATCAGAAGAGGGAAAGGGTACTCTCTTTACCTTCAAGATACCATATATCCCCGGAAAAATTGCCGAGGATACAGATTGAATATGTGGAGATGGGCGGACTCGAACCGCCGTCCAAACAAACCATCCAAAAGCTTTCTACGCGCTTATCCTCTCTTCGGTTTTCGATTGTGAACTGCCGGGAGGCAGGCCATTCACAACTTATCCTTTGATTACTTAAGGGGACTTAAAGGAGTCATCCCCCGCATCCACTCTTGAATGATACCCCATAAGCCAGAACATAGAGGGCAAAAAGTCCGGCGGGATACTCGTCGCGACCGGACCTGGCCGGTGGCGATTAAGCGATTAAGCTGGGCTTAATTACGCAGCGAGTGCATAGTTGTTGTTGCCAGTTATGGCTTGTGTTCCGGGATTTACGAGCCGGGGTCACAACGCTCGGCGTGCTTACTTCCAGATTGTGAATGCTGTCAAAACCAAAACATCCCCAATGGAAATACAAAAGTAATAAAATGATTGCAAAAAGTGTGCACAAAAAGATTATTAATTGAAGTATGATGCAATCATGCTCCATACAGATTCCAGGAAAGATATCAAGCCTAGTGCCATTATTACTACACCGGCAATCCTGTTAATGAGCAAAAGCTGCCTTAACCTGAATTTGTTCCTGAATATGTTGATTGTGGTACTTAGGATAATCCACCAACTTATTGCCCCTACAAATACACCGGAGAGAGCAGCTGTTATTACGGGACCAGAAGAGGAGCCATCTACTTCCAATCCTGTAAAGGCAAACAAACCTAAAATCAGGAATACTGCACCAGGATTGGTGATTGTCATAATCATGGAGGCAAAGAAATCTTCCAAAAGTCTTTTTCCACCTTTGTTTTGCCTGATTTGCCTTACAGGGTTTGTCAAAAATATCTTTAAACCAATTGCCATTACGGCTAGTCCTCCGGCAAGCAGTACAGCTGTTTCGTTAGATTTGACAAAATCTTGTATCAAAGCAAGGCTAAGGATTGCAAATGCAGCAAAAAAAGTGTCTGTGAGTGAGGCCCCCAAACCTGTGGCTATACCAGATAACCTTCCTTTGCTCAGTGTCTTTTGAACGCACATAACCCCCAAAGGACCAAGTGGAATGGATGCTCCCATTCCAACTATGAACCCTTTGAAGAAACTCTCTACCATACTTTAAAATCCAAATCTGATTGTCATGCCAGTATTGAAGGGATTATTCAATTGTGCCACTCCTTTTCCCAATGTTTCAAAGTAAAATGTATTGTATTTGACATCTGTCATGTTTTTGAGCCAGAGGGATAGCTCAAAATTAGGAAAATAAAATGAAACTGAGCCATCCAATACAGAATAAAAATCTTGGGATACGCTATTGTCCTCTGTCCAGAATATTTTGCCTGCTCCTGTGTATTGCAAAAATGTACTGATTCCGTTCAGCCAGGATAAGTTGATTTCTTTGTGGTATTTTATTGTGGCACTAACCGTATTCCTTGGAACAAACGGGACAAAGTTGCCGGTGTAATCTTGGCGCCCGTCACTGTAGTCTGTGAATTTTGAGTATGTATGCCCCCAGTTTAGGGTAGTTTGAACAGATTTGACAGGATTGAATTCCAATCCCAATTCACAACCAGTGCTATATGATTTTGCAGCATTCCTTGCAATTCTTCCAAATCCTGTGCTGCCTGCAAACTGCACAATTTGTTGGTCCCTGCTTTGGATATAAAAAACAGCCCCGTTTAGGGAAAGTTTTCCGGGAACAAGCTCCCCGCTATATCCAATTTCGTTGTTCCAGTTGAATTCGGGTTTGTATGAAATTGTTTGGGATACTCCGTTTTCTTCTTCTGGTTGGGAATTGCCAGAGCCCGGCATACCGCTCATGAACGATGCCTGAATAAGGTCAGAAAACATTTGGATATTGTATCCTCCTGCTTTGTATCCCCTTGCAGAGGTCAAGAAGATTTTTCCGGTTTTGCCAAAGCTGTATTTCAGTGCTATCTTAGGGAGGAATACTCCAAAATTCTGGTTGCTGTTGCCTGTTATTTGGGCGGGTATGGATACAGGTATTGGCATGGGGGCAGGTGGACGGTTAAAGCTAAGATTCAAGGTTGCCGCACTCAGATAATCCAGTTTTTGCTCTTCGTATTCATACCTCAAGCCAAGGGTAAGTGAAAGGCCATCTGTAAAAACACGTTGCAGGGTGGTTTGGTGGAAGAGGGCTAGACCATAAGAGTTTTGGCTGAACAATCCTGAAACCAGCATGGATTGGTCCTGTACAGTCATTTTCAATGGCATTTGTCCCGATTGGTACAACATATCAAATGTTTGTTGGAAAAACCTCTGCATACCATCTTGTCCGAATGTTACGGGAGCTTCGGTTTCGTTGTCTTGGTAAAACATAGAGAGTCCGGAAACGAATTGGTAGTTTTTGTTGTTTTCCGATTTGAATATTGCTTCTTGGCTAAGATTGTGTTGGTTTTGCTTTTGGTACATTGTATATATGGATGCCGGACTGAAGTCCTGGTCCAATCGCATTTGGTCGTCAAGGTATTGGTAGGATGATATCAAGCTTAGTTTCCAACCGGGTGCGTTATGGGTAAATTGCAGTGAATTGGTGCTTAGGATCCTTTTGTAGGAACTGGTATCATTGTAGGAGGGGGTAGATGTCCTACCGGTTTGAGGGTTGTATTCTCCGTAAGGATATGCGTTTTGGTTGGTAGATTCTATATGGCTTCCGATCTCCATCATCCACCTGGGAGCCAATTTGAGGTTGAACCTTAATTTACCACCCAAATTATCTCCATCATCGACTTTCTTATCTGTATGGCTATTGTAGAAAAAACCATCATGACGGGAGTAGAATGCACTTAAGGAAAATGCAGCATTGTCACCCAAATAATGATTTGTAGAGAAAGCCCCTTTTAGTTGTCCGTAAGTACCTCCGGTTAGTTCTATTTTGGTTTGAGGCTTGGCAAAAGGGGATCGGCTCCTGACATGAATGATTCCTCCAAGGGCATTACGTCCATATAATGTACCCTGTGGTCCTCTTAAAATCTCTACCCGTTCTATGTCAAGGAATTCAAAGTCAAATGCACTTTTATCAAGATAGGGTACATTGTCGGAATAAAGTCCAATGGATGGGGAGGGGCTAAACCTGGATCCAATACCCCTGATGTAAACAGCCGATGTTATCTTGGATCCGTATGAAGGGATATACAGGTTAGGAATCCTGTATGATAGCCCTTTGATTGAACGGGTACCAGATACACTCAAATAATCATGTTCTATTATGGAGGTAGATGCCGGCAGTTGCTTCAGTTGGTATGTCTCTTTGGGAGTTGATATGACGGATGCCTTTTCAATATTGTATCTTAGGGTAGTATCGTTTAAATTTGTGGCGTATTGTTGGCTTGCAGCACTATTGCCTTTTAACATCAATGTTGCCAATGGCAACAAAATCATCAATCTTTTCGCTTTTATCATCTTCTTCGGTTTTATAAAAAAATATGGGTCGCAAAAGTAGCTATTTTCGATGGAAATGAAGCGATGGTGACTCAATAAAATTACCGATACCCAAAGAGTGCCATTTGTCATCTACCCTCTGGATTGTCTCCATTGAAGAGATAGCTATTTGTGGCCACTCCCTGATACCCTCACCGGAAGATTTTGTAGTGGCATCCATTACCAATTGGTTACCTGTGAAATAGGAATCCCTTATTGGATCACAATTGCTTCCCCATGTCCAAAGTGAGAGATATTGGCCGGTAATATTGGAGTCGGTGATAATATTTATCTTTCCTTTGAGATCTTTTGGATTGTCTGTGAAGTTCAAAGCAAGCATAGAATCATTGGATTCCGGTTGGTTTTTGGAACCGGATTCCTCTGGAAACTTTATTGTTGCATCAAACATGACTTTGCCCCCATAACCAAGTGCCGGTGCTGCATGGTCCAGCACATCTGATGGTCCCCGGCTAAAATGGGTGTCCGTCCTTGGGTTGTAATTACGTGATATTGTATCGAAAATCTGGGAGTAGTCACGAATGTCAATATCTTCGTTGGTAATCACCATTATTTTATTGAACATCATTTGACCAGCTCCCCA
>JAQWAL010000005.1:0-66816 GCA_028707695.1 Bacteroidales bacterium | reverse complement strand
AATGGGTGTCCGTCCTTGGGTTGTAATTACGTGATATTGTATCGAAAATCTGGGAGTAGTCACGAATGTCAATATCTTCGTTGGTAATCACCATTATTTTATTGAACATCATTTGACCAGCTCCCCATAGAGCATGTGCAACCTTGATGGCTTGCCCAGGATAACTTTTGTCTATTTTGATGAACGCAAGGTTGTGACCACATCCTTCTTCGGGGAGGTGCATGTCCAAAATTTCCGGCACCATGGCAAATTTGATGGGTGTAAGGAATATCTTTTCGGTTGCAATAGCAATGTATTTGTCTTCTTGCGGGGGTATGCCAACCAGAGTGGCAGGGTAAACAGCATCCTTGCGATGGGTTATGCAGGTTATGTTCAACTTGGGATAAAGATCTGCCAGTGAGTAAAAACCTGTATGGTCTCCAAATGGACCTTCCAGTACATATGGGTCGTTTTTGTTAATATAGCCTTCTATAACTATGTCGGAATCTGCCGGTACCTGCAATGGTTGGGTGAGGCAGTCTGAGAGTTGTACTGGTTTATCCCTCAAAAAACCGGCCAGCAGATATTCATCAATTCCATCGGGCAAAGGGGCTGTTGCCGCGTAGGTATAAACAGGATCACCGCCAAGGGAAATAGCGACAGGGAACTGTCCCTCTGTGCAGGCAGCAAAGTGCCTGGCACCGGTTTTGTGCCTGTGCCAATGCATTCCGGTTGAACCTTTGGAAAAGACCTGCATCCTGTACATACCCAAATTCCTTGCTCCTGTTTTGGGATCCTTGGTATGAACCAACGGAAGGGTGATGAACCTGCCTCCATCTTGTGGCCAGCATTTCAATATAGGAAACCTATCGAGGTTTGGTTGGAAAAGAACAACCTCCTGGCATGGTGGAGTATGCCTGTACCTTGACGGAAGCCATTTGGATGCTTCTTTCAATTGAGGCAGCAATTTGAGCTTTTCGATAAAAGAAGATCTCTCTTGGGTCAACTCCTGGATCAGATTTTCCATTTGGAGTCCTATTTCCTGGAAAGAATCGATTCCAAGGGCACTGCAAATCCTCTTATTGGAACCCATCATGTTAGTAAGTACCGGAAATGTTGTCCCTGTGTTTTCGAAAAGCAGTGCTTTGCCTCCTCCAGGTTGTTTGCTGATCCTGTCTGTGATTTCTGCAATCTCATAGACAGGATCTACAAACTCTTTGATCTTTATGAGTTCATTTTGTGACTCAAGTACTTTTATGTATTCACGAAGGCCTTTATACATGGTGAATGGGTGTTTTACCTGCTTGCCTCTTCCAGCAAGTAGAAAATTGACGAGAAGTTGATTCCGCTGTGGTTGGAAAGACCTATTTCACAAGTCCGGCTTGTTGCGTATCCTTGTGAAGAACCTTCCGTTTGGGAAGATAAGTATCTTAGACCATGTTTGTTAAGCTCGGGAAGGAGGAAGCCTCTGTCACCTGCAAACCCACAACAATTACTGTCAATGATGGTTACATCTTTTGCGCATTGTTTTGCTATGTCATACAAATATGAGTCTACCTCCATTTTCTTTGCACTGCAAACAGCAAAAACCGATATCTTCTTGTCCAGTTGTTTTATTTCAAGTTTGTCCATGAGGAATTTTGATGCAAATTCTGCAGGCTCGTACAGTTTGAGACGCTCCCCGAAGTTGGTTTGCATGGTGTAAAGGCATGGGCTCATATCACATAAAATAGGAATCTTACCCCCCTCGGATGCGGTATGCAATGCCTGTTCCAGTTTGTCAGAAGCCTCTTGTCCTGCTTTGACAAATCCTTTGCTGGAGAAGGCCATCCCACAACAAAGGGAGTTCATGTTGTCGGGATAGATGATTTGGTATCCCGCCCTTTCGAGCAAGATTTCGGTAAGTTGGGTTATTTGAACCTCATTGCTTTGGTCTTTGGACTGGCCCATGCTTCTTGTTATGCAAGATGGGAAATATACAACTTTTGGTTTTATGGAATCATTTGCAACAGGTTGTTTTTTTTGTCCTTTTGTTTTGATGGTGGATGCTCCCTTGGGGAAATATTCATTCCAAAGCGGAACCAACCCTCCCGTGATTTTATGGGTGGTAGTTGCCAGTGCTCCGAATACCCTTTTCCCGGTTGCCAGACGCAGGTAGAAGACGGTGTTCAGCCCAAACCTCATTCCTGCCGTAACCTTATCCATGTTCCTGGCTATCTTCAGGGCTGTATTTTCTGCCCTTTCGCTGTGACCTTCGTGGCGGAGTTCCTTGACCAATTTTCCGGTGTCAATGTCCAATGGACATTTTATGTAACACAATCCATCTGTTGCGCATGTGTCCAGTCCTGCATACAGGTACAATTTGTTTAGTTCTGCAGCCCTATGGGACTCTTCTCCTGTTTGCCTTAATCTTTCTATTTCGCGGTAAACCGTAATCCTTTGCCTTGGTGATAAAGTAAATCCTTCTGATACACACACACTTTCACAAAAACCACACTCCATGCATTTGTCAACACTCTCCCTTATGGATGGTATTGGTTTAAGATTTTTTATGTGGATGTCAGGGTCATCATTAATGATCACTCCTGGATTCAATATCCCTTTAGGATCCATTATATTCTTGATCTCCTTCATTATAGCGTAGGCTTGTGAGCCCCACTCCGTGGCAACGAAAGGAGCCATATTTCGGCCTGTTCCGTGCTCTGCCTTCAAGGACCCATCATATTTGTCCACTACCAAAGAGACTATGTCCCGCATGAAGTTATCGTACCTTTCAATCTCTTTTTGTGTCTGGAAATCTTGTGTGAAGACAAAGTGAAGGTTTCCCTCTTTGGCGTGACCCCAAATAGCAGCCTCTTTGTATTTGTATTTTTCAATCAAATTGATAAGGTCAGAGGTGCCGTCTGCCAAATTTTCAATTGGAAAGCAAAGGTCCTCAATAAGTGGGGTTGTACCGGATTTTCTCATCCCGGCAACTGTGGTAAAGATCTCTTTCCTTATTTTCCAAAGGATTTTCTGCTCCTTCAAGTCACTGGTAAATTCAATAGGCAATTCAGTCTGGATTGTTTCCAATCCCTTTTTGATAGCCTCAATGTTGTTTTTTACCTGCTCATCACTTTTTGCAGAGGTTTCCACAAGCAGGGCTGTAGCTTTTGGCTGGAGAGTCTTAAGGTAGGCAGGAACACCTTTTACAGATTCCACCGACCTGAGAGCAGCCCGGTCCATGATTTCGGCAGCAGAAACCCCAAGCTTTTTGAGCACCAATACTGCTTCACAAGCACTTCTGATATCGGGAAAAATCATTAGGGACAGGGCATTGTGGGGGTCCAGGACATCTGTTTCCAAGGTCCTGAAAGTTACATCCGAGATAAATCCTAATGTTCCCTCGGAACCTACCATCAAGTGTTTGAGTATCTCTATACCATCGGAATAATCTACAAGGGAGTTGATCCCGTATCCGGTAGTATTTTTAATCCTGTACTTGTGGACAATCTTCTGGTGCAACTCTTGGTTGGACTTCACTTTTGCAGAGAGGTTTTCAAGGTCGGCAACCATTTTAGAATGGGTATTCCTGAAGTTATTGCAGCTCTCTTTGGAAGAAGTGTCAAGAATGGTACCGTCACTCAGGATTACCCTAATGTCTTTAATAGTGCTGTAGGAGTTCTCGTTTATACCAGAGTTCATGCCGCTGGCATTGTTGGAGACCATGCCGCCAATCATGGCACTGTCTATGGATGCCGGATCTGGACCTATCTTACGGCCATATTTCTTTAAAAGCAAGTTTGCCCGAGCACCTATGATTCCAGCCTGCAGCTTGATTTTGTCTCCGTTTTCTGAAATTTCATAATCTTTCCATCCGTGTGATGCAATTATCATTACCGAATCACTAAGGGTTTGTCCCGACAAAGATGTGCCTGCAGCTTTGAAAGTAACAGGAATCTCATGTTCATATGCCTTTTTTAGAGCAAACTGGAGTTCGTTTTCCGAGAAAACCTTAATTATTAGCTTGGGTATCAAGCGATAGAAAGAAGCGTCCGTGCCAAAAGCCAAAGTGTTGAGAGAGTCGTGCAGAAGGTTTTTTTTGGGAATCACCTTTGAGAGTTCGTTGTAGTAACTCAAATATTTTCCTGTTATCATTTTATGTATTCTTTTATTTTTATAGTGTTAGCGGCTTTTACAATAATTTTTTTTCCGGAGTCAATAAGATATGTCTGGGGCAGGTACTTGATTTCATATGTGTTGAAAAGATCATGCTGGTTTCCTTTGCCAGGGTAAACCACAAGCCATGGCACAGGTTGTTGCTTTAAGTAGTTTTGTAAAATCTCCTGGTTGTCACCGGTAAATATACCAATCACTTTCACTCCCTTTTTTTTGAGTTGTCTGTGCACCTTCTTGAGTTCATATGTAAATGGTTTACATATAGCGCAATCTGGATTGAAAAAATATATGTAGGTGTAGTTGTTATTTTTGAATTTGATTTTTTTGTGTTTCCCTCTTTTGGAGTAAAAAGTGAAATCAGGGAACAGCGAGCCAGGGGCATTTTGTTTTATTTTATTTACCTCCAACGAAACAATTTGGTTGACTAAGTAGTTGTCGTACCATAAATCGGGTTTGCCACAGATGTATTTTTGGGCTAAGTAAACGGCACAATCTTTTTCGTACTGTTGGTCGCTGTTAGATAAAAACAGGAACAGATGGTAAAAAAGAGCATTGAACATTTCCAAGTTGTCTTTGGATACTTTTTGGAACAGAGGTTCCAATGCAGCATCCCACTCAGGCTCCTTTTCCAGGTCAAACAGAGACAAGTATTGAGGGACAAAGCTTTGGGCAGTTGAGTGTAATTCGGAAATCATTTTTTCACGGGATCCCAAGATGGATTCCAGTGAATTTGGGTTAAGGTTTCTGCCAATGATTCTCTTTTCACGGTCCAGCAAGAACATTTGGGGTGTAGAGAGCACATTGTAAAGCTTATGGAAATTGCTTTGGCCATCCTGGTCATAAACCCAAAACCATTCTGCTTTGGAATTTTCAATTTCCTGTTTGAATGTTTGTCTGAAAACCTCCAACTGGTTGGTGTCGCTTTGGGTATACACGGCATAGACAGAGATGGAGAGATGGTTGAACCTTTCTATGATACCGGCCAGTTCGGGAAAGCTATCTTTGCATGTTTTGCATGACGAATCAAAAAAGTACAAAATTGTAAAACGGGAAGACAATTCATGGATGTTAACACTGTTGCCCCCGATTGAGGAAAGGGCTAATTCAGGAGCATCCATGCCAATGAGGGAGTTTTCGTTGAATTCTGTGTATAACCTAAGCAAGGCAATTCCACCGTCGCCACTCCATTCCAAGGGACCATCAAGGAAATATTTCCTGGATATGTATACTGCAACAGATTCATCTCCCATAATTGAAGAGGTGCTGAACTTGTTGAAAAGGTATCCGGCAACAAATGATGCAGCCTTTTGATTTTGAGCATTTGAAATCAACTTGTCACATGCCGCGACCAGAGAGTCGTTTATATGGGGTGTGTTCCCGATATAATTGTCTATCTGTTTTGTCATTTGCTCTATGTCAATATTGTTCTGCTGCCATTGTTGTGACTTGGAAACCAAAGGCAGGAAGACTATAAGAAGAGCCAGGAGAATTTTTATGGAACTCTTATTGTTCATATTTGCTCAAATCGATACCATTTGCCATGAAAGGGGTAATGTCACCTCCGTTTACCAGTACATCCCTTACCACTGTAGATGAGATGAACGCATATTCGTGACCCGAAGGTATGAAAACAGTAGTTACGTTAGGAGACATTTTGCTGTTTGCCTGGGCTATTACCCTTTCCAATTCAAAGTCCGTAGTGGTCCTTAATCCTCTTACAATAAAGGATGCTCCTACTTTGTTGCAATAGTCTATGGTAAGACCGGTGTAGCTTTCTACAGTAACATTTTCCAGATTCCTGACCGAATCCTGAATAATTTGGATCCTTTTTTCTACAGGGAAATAACCTGACTTTTGAACATTGTATCCAACAGCTATAATTATCCTGTCGAACAATTTTAGGGCAGAACGAAGGACATCAAGGTGTCCTAAAGTAAAGGGGTCGAAAGAACCGGGGAATACAGCAGTTTTCATTGCAATACTATTAGATTGATATTTCGCATTCAAATACAAAGGTTGCAGGTCCTTTCAAAATAATGTCGGTGTATTTATCATTGCCAAGGTACTTGAAATTGACCTCTAGTTCTCCACCCAATGCTTTTACTTTGGAGTGGATGTCAACAGGAAAAACCTCTTCCCTCCCGAAACGGTTGGAGCTGTTCTTGGACAGCAACCTGTGGTATGCCAATGAAGCAGCGGTGATTCCGGTACCGCAAGCAAAGGTTTCTGCTTCGACCCCTCTTTCGAAAGTTCTTACAGATAACTCCATAGTGCTTCCCGGTTCAAGAGATTGGCTCCATCCGGAAGAGTCTTTTCCCCAATTGCCCTGGACAAAGTTCACGTTGGTGCCTCCTTTGAACATTGGGTGGTTGCGCCAAAGCCGGCCATTTTTGTCCACGTCGTAATCTTGAAGGTTGTCAACAAAAATTACCAAATGGGGAGATCCTGTGTTCAGGAAAAAACTCTTTGGGGAGTGCTCCTTGATACCGTTGACATCTATCATCCTGATTTCAACTTCTGATGTTTTTGGTGAGTATTTCAAAACCTTTCCGGTATGTTCCCCGTCGATAGCCTGGAAATGGAACTTTTTAATTCCGTTGTGGGCTGCAAATGCAACAAGGCATCTGCCACCATTCCCGCACATTGTGCCTTCGTTGCCATCTGCATTGAAAAATTTCATTGAAAAATCAAATTTGTCACTGGAGTCAAGATACATAAGACCATCAGCTCCTACTCCGAACCTCCTGTCACATAATAATTTGATCTGTTCTTTTGATAATTCGATGCTGCCGTTCCTGTTGTCAAGTATTATGAAGTCATTTCCTGCACCTTGATATTTACTGATCTTTACCTTCATTTTCCTGGTTTTGATGGTTTATACCGTTGAAGAGGTCTCCCTCATGATTACTAAATTCTTTTTCGTGGTTCAAAAGGTAACTTTTTTTATCCAACCCTATGTTGAAACCAGTGAGTTTGTTATTTGAACCGATTACCCTGTGGCATGGTGTCACAATCAATAATGGATTTGATTTACAAGCCATTCCTACTGCCCTGTTTGCATTTTTGTCCCCAATTATCCTGGCAATTTCTGAGTAGCTTTTGACACTGCCGTAGGGGATATCCCTGAGAGTCGCCCATACTTTAAGTTGGAATTCGGTCCCCTGCGGTCTGATTGGAATATCGAACCTTTCCCTTTTTTTCCGGAAATATTCATCCAGCTGTTTCTTGGCGTTGACCAAAACATCCGGCAAATGAGCGATGGTAGTGTTTTCCTCTTGTTCCCCTGCATACTCAACAGATATAAGATGGTCCAAGTCAGATGTGAGCCTAAGCTGACCTATGGGACTTTCCATGATGAGATGGAACCTTTGGGATAACCTTATGTTTTTGAGCTCTTCTGTCATAGCTTGTGCTACTTTTACGGAAGCTCCCTGTTGACCAAGCATATTCCTGAGTTTCTGGTAGTTTTGCTTTACTTTGTTCCTGGTGTCGTTACCAAGGAGGTGTTTTATTTCCTCTGTTATTTTTTTTGGTGTACAGTCATGTTGCAGCAGCTCTTTGACCAAAGGCTTGTCCAGTATCAAGTTGACTAAGCTGACATATTTCACTTTCACAAGCCTTTTGGCAATCTGGAACGAGATCTCGTTCCCTCCATAGCAAACAACCTGTGGTGCATCTAGCAAAGCAGCTTCCAGACTGGCAGTTCCTGAAGCCAAAACCGTCACCTGGGCATGTTTCATTATTGAGTATGCCTCGCCTTTTAGTAATTTGATTCCGGATCCTTTTAAATATTTGTTGTATACTTCATCCGGAATGGATGGTGCTCCTGCCAAAAGAAACTGGAATCCTGGAAATTCCTTTTCCAGCTTTAACATACGTGGCATAAGGTATTTTATCTCCATCATGCGGCTCCCTGGAAGTAGACCTATTATTGGTTTTTGACTTATTCCTGTCCTGTTTTGGAAAGTGGATATATCTTCCTCTTTTTTAGGATTGTCATTGATTGAATCCAAAAGGGGATTGCCTCTGTAGATGGCGTCTATCCCGTGTTTCTTGAAGTATTTGATTTCAAAGGGGAAAATAATGAAGAGACGATTTGTATACTCTTTTAGTTTTTTTACACGGCCCTCTTTCCATGCCCACACCTTTGGTGCAATGTAGTAGAAGACTTTCAATCCGTTCTCTTTTGCAAAACGTGCAATCCTGAAATTGAAACCAGGATAGTCTATCAAAATAACAACATCGGGATTGTACTCTATCAAATCCCTTTTGCACAAAGAGAGGTTTCCTGCAATCTTGCCCAAAGACCCCAAAACCTCTACGAAACCCATGACAGCAGTCTCTTTGTAGTGTTTGACCAACTCCCCTCCTTGAGCAGACATAAGGTCTCCACCCCAAAACCTGAAACTGGCACTCGGGTCAGCAACCTTTAATCCTTTCATAAGGTTGGAGCCGTGCAAATCACCGGAAGCTTCTCCTGCTATAATGTAATATTTCATGTAGCTTTATAATTTCCAAAGTGCCTGAAGCCTTTCAATTTCTTTATAATCTGTGTTGTCAATCTTATGGGGCACAATACTGATGTAATTGTCGGCAACAAGGTTGTGGTCGGCCAGGCTGTCTTGTGGTTCTACGTTGAAGAACTCTCCTGTCATCCAGTAATAGTCGAAACCGTAAGGGTCTTTTCTTTGCTCAAACTCTTTTATCCATTGTCCTTTACCCTGGTGGGAGAACCTTATGCCTTTGATGTCATTGACAGCTACAGGAGGAAAGTTAATGTTGAGGTATGTGTTTGGAACGGTTGGGTTTGCAAGGAAGTTATCAATGATGAGTTTCCCGTAGTGCATCACCCCCTCGAAATTGGCATCCGGATCATGGGAGGCCATTGAGAATCCTATGGAAGGTATACCATATACTGTTCCTTCTGCTGCAGCGCCTAATGTGCCGGAGTATAAGGATGCTATTGAGGCATTGGA
The DNA here is from genome assembly GCA_028707695.1 of Bacteroidales bacterium. Taxonomy (GTDB): domain Bacteria; phylum Bacteroidota; class Bacteroidia; order Bacteroidales; family UBA932; genus Bact-08. Next base: position 57,703 of record JAQWAL010000005.1, on the reverse strand, counting down.
GCCGTGGTTCACTCCTGAGACCAGCAAATCGGGTGCTTCTTGGCTGAATATTTGGTTCATTGCCATTTTGACACAATCGGCAGGTGTGCCCGAACAAGCGTATACCTTAAGGTTTTTTTCGTTTTTAAGTTCGGTGAGCCTTAGAGGCTTGCCTATGGTAAGAGCAGCAGACATACCACTCATTGCTTCGAATGGAGCCACAACTGTTATCTCTCCGTAAGGTTTCATCAACTCTGTAAGTATCCCTATACCTCTTGATTTTACCCCGTCGTCGTTAGTTATCAGTATTTTTCTCATCAATTTTTTTCGTCTTGACATTAATTAGCAAAGTTAACAAAAATTGGCTGGTTTTTTAAAAAGTATTAACTTTGCAGCGCCTCTTTAGGGAGAGCTTCGAAAGAAGACATTATAATTAAACAAGATTAGATATGAGTAAAATTAAAGTAGGAATTAATGGTTTCGGCCGTATCGGCCGTCTTGTGTTCCGTGCTGCACAGCAAAGGGATGACATCCAGGTAGTAGCAATCAATGACCTGATTGATGTAGAGTACATGGCATATATGTTGAAATATGATACGGTTCACGGCAGATTCAACGGAACTGTAGAAATAAAGGATGGTAAACTTGTAGTAAACGGAAATTCCATAAGGGTTACAGCAGAGAAAAATCCTGCAGATATCAACTGGGGTGCCGTTGGTGCCGACTATGTTGTTGAGTCAACAGGTATTTTCCTTACCAAGGAAAAAGCACAAGCACACATAGACGCCGGAGCAAAACGTGTGATTATGTCTGCACCTTCAAAAGATGACACTCCAATGTTCGTGTATGGTGTTAACCATAAGAAATACGCTGGAGAGCAGTTTGTTTCAAATGCATCTTGCACAACCAACTGCCTTGCTCCAATAGTGAAGGTTTTGAACGAAAACTTTGGTATTGTAGAGGGTTTGATGACTACCGTGCACGCCACCACAGCTACACAAAAAACAGTAGACGGACCTTCTGCCAAGGATTGGAGGGGCGGTCGTGCTGCAGCTGCCAATATTATCCCTTCTTCTACAGGTGCTGCAAAAGCAGTCGGAAAGGTTTTACCTGAGATGAACGGCAAACTTACAGGTATGTCTTTCAGGGTCCCTACAGTAAACGTATCTGTTGTTGACCTTACTTGCCGTTTGGAAAAAGCAGCTTCATACGAAGAGGTCAAGGGCGCAATGAAAAAAGCATCCGAAGGAGAGTTGAAAGGAATACTTGGTTACACAGAAGAGGCTGTGGTATCCAGTGACTTCATTACCGACCCGCGTACTTCAATTTTTGATGCAGAGGCTGGTATAATGCTCAATTCAAACTTTGTGAAAGTTATATCCTGGTACGATAACGAATGGGGTTATTCAAACAAAGTGCTTGAAATGGTTGCATACATGGATACTGTAAAGTAAACTCCATATTACATACAAAAGGGGATGTCTGGATCTGGGATTTAAGACATCCTTTTGTTTTTTAGCTATATTTGTGACATAAACCAGAGCTATGAAAATTCGTAAAAAGATCTCGTTGGGATTCATTATCATTGGATCCATACTTTTTATTTCCAGTGTGGTGGCATTTGTGGAATTCCACAGGATGAAAAATTCGGTCACCAGTTTGATGAATGCCAATATAAATAGTATTAACACCTCCCGTAAGCTTATGGAGCTAACGGACGAGTACAATTTCAACCTGTTGAGCAGGGTTATCATAGATTCTTCAATAACCTCGCAGGAGATACTTTACGATGAAAGGTTTGACGAGTATATTGCCAGTATCAAAAAGAGTTTCACTTTGGAACGTGAAAGGAACATTGCAGATTCGCTGGCTGTTGCATACTCCGGGTACCTTGCAGCAATCAGCAAGTCCCGTATGGTGTTGGCCGGCGATTACCAATCCAGGCTTGAATGGTACGAGAACAGCCTTAAACCTGTATATTCGGATTTGAGGAAATACAAGAAAGAGTTGGGTGCCCTTACCCAATCTGCATTGCACCAGAATACAGAAGAGTTGCAAGCAGGTTATTACAGGAGCATCATGCCGGGGATAGTCGCTGTAGGAGTCGGTATTGTGCTTGTTATATTGTTCAATTACTTTATAAATGTATTCCTGATAACTCCGGTTCTGAAAATTTCCAAAGGAATAAAGAATTACAGGGAGTTCAGGAAAAGTTACACAGTATCCCTTGACAACGACGACGAGCTGGACGATATGTCAAGCGAAGTGCGAAGCATTATTGAAGAGAACAAAAAATTAAAAAGCAGCTGATGGATCCTAAGGTTATTTCGAGGAATATTGGGATTGCCCTTTTGCTGAATGCACTTTTCATGTACATATCGGCAGGTGTCTCTGCATTTTATGGATTTGATGCTTCTTTCACTCCTTTGATCATAAGTGCTTTCATAACTTCACTTGCAGGTGGGTTCCCTTTGATTTTCGTGAACAAGTATTATGATATCAACCTTAGGGAGGGGTATACGATTGTGGTACTGGCCTGGGTAATCTCTTGCCTGTTTGGTATGTTGCCATTTGCAATGTATGGAGGTGAGTTTTCCATTGTAAATTCATGGTTTGAAAGCGTTTCTGGTTATACCACAACGGGAGCTACAGCATTGGCTGATGTAGAGAAATTACCCAAAGGGATATTGTTTTGGCGTTCTTCTACCCACTGGCTGGGTGGTTTGGGCGTTGTTGTCTTCATGTTGCTCATCTTGCCAACAGTGAGCAGTTTCAGGATGAAACTTTCAAAAATGGAAATTTCATCACTATCCAAAGAGAATTTCAGATACAAAGTCAAACAGACAATCAGGATAATCTCATCTGTTTATTTGGGGTTGACAATAACTACAACTTTATTGTTGTATTTGTCGGGGATGGACTTTTATGATGCAATTAACCACTCTTTCAGTACTGTCTCTACAGGAGGATTCAGTACAAAGAATTTGTCAATAATGTATTATGACTCCTTCAAAATAGAGTTGGTGCTAATGGTATCCATGGTTTTGTCCGGGACACACTTTGGGTTGTTGTACTCTGTTTTTTCTAACCGCCAAGGATCTTTGTTCAAGTCATCAATAGTAAGGTTCTATCTAATGTCCATATTTATAGGTGGATTGTTTGTGTCAATTAATATAAAGTTAGGAGGAGGTGTGGAAAATTGGATCACAGCTTTGAGGCAAGGTTTTTTCCAGGTAGTGTCAATTGGTACAACAACCGGGTTTGCCAACGCAGACTCTTCGGTTTGGCCCTCTTTTTCAATATTATTGTTGATATACTTTATGTTCCAATGTGCTTGCTCCGGATCGACAACAGGAGGATTGAAAGCGGACCGTGTTTTTATTTTCCTGTCATCTTTAAGAGCTCAATTAAAAAAACAGGTTCACCCCAATGCTATTGTTCCTATAAAAGTGAACAACCACTCTTTGGAAAGGGAGATGGTCTATTCAGTCAATTTATATATTGGAGTATATGTTTCGGTTGTTTTTTTGGTTACACTATCCCTTTCATTGATGGGGATTGACATGATGGATTCTTTTTCTGCATCAGCCGCAGCCATGGGCAATGTGGGTCCTGGATTTGGTTCGGTAGGTTCCCTTGGGAACTACTCCGGATTCCCAGTCTTGGGCAAATTGTTATTGACATTGCAGATGCTGCTTGGGCGTCTTGAAATTTACCCGATTATGCTTATGTTTGTTGTATTCCGTTCTAGATAGGAGGTTGGATGTCTGTTGAAAAATTTGTTTTTGAAAAGTTATTGGAAAATTTGTCGTTTGAACCGACTGATTGCCAAAGCAAGTTGTTTGGCAAACTGGCAAGATTCATGACAGACTCTTCCTCTCCCGACATTTTCTTGATAAACGGTTATGCCGGCACAGGAAAAACCTCTTCATTGGCCTCTTTGGTAAAGGTGTTGAAAGGGTTTTCCAGAAAGTATGTTTTGTTGGCTCCTACAGGCAGGGCAGCAAAAGTCCTTTCCGGGTATACGGGTCATAAATCACTTACCATTCACAAACAAATTTACCGTCAGAAATCCGTTAAGGATGGTGTTGGTTACTTCACACTGGACGTTAACAAGAACAAGGAGACATTCTTTATTGTGGATGAGGCATCCCTGATACAATCCGGTTATGGCGATTCGGGGATATTCGGGAGTGGAAGGTTGCTTGACGACCTTGTGGAGTATGTACGTTCTGCATCAGGCAATAAATTGATTTTGATTGGGGACTCTGCCCAATTGCCACCGGTAGGGGAGGAAATTTCCAATGCATTGAACCTTGGATTCTTGAAAAACTACGGAGATATTGAATCTGCGGTTTTGACAAGTGTTGTGAGGCAGGCCAAGGATTCCGGGATTCTTTTCAATGCCACCATGATTAGGCAGAACATTGAAACCTCTTCAAAAGAGTATCCAAATCTGATACTGGAGGGATTCAAAGATGTAGAGAGGATTACCGGCTCAGATTTGATAGAGGCGTTATCTGGGGCTTATGATAGGTACGGTATGGACCAGACCTTGGTTTTATGCCGCTCCAATAAAAGGGCCAACAGGTACAACCAGGGGATACGTTCATCCATCCTTTACCGTGAAGAGAGGGTAAACAGGGGTGACAAGGTAATGGTTGTGAAAAACTGTTACCAGTTCCTGGAGGATGTACCCGATTTGGATTTCATTGCCAACGGTGATGTGGCAGAGATTGTACGTATCCACGATTACCAAGAGAGGTATGGTTTGAATTTTGCCCAGGCAACTTTGCTTTTTCCCGATTACAACGATGTGGAGATAGAGGCAAAGGTGATACTCAACACATTGGAAAGTGAAACAGCTAGTTTGAGTATGGAAGAACAGAAAAGACTTTTTACAGAGGTGATGGAAGATTACTCACATATAAAGGTCAAACGGAAAAGGATTGCTGCAGTAAGGGAAGACCGCTATTACAACGCCTTGCAAATAAAGCATGCAAATGCGATAACATGCCATAAATCACAGGGTGGTCAATGGAATGCAGTATTTATTGACAATCCTTTCTGGAGGGGGGAGCTCTCCCTGGACGATTTGAAATGGCTTTATACTGCCGTCACAAGGGCAACGGAAAAAGTATATTTTGTTAATTTTGACAAGAAATTTTTTAAAAACTGAAAACTTAGATATGAATCCTTTCAAGAGTCTCCTAGCTTTAGCAATTGGACTGTGTGCCACTGTAACGGTGTACACCCAGAGTCCGGTAAAATCAATTCCACTACCTTATTCCTGGAGCAACAAGGACAACGCAGTACTTGCAAGAACCACCATGCGTGGAAGAACCTTTTATGAATACAATATCAAAAAAGGTACTACCAGCAAGATTGATCTCTCTGCCAAGCCTGTTACAGACCCTTATGTGCAACTGAAAGGGGGGGATGTATATTTTTTCATGCCAGATGGCAAAGAAACCAGGTTGACATCAACCCCTTTGGAAGAGAAGAACCCTGTTTTGTCTCCGGACTTTCAAAAGGTAGCCTACACAAGGGGCAACGATTTGTTTTGTATGGATGTGGATACCGGCAAAGAGACACGTCTTACTTTTGATGGTTCCGATCTTATTTTGAACGGTTGGGCTTCTTGGGTTTATTATGAAGAGATTTTTGGCAGGGCCGGACAATACAGGGCTTTCTGGTGGTCCCCGGATAGCCGGAGGATTGCTTTTTACAGGTTTGACGATTCGGGAATACCCATGTTCCCGATTTACGATGCCCAAGGTAAACACGGGAAAATAAATGAAACACGTTATCCAAAAGCAGGTGACAAAAATCCGGAAGTGAAACTGGGATTTGTCTCCTGTGACGGTGGAGATGTTATTTGGGCTGATTTCAATCCTTTGGATGATCAATATTTCGGCACCCCATATTGGAATTCCAACGGTGTGGATATCATGGTGCAATGGATGGACAGGGACCAAAGTAATTTTGTATTGTACAATGTAAACAGTTTTGATGGTACCAAAAAACCTATTTACAAGGAGTACCAGCAAACCTGGATAGACTGGCTTGAAGATATCCGTTTTGGCAAGAATGGGTTTTATTTTGTCAGGGATTTTGAGATGTGGGAACATATCTACTACCAAAGTTACGATGGTGAGGTATTTGAAAGGCTTACTGATGGGATGAACTGGGGGATAAGAATCAACTATTTTGACGAACCAAGCGGGACAATAATTTTTTCTGCCAGGAGGGAGAGTTCTTTGAGGAACGATATATACAGGTTGGAGATTGGTTCCAGTTTGTCACATACCAGCATAACCAGGATTTCTTCGGGGGAATTCAATTACTCGATGCCGGTTGTTGCTCCTGATGGATCAAGTGTAATTGCTATCCAGTCATCGCTTGGTGTACCCAACAGGTTGGTATTGATGTCTGATAAAAGAAAGGGGGTAGTCAAACCAGGTGAATATCGCATAATTGAAGATAGTAAATCGGATAAGTTCGATTCGCTGGGACTATCATTGCCACAATTGATGTTTGTCACGACACCGGAAGGGTTCAGGCTTCCCGGAACCATCATTTATCCCACAGATTTTGACCAGAGCAAGAAGTATCCGGTTATTGTGAATATCTATGGGGGGCCAAACTCCACGAATGTAATGGATACCTGGAGAAGGCCAACATCTTCACAGATACTTTGGGCAAATGAGGGAGTCATACAAGTTTCACTTGACAACAGGGCCTCTGGTCATTTCGGGAAAGAGGGCATGAATTACATACACCGCAACCTGGGTACATATGAGATGAAGGATTACATAATGTGGGCTGAGTACCTCAAATCGCTCCCTTATGTAAATGGCGACAAGATTGGTATTACCGGTTTCAGCTATGGCGGGACAATGACAGTGATGGCATTGACAGAAGGAGCCGGTCACTTCCGCTACGGTATTGCAGGAGCTGGTGTGTATGATTGGTTGTTGTACGATACCCATTATACAGAGAGGTACATGGACCACCCCGATGATAATCCAGAAGGATATTCAAACAGTGCTGTGGTAAACAAAGTGAATAAATACAAAAGTGAAGAGGGGTCATTATTGTACCTTACACATGGAACCGGTGACGATAACGTCCATTTCCAAAACACATTGCAATTGCTGGATGCATTGCAAAAAGAGAAAAAGCATTTTGAATTGATGTTGTATCCGGGCGCAATGCATGGTTACCGCGGATACCAGGGGATGCATTCAAATGAAGAGACAATCCGTTTTTGGCGGAAAACATTGTTAGGTGATTAATCAAAAAGAGGCAGGAATCAACCTGCCTCTTTTCCATTCCGGAAACTTAAATAAAATCTAACCAAAACTTTTTTACACCGGAACGCTTTATACGGCTTGTCTGCTTACAAGTTACTGGAAGCCAGTAATAATATCAGATTGCATACATCCCATTGCGAAGAGAGGTTGAACTCTTTGATTTTGTCGGACAATATATCATTGCTTTTGATGATGTTGGTTTTGTCAACCGAAAAATTTTCTGCAACAAGGTTGGTAACTACTATTTGGGATTTGACGCTGTATGTGTCATAGGTGTGGTCCTGGCGGTTGGACAATACGAAACTAATGTTGGATGTGGAGTAGTCAAAATACCATTTTCCGTCGAATTCCCGGTATTTTACAACATAGTCTGCTCCTGTCATCTTAATATCACGTCCTTTTGGCTTTTTTGCAAAGAAAGAATCGAATGAGCCAAACCTGTTTTCTACATTCCTTGAATACTCTATTTTGCCAATGGCAAGGGATTCTTTGTCTATGAATATCTTACCTCGGTACAACATTCTTCCTTCACTTGGTTTTTGTTTGAAAAGGACCACATAGTACTCTTTTCCTCCTTGATAGACATCATTGTCGTATTCAAAGCTGTAACTTTCTTCTGGATTGTGGTTGAAAGTACCCAGGAACGGGTTCTTTACTACATCCATTTCAAGTGCAGATATTGGACCACCCTGTAGTTTCACAACATACTGGTCGTTTTCACCAGGGTTGCAATTGCCCCTTACTTGTTCTACGAATGCCAAGTCTGTTTTGGATTTGAGGTAGGAGCTCTTTTTTATGTTCAGGATAGCCTCGTTGGTTGTTACACAAGAGTTGTTTTTCTGGATTTGCTCTTTATAGAAAGCATTCATGTTGTTATCTACACAAGGGTAGTTTTTCCCAATCAAAGAGAGTGATTTTTTTACCAATGCAGAGGCACTAAGTTTTGGATGGACTTTCCCGGACAATTCGTTTCCTGCTGCAAAGGCAGAATTTGAGAAAATCAAAAGCAGCACTAAAAAAATTGTAATTTTTGTTTTCATGATTTGAAATGATTTTTGGTTTTTTTCTGCCTTATAGACGAACCCCTCATTTCAAAAGTTGCAAAAAAATCAAAAAAATTACAAAAGGTTTAAAGATTGTTCCTTTATTTTTTCCAGTTCATCTTTCATTTGCACTACCAGTTTTTGTATACCTGCGTGGTTTGCTTTTGATCCTAGGGTATTGATCTCCCTACCCATCTCCTGGGCAATGAACCCAAGTTTTTTGCCAGGATAATCTTCGTTTTCCATTGTTTGTACAAAATATTGGCAATGTTGCAAAAGCCTAACTTTTTCCTCTGTAATGTCAAGCTTCTCCAAATAGTAGATTATTTCCTGCTCGAACCTGTTCATGTCTGGCGATTCCACAGATTCTTCAATCTTGGATTTTAGCCTGCTTTTGACAGTTTCCATCCTTTCGACGTCATGGACCTCGGTCTGTTTGAGGTAATCTTTGATTGATGATACCCTTTCCAAAAGGTCATGTTGCAACCTGTTCCCTTCGGTCTTGCGGAATTGTGTCAGCAAACTGGCTGCCTGTTCAATGGCAGAGCGGATACTCAGCCAGTTTTCATTGAGCATTTCTTGGTTCTCTTCTTTTGAAGAGGAGTTGTCAATAACCTCCGGAAACCTCAGGGCAGAGGCCAGGAGTGTTTCAAAAGCAGGAGTTTCCCCCGATGCCAAAGCTATTTTACGTAGTTGTTCAAGGTATGAGAGTACAACCTCTTTGTTGATGGTCTTGCCAGAGTGTTCCGTTTCGGATTCTGAGATTGCAAACAAGTCTATGTTTCCGCGTACCAGCATGGATGAGAGCAGCTGCTTTACCTCTATCTCCTTTTCACGTGGTATGACTTGTGTCTTGAGGGATATATCACAACCTTTGCCATTTACAGACCTGATTTCTACTGTTATCTTTTTATGGCCGCAAACACACTCTGCTTTGCCAAACCCTGTCATCGATTGTACCATAAGGGGATTATTATTGTCAATAATTTGTTATAAAGTGACAAAGTTACAAAAATGGCACAAGGAAATTCTTATATTTGCACAATTATTTGAACATACAGGAAAAACAGTAAGATGGACGAGATCAAAAAAAAAACCGGGGCAGATGAGATGGCCGATGGTAAAAGTCTGAATTTTTTAGAAGAAATTGTAGAAGAACATCTTAAAAATGGTGTTCATAAATCCATACTAACAAGATTCCCTCCGGAACCAAATGGTTATTTGCATATTGGGCATGCCAAAAGCATTTGCCTCAATTTTGGACTTGCAAAAAAATATGGTGGAATGACCAATCTTAGGTTTGATGATACTAATCCAACAAAAGAGGATGTGGAGTATGTGGATTCCATCAAGGAGGATGTCAAATGGTTGGGTTTTGACTGGGCCAATGAATTTTATGCTTCTGACTATTTCGAACAACTATACCAATGGGCATGCGAGTTGATAAAGAAAGGGCTGGCCTATGTAGATGACCAGAGCCAGGAAGAGATCCGTCTGAACAGGGGAACAGTAAACAGGGCTGGTGTTCCCAGCCCCAACAGAGAACGGTCTCCCCAAGAAAATTTGGATCTGTTCCAACGGATGAGGGCAGGGGAGTTTCCCGATGGTTCCAGGGTGTTAAGGGCAAAAATTGATATGGCACATCCCAATATGCTGATGAGGGACCCGTTGATGTACAGGATTATCCATGCCCACCACCATCGCACAGGCAACGACTGGTGCATCTACCCAATGTATGACTACGCCCACGGGCAAAGTGATTCTTTGGAAAACATCACTCACTCGATATGTACTTTGGAGTTTGACGTACACAGGCCATTGTATGACTGGTTCATAGAAAAACTGGAGATATTCCCCTCTAAACAGTATGAGTTCGCAAGGCTTAACCTGACTTACACTGTAATGAGCAAACGTAAATTGCTGGAACTTGTCAGGAAGGGGTTTGTCAGTGGGTGGGATGACCCTAGGATGCCCACTATATGTGGGTTGAGAAGGCGCGGTTACACTCCGGAATCCATAAGGCTTTTTGCCGACAAGGTAGGAGTTGCCAAACGTGACAATATAATAGACCTTTCATTGTTGGAGTGGTGCGTGAGGGAAGACCTTAACAAACGTGCCAACCGTTACATGACAGTGCTTGATCCTGTGAAACTGGTGATAACAAATTATCCTGATAATGATGTTGAGTATTTCCAAGGAGCATTGAATCCGGGTGATGAGAGTGCAGGCAAAAGGAAAATCCCTTTTTCAAAAGAGTTGTACATAGAGAGGGACGATTTTATGGAAGATCCACCAAAGAAGTATTTCCGTCTGAAACCAGGAGGAGAAGTGCGCCTCAAATACTCATACATAATCAAATGTGAAGAGGTGGTCAAGGATTCTGATGGTAACATTGCAGAGATACGATGTACATATGATCCTTCCAGCAAACCTGGGGCAGGGGAGTGGCGTTCGGTAAAGGGTACCATCCACTGGGTTAGCGTGGAGCATGCAAAAGAGGTCTCTGTAAATCTGTTTGACAGGCTCTTCACCAAGCCAGAGATGGATGACCTGGAAGAGGGTAAAGAGTATATTGATTACCTTAACCCCGATTCTCTAAAGGTGGTCACAGGATATGCAGAAGAGGCTCTTTTGAAGGATAACTCAGCAGTAGCGGTACAGTTTGAGCGTACCGGGTATTTTGTGAAAGACGCCAAAGAAAGCTTTGAAGGTAAAACAACATTCAACCGTACGGTTGGTTTGAAATCTGCTTGGTGATTTTATGTTTTCACACGATGTTTTAACCATTTCCCCGATCTGTAATAGAGGTATGCGCCAATAAGTCCGGCACTCCAGCCTATTGGTATTGACCACCATATGCCAGAAGGGCCCATGTACCGGGAAAGCAGCCATGCCAATGGAACTCGTATAACCCAGAGGGATAGGGTAGTTATGAGCATCGGAACGAATGTTGCCCCTGCCCCTCTGGTTACTCCGTTTATTACAAACATTGTTGAGAATACTATGTAAAATGAGGTTACTATCACCAGATACTCTTTACCTATCCTTACTATCTCTGCATGATGCTGGGAATTCAAATCGGTAAAGAGCCTCATGATTTCCCCTCCGAAGAATACCACCACCATTGTTAATGCAAGGCATATCACGGTAGAATAGACAAGAGTGGATTTGAGCCCGTTTTTAACCCTGTCAAGCCTTCCTGCCCCAAGGTTTTGCCCCACAAAGGAAGAGAGGGCTGCTGCCAGGTTCATTGCAGGCATAGAGACAAACATATCTACCCTGCCCGCTGCCGTATAGGCAGCCAGAACTGCTACACCAAACGGGGAGACAATGCTAAGCAGTGCCAGTGATCCCAGTCCCACAAGGGTTTGCTGTATACCTGAAGGTAACCCTATTTTTAATGATAGCCGGAAGTTATCCCAATCGAATTGCCATTTTTTGTAATTGAGATTGAACCTTATAATAGCATCTTCCTTGGAATTGAGATGGTACCATAATGCTACCCAAGATACTACTGTAGCAATTGCCGTTGCCCATGCTACACCCAGGATCCCCCAGCCAAAAACCAATACAAAGATTATATCCAGTACCATATTGAGCACCAAAGACAATACTACAAAATATACGGGGGTCTTTGAGTTGCCGACACCTCTCAAGATTGCAGCCATCCCAAAAACGGCAAATGTTGGTACTGTGGTTGTCAATATTATTGTATCAAAGTAGCGGACTGCATCTGGAAGTACCTCAGGGGGTATGCCTAGCAGGATAAAGAGAGGGCGACTGATTGCAAAAAAGAGCAGGGACAGGGCAATTGAACTTACCAGCAGGAATATTTGTAGGGTGTCGGATGTAATCTTGACCTTGCTATTCTCTTTTGCCCCAAAATACTGTGAGACAAGCACAGAACCCCCTATGGTGACTCCGCCAATCATTGCGCTCATTGTGAATAGAATGGGAAAGCTGGCACCTACTGCTGCCAAAGCAACAGACCCTATGTATTTTCCTACAACAATGCTGTCCACAACGTTGTAGAGTTGTTGGAAAACATTCCCTATGAGCATGGGGATTGCAAAATTAAGGATCTGCAATCCCTCTTTTCCTTGTGTAAGGTCTTTCATTAAGTGTATGGGCGTTTAGAATCTTTTTACATAGGAGTGGCAGTAGGGTTGCGTTCCTTTACGCAGGTAGTAGTCTTGGTGGTATTGCTCGGCAGGGTAAAATGTTGAGGCCGGGCTTATTTGTGTAACAACGTTCAAACCTTTGAGCCTGAGTGTCTCTTTGAGCTCCTCGGCAATTTTTCTTTGCTCCTGGTTTTTGAAAAAGATTCCAGACCGGTATTGGGTGCCAACGTCTGGACCCTGGCGGTTTAACTGTGTAGGATCGTGTATTTCAAAGAAGAGTTTTGTAAGGTCCCGGTAACTAATCTGGTTTCTGTCAAATACAACCTCTACTGCCTCTGCATGACCTGTGGTGCCAGAACATACCATCTCGTAAGTTGGATTTTCAATTGAACCTCCGGTGTAACCACTGGTGACAGAGATAACACCAGGTTTGTTTTGAAGGAGGTGCTCAACACCCCAGAAGCAGCCTCCTGCAAATATGGCAGTATCCCTTGCTTCCGGGACAAATACCATTGAGATGGAGTTAACGCAATGGCGGGTGTCCTTTTGTGTGAACCCTTCGCCAAGGAAAACATGTCCCAGGTGACCGTTGCAGTTGGAACACACTATCTCTGTCCTACGACCGTCAGGGTCGCGCAGCCTTGTCACTGCACCGGGGATTTGGTCGTCAAAGCTGGGCCAGCCGCATCCGGCATCGAACTTGGATGTGGATTTGTACAGTGGTGCATTACACTGTTTGCAGTGATATGTGCCTGGTTGGTCGTGTTGGTAGTACTCCCCGCTAAAGGGTCTTTCGGTTCCTTTTTCTAGGATTACACGCTGTTCTTCCCGGGAAAGTTCCCGGTATTGTTGTCCGTTGATGGCCATTGGTATCAATAATAATAAAAGGTAAATTACTCTTTTTCCCATTTTCGTAATTGTTCTATCTCTTCTTTCCATATGTCAGGATTTGGTGTTTCCAATATAAGTGGCATATTGTCGAACCTGCTGTCTTTCATGAGCATTTTGAATGTCTCTTCTCCCAGCTCGCCTACACCCAGGGAGTCGTGCCTGTCTACCCTTGAATTGAGCCCTTTTTTTGCATCGTTAAGGTGCATCCCTTTAAGATACCGGAAACCTATAACCTGGTCAAAGTGGTCAAAAGCTTTCTTGAATCCGTCAGCAGTAGAGAGGTCGTAACCAGCTGCAAAGGAGTGGCAAGTGTCTATACAAACACCAACACGGCTTTTGTCCTCTACATGGTGTATTATCTGGGCAATCTGTTCAAATGAATGTCCCAGGTTGGTGCCTTGCCCTGCAGTGTTCTCAATGACTGCTATAACACCTTTTGTTTTATCCAGGGCAATGTTTATGGAGTCTGCAATTGTGCGGAGGCAACTGTCAATGTCAATTTTGTTAAGGTGGCTTCCTGGATGGAAGTTCAACCTGTCCAGTCCCAATTGTTCACAACGTTGCATTTCGTCAAGGAAGGCTGCGCGGGATTTCCCCAGCCCCTCCTGCTCGGGGTGTCCAAGGTTTATCAAGTAGCTGTCGTGGGGTAGTATTTGCATTGGTGAGAAGCCGTGTTGCTGGCAATTCTGTTTGAATGCCTCAATACTTTCCTTTGCAAGTGGTTTTGATACCCACTGGCGTTGGTTCTTTGTAAAAAGGGCAAAAGCGTTTGCCCCGATTTCGTGTGCGTTCAAGGGGGCATTTTCTACTCCTCCCGATGCGCTTACATGTGCTCCTATATATTTCATCTTTGTATGGTTTTCTTTTACAACAGTTCGATTTCAAAACAAGTTTTGGTTGTTATTGTTCATCGTGTCATGTAGTCAGCTAATCAACGAATAATCTTTTTGTTCCCGCTTTAGTTTGCCTAGGTTGTATCTTAACAGTCTGTGCTTTTCATTTTCCAACAGAGGATCCTCTTCCAGTATTGCCTGGGCTGTCCTGCGGGCCTCTTCCAATATTTGCCCGTCCTTTGCAAGGTTGGAAATATGGAGGTCTACTGGTAACCCGCTTTGTTGTGTGCCCTCCATGTCTCCCGGCCCCCTCATTCTAAGGTCTGCCTCTGCCAGTTCAAACCCATCATTGGTAGAACACATAAGTTCTATCCTTTGACGTGATTCCTTGCTAAGTTTGTATCCGGTCATAAGTATGCACCAAGACTCTTCGGCTCCTCGGCCAACCCTGCCCCTAAGCTGGTGGAGTTGTGACAATCCGAAACGTTCTGCACTCTCTATTATCATGACGGATGCATTTGGTACATCCACACCAACTTCTATGACCGATGTGGCTACCAGAATATGGGCTTTGCCAGATGCAAAGAGCTCCATGTCGTGCGCCTTGTCTTCGTTTTTTTGTTTCCCGTGTACAACTGCCGTGATATACTCCGGGGCTTTGAACTCTTCTATGATGTTCATGTAGCCATCCTGAAGGTTTTTGTAGTCCATCTTTTCACTCTCTTTGATAAGTGGATATACAATGAAAACCTGTCTTCCTTTATTTATTTGCTCTTTCATGAAGGAGTAGATCCTGTCCCTTTGTGTGTCCGTGGCATGCATTGTTTTTATTGGTTTGCGTCCAGGAGGCAATTGGTCAATGACAGATACGTCCAGGTCGCCGTAAAGGGTCATGGCAAGTGTCCTTGGAATGGGGGTAGCTGTCATTACCAATATATGCGGCATGGTCTTCCCTTTGTTCCAAAGGCGGGAGCGCTGTTCCACGCCAAACCGGTGCTGTTCGTCAATTACCGCCAATCCCAGGTTGCTGAACTGTACGGTATCTTCTATAAGTGCATGTGTGCCAAACAGAATGTCAATGCTTCCATCCAGTAGTCCGTTGGCTATGGATTCACGCTCCTTTTTCTTTGTACTTCCTGTAAGCAAGGCAGTTTTCACACCAATCCCCAGCAATAGTTTGAGAGAACCTTTGTAGTGTTGGCCCGCAAGTACTTCGGTGGGTGCCATTATGCAAGACTGGTAGCCGTTGTCTGCTGCCAGCAAAGCAGAGAGCACTGCTACCATTGTTTTTCCACTGCCCACATCACCCTGTAAAAGACGGTTCATCTGTCTGCCCCCGACCAAATCGGAACGGATCTCCTTTATTACCCTCTTTTGGGCATCTGTAAGTTGGAAAGGAAGCTTTCTGTAGCAATTGTTGAAGTGGTCTCCTACCTTGGACATAATGATTCCGGGAATTTTTTTTTCACGAATTCCTTTTTGTTTGAGAAGGGAGAGTTGTAGGTAAAAAAGCTCTTCGAACTTGAGCCTAAACTGAGCCTGAGCCAGTAGCTGGTTGTTTTTTGGGAAATGGATGTTGTTTATAGCCTCCCTGTGCGAAAGCAGCCTCTTTTTTTGGACAATATCGACAGGAATGGTCTCGGAAAGGGCCGGTTCACATAACTTTAACAGTGAGCCAACCAACCTGGTTATTTGTTTGTTTGAAAAGCCAGCGTTTTTAAGTTTTTCTGTAGAAGGGTAAATCCCCATCATATTTCCCATGTAACCAGGGTTTTCTATGGTTGCAGGTTCTACCTCGGGATGGACCATGTTGAAAGAGTTGTTAAAAACCGATGGCTTTCCGAAAACTATGTATTCTGTATTTGGTTTCAACCAATCCTTTATCCATTTGATGCGTTGGAAAAAGACAAGGTCCAAGGTGCCGGTGGAGTCCCAGAACTTGGCTACAAGTCTTTTGGCCCTGGGTTTGTCTCCAACAACAGAAATTGAAGAGATTCTACCCCTTAGTTGGATGTAGCTCATGGACGAATCAATTTCCGTAACAGAGTAGATTTTGGAACGATCTATATAACGGAACGGGAAAAACATGAGCATATCTTTAAAGCATTTGATGCCCAGTTCTTTGTCAAGGATTTCAGCCCTTCTAGGACCAACTCCCTGCAAAAATTTTATATCGCTCTCCAGTATAGATGCCATGATACAAAGATACTAATCTTGACGAAAATTTGTATCTTGCACAAATTTAGCAATACTGTTGGATTTGATTAGATTTTAATATCATGAGCACAAAAATAATAGTTGGAATAACACAGGGTGACAGCAACGGTGTGGGTTACGAGGTAATTATCAAAGCGCTGTCCAGCCAAGGGATTTTGGATATATGTACTCCTGTTGTCTATGGTTCTTCCAAGATTTTCGGGTTTTACAAAAAAAATCTTTTGGAAAACGAGCCATTGACAACCAATCTGGTTGTGAAAGCATCGGATGCTCATCATAAAAGGGTGAATTTCATAAACTGTGTTCCGGAGAGTTTTTTGGCCGATCCCGGAAACATAACAGCAGAGGGAGCGCAAGCTGCCTTGATATCACTGGAAGCAGCTGTGGCAGATTTGAAAGAGGGCAACATAGATGTACTTGTTACGGCTCCTTTCAACAAGTCGGCTGTTTCAAAAGAGGGCTTCTCGTTTCCCGGACATACAGAGTACCTGGCCAAAGAGTTTGGTGTAGAAGATTCCCTGATGATGATGACATCGGAGGATTTGAAAGTAGGTCTTGTTACAAACCATTTGCCAATGTCCCAGGTTCCTGAGGCAATAACAAAAGAGATGCTGTCAAGGAAAATCTCTTTGTTGTCGGAATCTTTGAAAAGGGATTTTGCGGTTGACAGACCAAAAATTGCAGTATTGTCCCTAAACCCACATTGTGGTGACAACGGATTGCTTGGAAATGAAGAACAAGAGATTATCAAGCCAGTAATTGAAGAGAAGTTTGCAGCCGGGGAATTGGTGTTTGGGCCGTTTCCTTCGGATGGTTTCTTTGCAGCCCCTTACAGCAAAGGATTTGACGGGGTATTGGCAATGTACCACGACCAGGGTCTTATCCCTTTCAAATTGACCGACAGGGAAAGAGGTGTCAATTATACTGCAGGGTTGCCTGTGGTCAGATGTTCTCCGGACCATGGTACTGCTTTTGACATTGCAGGAAAGGGAAAAGCAGGACATCTCTCAATGTTGGCTGCAATATATACTGCTTGTGATGTTTTTTCCAACAGGAAAAACTACGACCAACTAAGGGCCAATCCTCTCAAAGTAGAAGTACCCGGAACTGTTAGGGACTTTGACTAAAGCAGGAGTTCAAATGATAGAAGTTTACACAGACGGGGCCGCCAGAGGGAATCCCGGTCCGGGTGGTTGGGCGGCACTTTTGCGTTCTGGAAAGCACTACAAGGAGTTGTCCGGAGGTTTTTCATGCACAACCAACAACAGGATGGAACTTTTGGCTGTCATTTGTGCTTTGGAAGCTCTTAAAAAGCCCCATTCCGATGTCACAGTGTGGTCGGACTCTTCTTATGTATGCGATGCTGTGAACAAAGGATGGGTTTTCCAATGGGAAAGCAAGGGTTTTGCAAAAAAGAAAAACCCTGACCTTTGGAAACGTTTTCTGGTTGCTTACCGCAAACATAAAGTGCAGTTTGTGTGGATAAGGGGGCACAATGGACACCCTCAAAATGAAAGATGTGACCAACTTGCCGTGGAGGCCTCCTTTAAGACAGACCTTCCTGCAGACCAGGGTTATATGGAGAGTAATCCTGATTCCGCTGCCAAGGGACAAAGCCTGCTTCCTTGATAGTCTTGACCATTTTTTCTTTGTTAATCCTGTGATTTGCCCCTGCACTTGAAACCACATTCTCTTCCATCATGATGGAGCCCATATCGTCTGCTCCTGAATGAAGTGCGATTTTTGCCAGCTCTTTGCCAATGGTGAGCCATGAGACTTGTATATGAGGTATGTTGTAAAGTATAATCCGGCTGATCGCTATCATTTTAAGGTGTTCCACAGCAGATATGGTGCCTATAGGGAAGGTTTTTTCAAGCAATGTGCCTTTGACCTGCATAGGCCAGGCTATGAAGGCTGTAAACCCTGGTACTCCGCTTGGTTTCTTGTGTTGAAGGTCCCTTAGCAGAAAAAGGTGGCGTATTCTCTCTTCCAATGTCTCTATATGTCCGTAAACCATTGTCGCAGTTGTTCCTATACCCATTTTGTGGGCTTGTTCCATGACCTCCAGCCAACTACAGGTGTCCGGCTTTCCAGGTGATATCAACTTCCTTACCCTGTCACTAAGGATCTCTGCCCCAGCACCAGGAAGTGAGTCCAACCCTGCATTGCGGAGTCTTTCCAAAGTCTCTTTGATGGAAAGTTTGCTAACCTTTGCGATATGGGAGACTTCAGGTGGGCCCAATGCGTTCAGTTTCAATGATGGACAATACTCTTTTAGTGATTTGAGCAGATCTTCGTAAAATTCAATGCCGTAGTGGGGATGTAGCCCCCCTTGCAGGAGCACCTGGTTGCCTCCTGCTTCCAGTAATTGGTCAATTTTTGATTTGTACTCTTCTATCCCTGTTGTAAATGAACGATCTTTTTGAGAAAGAGTGCAGTGGAAATTGCAAAATTTGCAAGCAGAGATACACACATTGGTGTAATTGATGTTTCGGTCTATCTGCCAGCTTACCCTGCTTTGAGGAATCTTGGCAAACCTGATGTCATTTCCAAGGGAAAGCAACTCTTGTACCGGAATGGCATCATACAGGAAAAATGCCTCTTGCAGTGTTATATCTTGTTGATCCAAAACCTTTCGTAAAATTTTTTCTCTCTTCATTATGTTGGATTTGTCTCTTTGACAAAAGTAAGAGATTTATTCATATATTGTTACAAAAAGGGTATATTTGTAAATTGAATCTAAACCAAATCAATAATATAATGGACAATTTTTTCGATCGTGAAAATTTGCGTTATGCAATGATCGGGAGTGGAAGCTGGGCAACGGCCCTGGCTAAACTATTGATGAATAACCAGGAGAGGATAGCCTGGTATGTGAGGGACGAAGAGATGATTGAACAGATGAAAGTTTCCAACCATAATCCATATTACCTTCCCTCTGCAAAATTTGACTCCAACAGGATATTTTTTAGTCCTGACATAAACCAGGTCATTGAAGAGGCTGATGTGTTGGTGTTTTGCATACCATCGGCATACTTTATCCCCGAGGCTTCCAAGATAAAATGTTCTTTGGAAGACAAGTTCATAATTAGTGCCATAAAAGGCATTATACCTGTAGACAACATTACCGTTGCAGAGTATTTCAATCACACCTATAACATTGGGTTTGACAGGATTGGTGTTGTGAGCGGACCTTGCCATGCAGAGGAGGTTGCAATGGAGAGGCTCTCTTACCTGACATTGTCCAGCAAACACATAGAGGTTGCACGTTCTTTGTGCGAAGTGTTTGCATGTGACTATATCAAGACTGTTCCCGGTACCGATATTTACGGAGTGGAATTTGCAGCTGTCCTAAAGAATATTTATGCTGTGGCTGCCGGTATTTGTCACGCCCTATCTTATGGTGATAATTTTATGGCAGTGTTGATAACCAATGCTTTCCATGAGATGAGGGATTTCCTTCACGCCTCCCATCCCGATATCTCCAGGCAAACCTCTACAAGCGCATATCTTGGTGACCTTCTGGTAACCTGTTATTCACAGTTCAGCCGCAACCGTACTTTCGGAAGTATGATTGGTAAAGGATATTCGGTACAGTCTGCCCATGTTGAGATGAAAATGGTGGCAGAGGGATACTACGGGACCAAATGCATTTATGAGATAAACAGGAAATATGGTGTTCATATGCCCATTGCAGAGGCTATGTACAAGATACTCTATGAACAGAAGTACCCGGCATATGTTATTAAACAATTAACCGAAAATTTGCAGTGACATGGAAAGGGAAGATAATATGATAGACATTGACATAAAAGGTATAACACCATTTGTAACCACCCAGGAGATAGAGCTCTCAATTGCTAAGGCATTGGAGGCATATGATACCCTCACATCCCGGAAAGGGCGGGGCAATGATTACCTTGGATGGCTGGATTTGCCTGCAGACAACAATAGTTCCAACCAAGACCGTATGAAGCAGATCGCAGCTGAGTGGAAATCCAAAGCACAGGTGGTGGTTGTGATAGGGATCGGGGGGTCATACCTTGGAGCCAAAGCAGCACTGGAAGCACTGGTACACCCATTTGCAAGTGAACTTGAGATCAATGAAGGTCCCAGAATTGTATTTGCCGGCCAAAACCTTTCGCAGGATTACATGGCAGAACTGGTGGACCTGCTGGAAGAAAAGGAGTATGCAGCAATAGTGATTTCCAAATCGGGAACAACCACAGAGCCTGCAATTGCATTCCGGATAATCAAGAACCATCTGGAGACCAAATATGGCAAAGAGGAGGCAGCTACCCGCATAGTTGCCGTGACCGACAAATCCCGGGGTGCACTCAAAGGGGTTGCTTCAAAGGAGGGCTACCGTACTTTTGTGATTCCTGACGATGTGGGAGGGAGATATTCCGTGCTTACACCTGTGGGTTTGCTGCCCATGGCTTTAGCAGGAGTTGATATAGACCAAATGATCAAAGGTGCGGCCAAAATGCGCGGGATATGCATGGACAGGTCACGAGGTAATATTGCAGTACAATATGCAGCCTTGAGGAACCTTCTCTATGGCAAAGGTAAAACCACAGAGATACTGGTTAACTTCAACCCCAAGCTGCAATATTTTGCAGAGTGGTGGAAGCAGTTGTTCGGGGAGAGTGAGGGCAAGGAGGGAAAAGGGTTATTTCCCGCTTCCGTCAACTTCACAACCGACTTACATTCCATGGGGCAATATATCCAGGAGGGTGAGAGGATCATGTTTGAAACGGTTTTGGATATAAGGCAGGCTAACCGTAAATATTCGGTAGGTAGTGACCCTTCAGATGCCGATGGCCTCAATTTCCTTGCCGGGATGGAGGTGGAGCAGGTCAATAAAAAAGCACGTGCCGGCACCAAACTGGCCCATATAGATGGTGGTGTTCCCAATATACAGCTGGAGGTGGAGAGGCTGGATGCATCCAACCTGGGGGCGCTTTTCTATTTCTTTGAATTTGCCTGTGGTGTAAGTGCATATATGCTTGGTATAAATCCATTCGACCAGCCTGGTGTAGAAGATTACAAAAAGAATATGTTTGCTTTGCTGGGGAAACCTGGCTACGAAGAGCTTGGAGCAAAACTAAAGGAGAGGTTGTAACCCTCATAAAACAGATTGCCATGAAATTCCTTGAAAGCATCGCCCTTGGTTTCCATAACGAATACCAAGGGAGAATAAGAGAGTTGTGTTTTGTTTTCCCCAACAAAAGGTCGGCGCTTTTTTTCAAGAAATATTTGTCTGCCCAGGTTGACAAACCTCTATTCTCGCCTCATATCACAACATTTAAAGAACTTGTGCTTTCACTATCGGATATAAGGGAGGCCGATCGTCCGCAATTGCTGTTTGACCTTTACGACACCTACAGGGAGTTACTCCCTTCGGGTGAGAGTTTCGACGATTTCCTGTACTGGGGCGAAATCATATTAGGAGACTTCAACGACACTGACAAATACCTTGCAAATGCCAAACAGTTGTTTTCCAATGTAAAGGAGTTGAAACAAATAGAGAGTGATTACAGTTTCCTTTCACCATCCCAGTTGGCGGCAGTCAAAAGGTTCTGGGAGGGTTTCCTTGCAGAGGGCAGCAGCGAAACCAAAGAGTCATTTTTGAAGACTTGGGAGATCCTCTACCCCCTTTACATGGCATTCAACCAAAAACTGGAGTCCAAAGGTTGTGCATACGAGGGTGCTTTATACCGCAGGGTGGCTTCCATGGATAACATTGCCGACAAGCTTGCCGATTACCGGGAGGTGATATTCGTGGGCTTCAATGCACTAAACAAGTGTGAGCGTGAAATCATGAAAATGGTGCAAAAATCGGGTATTGCCGATTTCTACTGGGACTATGACCGGGAATTTATGAGGGATAAAGAGAACAAAGCCTCCTTTTTTGCAAATGAAAACCTCTCTGCCTTTCCCTCCAAAAGGAAATATGGGTTGGCCGCCGTTCCGGTTGGAAAACCATCTGTCAATGTAATTGGGGCAGCATCTTTGGTTATGCAGGCAAAGATTGCAGGAGAGCTGCTAAAGGAATTTCCGGGTAGCGAAGAGAGTGCCGTTGTTTTACCCGACGAGTCATTGCTGATGCCTCTGCTTGGCTCGGTGCCTCCAAACATAGAGAGCATTAATGTCACAATGGGGTATCCTTTATCGGGGACTCCGCTGGTTTCATTTGTCAAAATGGTTGCACAGATGGAGTGGGACGATAGGGGAATCTATTTCAAAAAGGTTTTGCCTCTGCTCAACCACAGCTTTGTCCACAAGATTGCGGGGGAAGAGGCAAGGGAGGTCGCAGCCCGTATAAAAAAGGAGAACAGAGTATATGTTCCTGAATCTTATTTTGATGGCAACGAAGTGCTTTCACTGCTCTTTTACAAGGCAGGAGGCGACGACCCTCAGCAGGAGTTGTGCGATAAACTCCTTAAATTGCTTTCGATGTTTGCTGCAAGCAGCAGAAGTGACAAGATTGAGAGGGAGTTCATATTCCATATCCAGAAAGCACTCACACGTATCAAGGGAATACTGATCCCAATGAATTTAAAAAGTTTCGGAAGGGTTCTCTCAATGATTACCGAAGGGATTTCAATACCTTTTTCCGGGGAGCCACTGGCAGGTTTGCAGGTGATGGGTGTCTTGGAAACCAGGGCCCTGGATTTTGAGAATCTGGTAATATGCTCTGTCAACGAAGGTGTTTTTCCAAAGAAGAATCCATCCAACTCATTCATTCCTTACAACCTTAGGGCAGGGTTCGGGTTGCCGGTAAAGGAACACGAAGATGCCCTTTACACTTATCTCTTTTACAGCTTGATATCACGTGCAAAAAACGTAACCTTGATTTACGATACCCGTACAGACGGGTTGAAAAGCGGGGAGCCTAGCCGGTTTATCCTGCAGCTCAAATACCTGTATCACATGGTAGCTAAGGAGAGTGTTGTAAACTACAGAATTGAACCACACAACCATAAAGGGATTGTGGTGGAGAAGGATCCTGCAGTAATGGAAAAGATGGCTTCCCTTTTCCTCGGGGATGAGGGCAAGGCACTTTCGGCCTCGGCTCTCAATAATTACATAGATTGTCCGCTCAAGTTCTATTTTTCCCAGGTGGAGGGGCTTGAGGCTTCCGAAGATGTGGAAGAGGGTGTTGAGGCAAACGAATTCGGATCTATTTTCCATTTTGCCATGGAGCAGCTATACAAGCCTTTTTTAGGAAAAAGGGTTACTGTAAATGATATAGGAGTGATGCTATCGGGCAAGGAGCAGATGGAATCTTTTGTAGATATGGGTTTTGCCAAATACAAGAACATGGAAAGGCCGGTAGGTTATGCTTTGTTGGTAAAGAAGATGATTGTCAAATATATGGAGATAACCCTCGGGTATGATAAAAGCATTGCTCCGTTTGTCTATTTGGAATCGGAAAAAAGGGTCAAGGGTAGTGTTACCCTGCAAAACGGAGTTGTGGTGCCACTCAAAGGGTTCATAGACCGTCTGGACAAAACCTCTGCAATGAGGATAGTGGATTACAAGACCGGGAGCGGAGATTTGAAATACAGTGGTGTGGAATCCCTTTTTGATGGCACGAAGACAAACCGCAACAAAGTTGTTTTCCAGATGTTCATGTATGCGCTTTTGCTTGGTGAGAGCCAGGAAATGATAGCAGAGCCCTATTTCATAAGGGAACTGGCAAAAGGGAAATCCTACTCTGAGTTCATAGCCGGGGAAAAACTTTACGAATATACCGATAGGTTGAAGACCTTGCTGGAAGAGGTTTTTGACACCAAGGTACCATTCTCCCCAACCAGCAACACAAGGATTTGTGAATGGTGCGATTTCAATACAATATGTTATTAAAGGAGTGGTAATGGGACAACTCAAACTTATAAAGGCATCGGCAGGGTCGGGTAAAACTTACACCCTTACAAACGAATACCTGGAACTTCTTTCAAAAAAGGAGAGGGCATACCGTAATATTTTGGCTGTGACCTTTACCAACAAGGCAACCGAAGAGATGAAAAGGAGGGTGGTGGAGAGGTTGTACGCCAAAAGCCAAACTGACCCTGAATCGGCAAAACGTCTTTCGGAAATACTCCACGATTACTCTGCCTTTGCAGTAAGCACCATAGACCGCTTTTTCCAGCAAACCATGAGGGCTTTTGCACGGGAAATCGGAAAGAACGGGGCCTACAGCGTAGAACTCGATACCGCAATGGTTTTGCAGGAGGCTATCGACAACATGATTTATAACCTGGACAAAGAAGAAAACAGTTATTTGCTTGAATGGCTCACCGCAATAGGCACCGAGTCAGTTGAGAGTGGTGAGGGGTGGAACTTCAGGAATAAACTGGAAGAGCTGGCCAACGAGATTTTCAAAGAATCTTTCAAACAGGTGGCCGGAAACCATGAGGGTTTTCTGATTGACAAGGAGCAAATTGATATCCTGCGGGGGGAACTGGTTACTATAAAGAATGATTTTGAGGGAAAACTCAGAGCAATTGCAAAAATGGCTTTGGACTCCATTGAGAGGCACAACCTGTTGCTTCTCCATTTCAAAGGTGGTTCAAGGAGTCCTTTGAATTTCTTTGCAAAGGTAGCTGATGGGTATATTCCTGAGCTAAAGGATAGTTTGAGGGATATGGCATCTTCTCCCGAAAACCTTACCACCAAAGCCACCATCAAAAGTGACCCCGCCCTTTACAACTCAATTGAGCAGTGTTGGGGCGATGGTTTGGCAGAGGCGATTGATGAGCTTTGCATATTGTATGATAGTGAGTTGCGTGGTTATATGTCTGCTGTGGCCGTGCTTTCCAACCTTCAGGTTATGGGTGTGATTGCCGATGTGGAGAGGTTTGTGCATGATTATACAACCGAACATAATGTGGTGCTGATCCCGGAGACTACAGAGATTCTCAACAAAATCATAGATGGCAGTGATGCCCCATTTATCTACGAGAAAACAGGTACAAGGATAGACCATTTCATGCTGGATGAATTCCAGGATACTTCAATTTTACAATGGAAGAACTTTTTGCCGCTTGTCCTTGACAGCCTCTCCAAAGGAATGGACAACCTGGTTGTGGGAGATGTGAAACAGAGTATTTACCGTTGGAGAGGGTCGGACTGGAGTCTGCTCAACAGCGGGATTCATGACGATGTTCCAGATGGAAGCATTAATCTGGCAGATTTGAAACAAAACTGGCGTTCCTGCAAAAACATAATCGAGTTCAACAACGGTTTCTTTCCTTATGCCGGCCTGGTTTGCAAAGATCATATTTCGGAAAATGAGACTGCTGTTTACACCGGTGCCGTCCAGGAGATTTCCCCTTCCAAAAGGGAGAGCGAAGGATATGTATGGGTATGTTTTATGGAAAAGGAGGAGGGCTCCGGATGGAAAGAGAGGGCACTTGGATTATGTATGGAAAAAACCCGTAATTGTGTGGAAAGGGGAGTGAGCATGAGTGATATCACATACCTTGTGAGGACCAACGATGAGGGGCAGATGGTTGTGAATGCATTGCTGCAAAATGGTTTCCCGGTAATATCGGACGAGGCACTTTTGATTGGTTCTTCTCCGGTGGTAAGGAAAGTGATTGCAATCCTCAAATACATAATTGACCCTGGCGACAGCATCAACAATACAATTGCCCGTTTTCTGGGGGTTGAGCCGTCAGATGCCTTGTCTTTGTCGCATCTTCCCCTTTACGAACTTTGCCAGGAGTGTTTAATGCTTGCTGGCACAGGTTACTGTGAGTCGGATTCGGTATTCATAAACTCTTTCCTGGATGTGGTACTTGAGCAGGGCAAAGGAGAGATGGCCGATATCGCCTCTTTTGTAAAATGGTGGGAAGATAAAGGTTGCAAAAAAAGCGTACCTGCACCGCTTGGACAGGATGCTGTGAGGGTAATGACAATACACAAGGCCAAAGGACTGGGGATTCCCGTGGTTTTGCTTCCCTTTTTTGAATTGCCGCTGGACCACAGGGGCAACAGAGGGCCGGTATTGTGGTGTTACACAACCATGAAGCCTTATTCTCGTTTCCCGGTTTTACCGGTCAAGTACTCATCCAAACTGGAGGGTACGGTTTTCGAGCAAGATTATTTCCTTGAAAAGAGACGTAGCTATGTAGACAACCTCAACTTGGCATATGTGGCCATGACCAGGGCCGAAAAGGAGATGTACTTGGTTTGCCCTCCTTTGCCCAAGAAAAGTGATTCCATCTCGGTTTCGACAATCATGGGGGGCTTTTTGGATGGTAAAATGGCCGGGAATGAATATTCTTTGGGAGAACCATCCGGATATGTGGCAGCCAATGATGAGTCCTCTGCCGGAGGTGTTGCAATGCCTTTGTTTGCAAGCTACCAAGCGGAAGATCGTATGAAGCTTGCTTTGAGGGGAGAGGAGTATTACAGCGACAGCAGCCAACGGGGATGGGGGTTGGTAATGCACCGGATAATGGAACTCATCGTTTGCGAGGATGACCTTGAGAGAGCCATTGAGACTGCCCTCTCCGAAGGGATCCTGCAACCCGGAATGAGGGACGAGGTTAAGCAATACATCTCTGAAATGTTCCGAAAGGTGCGCGACAGGCATTGGTTTGACAACAGCTTCAGGGTGTTCAGGGAGTTGGAGATACTCCTGCCGGGTGGTGGTTCAAAACGCCCCGACAGGGTACTTATGGGAGCAGAGGCCCAGGTTATCGATTTCAAGTTCGGCAAAAAACGGGAACAATTACACATCAACCAGGTAAGGCAATATATGTCACTTGTAAAACAAGCCGGCACCGCCTACGTGAAAGGTTTCGTTTGGTACCCCGATGATAATGAGATAGTGGAGGTCTCCCTTTGACTGCTATAAAGAGGGTTGTTTGTTAAGCTTGTCCAATATGGAGATAAGTTGTGATGTGGTGCCGTCCTTGAGAATAACAACATGGTTTTTGTCCAGCAGGTAAAAAGATGGGGAGGGGCGTCTGTCGTAAAGCCTTTTTGTGGTTACCTCCATCTCCAGGTCGTGGGCTACATTCCAAACCGGGCTGAATTTTCCTGTGCTCTCACTCCACTCCTGCAGGTTATCACCTGTATAGACAGCCAAAAGGTTGAGTGCTTGGGAAGCTTTTTCAAATGTTTTATTGTTGTTCAAAACATCCAGGGATGCTTCGCAAGCCGGGCAGTATGGCTCGTAAAACATTACCAGTGTGTGTTTTCCTTTAAAGTTGTGCAGGGAGCTCTTTTTACCCTTGCTATTGACCATTACAAAGTCATTGGCCTTGTACCCCGGCCTGTTTTGTTTAGCTATGTGCAACTGCTCGCTATACCTTTGGCGGATGACCGGCATAAGGGAAGTGTCTGCAGAGAGTACCTCCAGCATTGATATGTACAGGGTTTCATTCCTAGCGGGGGAGTTTGGGTCATATAGGGTGTTCTCTGCAAGGTCCAGCATGAAATCCTGCATGTTTCTTGGGGATTCCAGCACTTTTTTGGTCCATTCTTTCAAAGAGTTGGCAGCAACCGAGGAGTCTCCGTGACAGATGTGTTGAAGGTATTTGAAAAAAAATCCGCTGAGTGCTTTGGGGTTTTGCAGGTAGAGGGTGTCATTCATGTCGGTATTGTCCCAAAAATGTTGTGCAAGGTAACTGTGTGCAGCCTCATTGTTTGATATCAATGATGGAACCTCTGCCATGACCGGAACCGGTAGTGAAGTGCTTTCCTTTTCTTTGCTGACTTTGCTGTTGCTGCAAGAAATCAACGGAAACAAAGAGATCAAAGAGAAAAAAAAGATTCGGAAGTAAGGGTGTTTGTGCATGTGTCATATATCTTTTGCCTTACAAAGTTATAAAACTTGTGGGGCTTTTGATTGTTTACTATATTGTAATTTTGGAAATGAATTTAAAAACTAAGATACCAAACGATGGAAAATACTAATAAATCTGACATTGCGGTGGCAGGGCTTGCCGTGATGGGAGAGAACCTGGTACTGAACATGGAGAGCAAAGGATACAAAGTCTCTGTTTTCAACCGCACATATTCTGTTACCGAACGTTTTGTGAACGGGAGGGCAAAAGGCAAGGAAATTGAGGGTTATGAAACCTTGGAAGAGTTGGTCTCTTCACTAAAAAGCCCAAGGAAAGTGATGTTGATGGTAAGGGCCGGTAAAGCTGTGGATGAATTGATTGCCTCTTTGGTGCCTTTACTGGAAAGGGGGGATATGATCATTGACGGAGGGAACTCTGACCATGCCGATACCTCAAGGAGAGTAGAGGAGCTTGAGCTAAAGGGGCTGTTGTATGTTGGTGCCGGTGTGTCAGGCGGAGAGGAAGGGGCCTTGAAAGGTCCTGCAATCATGCCCGGGGGCTCTGCAGCAGCATGGCCTCATATAAAACCAATATTTACCGATATTGCAGCCAAGGCCGGTGACGGGACCCCGTGTTGCGAGTGGGTGGGTCCTGCAGGGTCGGGCCATTTTGTAAAAATGGTGCATAATGGTATCGAGTACGGTGACATGCAGCTTATTGCAGAGGCATATTCTGTAATGAAGAATATGGCCGGATACGGAAATGACAAGATTGCCGATGTGTTTGAAACCTGGAACAAGGGTAAGTTGCAGAGCTATCTCATTGAGATAACCGGCAACATCATGAAGTACAAAGAGAGTGATGGCTCCTATACTATAGACAAAATACTGGACAGGGCGGGACAAAAGGGCACCGGAAAGCTTTCGGTGTTCAATGCCATGGAACTTGGGATTCCTTTGAACCTGATTGCCACAGCTGTATTTGAAAGGTCGCTGAGTTACACCAAAGAGCTTAGGGTAAAGGCAGCATCGCGCCTGACAAGGTCACATGGAAAATTTGCTACTCCCGAACCACAGGAGATACATGATTCACTTTATGCCTCCAAACTGGTCTCTTATGCCCAGGGATTCGATTTGCTGGAGACAGCTTCAAGGGAGTATGGGTGGAACCTGGACCTTGCCTCAATTGCCAAAATCTGGCGCAATGGCTGCATAATCCGTTCGGGATTCCTGAACAAGATAGCAGAGGCATACTCCAAAACGCAAAAGCCGGAACATCTGTTGATGGACGATTACTTTAGGGAAGAGATACTCAATTCGCTCCCTTCGTGGAGTTCCCTGGTAGCAAAAGCTGCAGTGGGAGGGGTTCCACTGCCTGCATTCAGCAGTGCACTCAATTATTTCTACTCGCTTACTACCGAAAGATTGCCTGCCAACCTGCTGCAGGCCCAAAGGGATTACTTTGGGGCTCATACTTTCGAGAGGACAGACAAGGAGAGGGGGCTCTTTTTCCATGTAAACTGGACAGGTGAGGGAGGTGATACCAGTTCCGGGGTTTACAATGTATAAAGTTGACAATATGAAAGAAAATCTTATTATTATATTCGGGGGTAGCGGTGACCTGACATCCAGGAAGCTGATGCCTGCATTATACTCCCTGCACGAGAAATCTTCCAGTAAATTCATGGTTTTGGCTGTAGGCAGGACAGGATTTGATAACGAAACTTTCCGTGAACATCTTCTATCTTCGGGAGAATATCCTTCCGACGGTTTTTTGGAGAGGGTCTTCTATCTGCAGATGGACCCATCAAACGGGCCGGAGTATCAAAAACTGAAAGAACGGCTGGAACAGTTCCAACAAAAGGAGTACCTTTTTTACTTGGCAACACCTCCTTCGCTTTATGAAAAAATTCCTATCTTCCTCAAAGAGCATAAACTGAATGAGGGGCACAAGATAATTGTGGAAAAACCTTTCGGATATGATTTCGAAAGCGGTCGCAACATGAACCTGGTGCTTAAGGAGTCTTTCAAAGAGAGGCAGATATACAGGATAGACCATTACCTTGGGAAGGAAACCGTACAAAATATACTGGCACTCCGTTTTGCAAATACAATATTTGAGCCTATATGGAATCGCAATTACATTGACAGGGTAGAGATTACAGCAGTAGAAAACATGGGTATAGGAAGCCGGGGTGGATTTTACGACGGAGTGGGAGCATTGAGGGATATGGTCCAGAACCACCTGATTCAGTTGCTTGCCCTTGTGGCAATGGAACCTCCTGTGGTTTTTGGAGAGAGGGAGTTCCGGGATGAGGTTGTGAAGGTATACAACTCCCTCAAGCCTTTGCAAAAAGAGGAGATCCCTTCCAGGGTTGTGAGGGGACAGTATATAGAGGGAGAAAAGAAGGGGGTGATGGCTGGTGCATACCGTAAGGAGAAAGGTGTGGACCCCGGGTCCTATACCGAGACCTTTTTGGCAATGAAGGTGAACATAGCCAATTGGCGTTGGGAGGGGGTGCCGTTCTACATCAGGACCGGAAAACAGATGCCCACCAAGGTGACGGAGATTGTCATCCATTTTAGGCAGACACCACACCGGTTGTTCAGTTGCAGGGAGGAGTGTCCGGAGCAAAACCAGTTGATAATAAGGATACAGCCCAACGAAGGGATGGTGCTCAAGTTTGATATGAAAATTCCTGGAAGCCAGTTCAATGTTACCCAGGTGCCCATGGAGTTCACATACGACAAGCTTGGGGATTTGGGCAATCTGGATGGCTATTCCAGATTGCTGGAAGAGGCTCTAAAAGGGGACAACACCCTGTTTACCCGCAGTGATGCCGTTGAGGCAAGCTGGAGGTATTTTACCCCAGTGCTTGAGTATATGGACTCTCAAACGGGGTTACCTCTGCATGGTTACCCTGCAGGAAGCTGGGGCCCGCTGGAGAGTGAAGCTATAATAGACAACGGCCACAAATGGACCAATCCTTGTAAGAATTTAACCAATACCAACATATATTGTGAATTGTGATGATGGGAAAACATGATGCAGCACACGCCCTCACACGGGCCTTTGTGGATATCGTTAATGGCAAAAAGGAGGGAGAGTATGCAAATATCGCTTTGTCCGGGGGGAGTAGTCCTTCGGTTCTTTTTTCTTTGTGGAGCGGAGAGTACAAGGAGATGATCCTTTGGGAGAGGGTGCGTTTTTTTTGGGTGGATGAGAGGATGGTCCCTCCCGAAAACAAAGAGAGCAATTACGGGAATGCAAAGAGGGAGTTGCTGGACAGGGTACCTTTGCCTGCCGGGTCGGTTCACAGGATAATGGGTGAAAACGATACTGCAGAAGAGGCTGTAAGGTACAGCAAACTGGTATCTTCCTTGCTGCATGTAAAGGAGGGATTCCCGGTGTTTGACCTGGTACTGTTGGGTATTGGCGAAGATGGCCACACCTCTTCAATTTTTCCGGGTCAGGAATATTTATTGGATTTTCCACAACCATTTGCCCCTTCTGTCAACCCATATAGTGGACAACCTCGTGTAGCCATGACAGGTAAAACCATTTTGATTGCTTCAAAAGTTGTTTTTTACCTGAACGGCAGCAACAAAAAGGAGATTTTGGATAAGGTGACGGCAAAAGGCTCTGCAACATCATATCCCTCTGCATATTTTCTGGAGAGGTTGGGTAGTGACTCGGTTTTTTTTGACTGTGATGTCATTTCCTGACCCAATTAACCAATTGGTTGATTGTAGCTACAAATCTTTTTTATCTTTGTATAAAGATTGATTTGGTTTTTATAGTTGAGCCTAAATGGAAGATATTTTCAGACCGGAGAGGATTCGTGATACATTGGAAAGGATGATTGACAACCTGCCCGGATTTGTATACAGGTGCCGCAATGACCAGAACTGGACAATGATGTTCATAAGTGAGCAGAGCGAGAAGATTACTGGTTACAAACCAGAAGAGTTGATAGGTAATAAGGTTGTTTCTTATGACCATGTTATACTGGAACCTTACAGGAAGTATCTTCATGAACGTTGGAAGGAAGTTATTGCCAAAAAGGAGGTTTTGACAGAGGAGTACAAGATAAGGAGGAAAGATGGCTATGTAAGGTGGGTTTGGGAGCAGGGAAGGGGTGTTTACAATACTGTTACCGGAGAATTGTTGTACCTGGATGGTTATGTGGTAGATATCACTGACCGTATTGATGCTGTGGAGAACCTGCTGGAAGCCAACAGAAAGTTGGTGGAAGCAAATAAAAAGAGGGAGGAGGCCTTAAAATTAAAGTCACTTTTCCTTTCAAACCTTTCCCATGAAATCAGGACCCCAGTGAATGCAATCATGGGATTTACGGAAATCCTGAGCCAAGATGGGTTGAGTGCAGAAGACAAACAAGATTGCGTGGAGATAATCCATAAAAGCAACAAGGCTCTGCTTGGTTTGGTAGAAGACATTGTGCTGGCCTCCAAGATAGAGACCAACCAATTGAAACCCCATTTGTCCAAGGTTACAGCAGGTGAGTTGTGTCATGAGGTAAGTGCGTCAGCATTGAATAAGGCCAGATTGTCCGGTAAGGATAATTTTGTGGTTACCGGTGTGGAGGATGTTAGTTGCAAGGATGTTGTGATGTTCACAGACCGGGATTTTGTGAATGATGTTGTAATGCGGTTGTTGGACAATGCATTTAGGTTTACCGAAGAAGGAATTGTGCAACTGGATGTTTCCATTGATAAAGAGTGCTCTAGTATGATCTTTGATATCAGTGACCATGGCAAAGGTTTGTCCGATGAGGCAGAGGCAAACATTTTCAATAGTTTTTACAGGGCGGATGTCCCTGTTAACACAAGGACAAGGGGAGCAGGTCTTGGTCTTTATATTTCACGTGCTTGTTCCAGGCTTTTGGGTGGGGATCTCCTTTTCCTGGGTAATACTGGCCAAGGAGCACGGTTCCGGGTTGTAATACCCGTTATTCCTTTAAAATAATGAAATACTAACTAAAACTTATCATACATGAAAATCAAAACCATTAAACTGTACCTTATATTTTTGTCCTCTCTCTTTATTTTCGGAGAAAAAATTAGCGGACAGGAAAAGCTTGATTACCAAAAGCCTCCAAAGGAGATACTGGAGATGCTGGATTTTGAAAGGGCACCACAAGTTGCCACGGACTCCCGTAACAAGGTAATGGTATTTTATTACAGAGATAACTACATGTCATTGGATCAATTAAACCAGCCGGAAATGAGACTTGCGGGTTTAAGGATTAATCCAAAGACCAATATCGAAACTAGTGTAAGGTATTACAACAATTTGAAAGTAAAGTGGGTTGATGCATTGGAGGAGGTTCAGGTAAAGGGTCTTCCGGAAAATCCAAAATTGGCATATCTGAGGTTTTCACCCGACGAAAAAATGATGGCTTTCACTCATACTACAGATACCGGAGTTGAATTATGGGTACTGGATATTGAGCAAGCCACTGCAAAAAGGATTTCGGGGGCAAATTTGAATGCAAACCTTGGAAACCCATACAGCTGGTTGAAAGATGGGAAGTCTTTGTTGGTAAGGATGCTCCCTTTGAACCGTCCCGAATTGATTGACCAGACACTTGCCATTCCAAAAGGCCCCATTGTCTCTGAGAGCGATGGAAAAGAGTCGCAAAACAGGACTTACCAGGACCTTCTCAAGAATCGTACTGACGAACAAAATTTTGAGACGTTGATAATGTCCGAACTTCATATTTGTGATATTAACGGGAACTCATCCAAATTGTTGGATGCTGCACTTTATGCCGGCGAGTCGGTGTCTCCTGACGGGAATTATGTGATGGTCACTACCATTGAAAAACCCTATTCATATGTTGTTCCAATGAACCGTTTTGCTCAAAAAAGCGTGGTTTACAATTTTGACGGGGAGATGATTGGAAAGGTAAATGAAGTTCCTTTGCAAGAGTATTCTCCAAGGGGGTATTCCAGTACAAGGTTAGGCCGAAGGGCCATGTACTGGAGGAGTGACAAGGCTGCTACCCTATATTTTGTGGAAGCCATTGATGGTGGAGACGGAGAGAAGGAGGCCCAATTCAGGGATGAACTTTTCCAATGGGATGCGCCCTTTGTAAACCCTCCTGAATCTATGGTCAAGACTCCTCAAAGATTTGCCGGTGTAACATGGGGTGACGATAACCATGCAATCATCTCAGACAGGAAACGGGAGGCATCCAATGCCAAAACTTACTTGTTCAACCCTTCTGACCCCTCTGCGAAATTGGTTTTGGTAGATGACAGGAATACCGAAGACCTCTATTCTGACCCGGGACAGATTGCAACTGTGAAAAACCAATACGACAGGCATGTCATGATGATTGTAAAGGATCATATCTATCTTGTCGGGCAAGGTTTCACTCCGCAAGGTCAGTTTCCTTTCGTAGACAAGATGAACCTGGTAACGCTAGAAAAAGAGCGTGTGTACCAGAGTCCTTACAAAGACAAAAAAGAGGATATAGAGTCAATAACCGATATTGCAAATGGTAATATGTTGGTCAGGATCCAGTCGCAGACTGAGTATCCCAATTTATACATGAGGAATTTGAAACGTAAACGGAACAACCTTTTGCAATTGACAGATTTTGACAATCCGTTCAAGGTTTTGTCTTCTGTACATAAAGAGGTCATAAGGTACAAGAGGGAAGATGGTATAGAGTTGTCAGGGACACTTTATTTGCCGGTTGGTTACGACATGGAAAAGAAAGAGAGGGTTCCAATGCTTTTATGGGCCTACCCAAGGGAGTACAAAGATGCAGCTGCAGCAAGCCAGGTAACACAAAACCCTAACCAATTCACAATGCCATCTTACGGATCATTTGTCTACTGGGTTACACGTGGTTATGCAGTTTTGCAGGATGCTGCCTTCCCGATTGTGGGTGAAGGTGATACAGAACCAAACGATTCTTTTGTGGAACAGTTGATAATGAACGCTA
Source organism: Bacteroidales bacterium (assembly GCA_028707695.1). Lineage (GTDB taxonomy): Bacteria > Bacteroidota > Bacteroidia > Bacteroidales > UBA932 > Bact-08. The sequence goes on along the minus strand of JAQWAL010000005.1, from coordinate 22,520 downwards.
AGGCAGCAATTGATGCAGTGGATTCGCTGGGTTACATAGACAGGAATAAAGTTGCTGCAGGGGGACATTCATATGGGGCTTTTATGACAGCCAACCTTTTGACCCACAGTAATCTTTTTGCTTGTGGCATAGCTAGGAGCGGTGCCTACAACAGGACTTTGACACCCTTTGGTTTCCAGAATGAAAGACGGAACTATTGGGAGGCTCCGGATATTTACAATAGGATGTCTCCATTTATGAATGCAGAAAAGATGAAACTACCTTTGCTTTTGATTCACGGGGAGGCGGACAACAATTCAGGTACATTCACTATGCAGACAGAGCGTTATTTCCAGGCATTGAAAGGACTTGGAGCGCCTGCCAGGATGGTTATCCTTCCTATGGAGAGTCATGGTTATGCAGCCAAAGAGAATATTCTCCATTTGCTGTGGGAACAAGACAGGTTCCTGGAAAAACATCTGAAGGACTAAATGAAAAAAGAGGGTGACTTTTATTTTAGTCACCCTCTTTTATTCCCGTATTCGATTACTCTTTTTTTGAGCCGGCATACTGGTCCAGGATTTCCTGGATGTCATCAATACATCCCCCGCAAATTGTGCCTGCGCCAGTTGCTTCGCCCACATCTTCTACCGTTTTGCAGCCTTTCTCTTCTATAGCTTTGATTATTTCGTTTTTATAAACTTCGTTGCAATTGCAAATAATTGTATCACCGTTCATGTTATTTGTTTTTATTGGTTTATAGTTCTTTTGTATATAAACAACGTATTCAGCTTTTTGTTGGCAAGACCTTGTTGTTTTCCAATGCTTTTTTTGCTGAAAGGTATCCTTGCTCAAATATTATGTCCACTTTCTTAAGGTCGAATGTTTTGTACTGCATTACACTTTCCACCTCAATCAGTATGTCACATAACTTTTTGTCTTCCAGTGTATTTGCCCTGAACATAAAGTGGTAACTACGCTCTGCTATACTAACTATGTTGTTTGAATATTTTTCTGTCACCAACGGGCTTGCATTGACTCCCACTATATTGTCACACAGATCTTTCAATGGGGACACCGGGAAGTTTTTGAAAATACCCCCGTCTACATATTTCTCTTTGTTGATTTCCACGGGAGTGAATATTACGGGAATACAGGCAGATGCCATTACTATCTGGGCAAGGTTCCCTTTTGAAAAGAGAACACTCTCTCCTTTGTCCAGGTTTGTGGCTGTTACCAACAGAGGGATAGGCAAGTCTTGGAGGTTCTTGTATCCTACATTATCCTCGAGGAATTTTGTGAACCCGGATGTTGCAAAAAGCCCGCTTTTTGGCAGGACAAACTCAACAAAGTCATTGAAGTCTTTCTTTTTGAACAGTTCCTTTATTTGGTCAGGAGAGTTACCTGCAGAGTAAAGTGCTCCTGCAATAGCTCCAGCACTGGTTCCCGAAATGATATCGGGTTTTATGCCATTTTCTTCCATTGCTTTAAGGGCTCCGGCATGTGCTAGCCCTTTTACACCTCCTCCGGAGAGTGCCAATCCTATCTTGTATTTTTTTGTCATATTCTTACAATTCTACATCAACCCAGGAAAAAAAGGAATTCTGTTCCTTTGCCGGGCTCCGATTCTGCCCAGATTTCTCCAGAATGTTTATCAATTATCCTTTTGACAGTGGATAGCCCTACTCCTGTTCCTGAATAGTCCGATTGCGAATGGAGTCTTACAAATGGTTGGAAAAGCTTGTCTGCTTTGGACATGTCAAAACCCACTCCGTTGTCTTTTACATAAAACAACTCTTTACCATAATATTCCCTTTTGGCAAAAGTGATTTGGGGCGAAGAGTTTTTTGAGCTGTATTTCACTGCATTCCCCAAAAGGTTGTCAAGGACAACCCGCATCATCCGGGGGTCTGCAAAGACCTTCATGTTTGGTTCTATTGTGATTTGGGGTGAGGTTCCAGGGAACCTCAAAAGTATGCTATCTATCATGTCATTTGCAATTTGGGACAAATCAACCTCTTCCTTTTCAAGATTTATCCTTCCTGATTGCGAAAATGAAAGAAGGTCTTTGATTAGCTGGTTCATTTCAAGGGCCGATTCCCTCATGAATTCTATATAGCTTTTCTCTTCTTGGGAAACATTGCTTTGGGCATTGTCCAGGATTGCACTGGAAAAACCCAGGATCACGGTCAAAGGAGATTTAAGGTCATGTGAGACAGTCCTGGCAAAGGCGTCCAGGTCTTCGTTGGCCTGGGTCAGCTCTTTGTTTGTAGATTCCAGCCTCTCTTTGATTTCTATTAGTTCTTCGTTACGCTGAATTGCCGTATCGTATACCGAGAGCAGCAAATCCAGTATCTGTTTCCTCCCCGAGGTAATCGAGAATTCTTCTCCCCTGTATTTGAGGGAAATAGGGTCACATCCAGTATCGCATTCACCAACTGCGGAATACCTTTTGTTATCCAATAGTTGTTCTATTCTTGAAAGTAGGTAGGTTTCGTCGTATGGTTTGGTTATGAAGTTGTTGGCACCAGCCTGGAGCCCTCTTATTATATCATTGGGATCTTGCAGGGATGTCAGCAATATTACAGGTACATTATTGGTAAGGGGGTTGCTTTTGACTTTTTTGCAAAATTGGTAACCATCCATGCCCGGCATTATGATATCACTGATAATCAATAGGGGAATCTCTTCCAGGACCTGTTCCAACGCCTCTTCGGCAGTTGCAAAAATCTTATAATCTAGATGGTTTTTCCTAAAGAAGTACTCAAGTCTTTTGGCTTGTACCAATGAGTCTTCCAAAGCCATTATGTAACCTTGATGTTTTTCTTTTTCCATTGCCTAATTATTTGATTAAGTTATTGATTTCCATTGCAATTTCTATTGGAGACAAACTTTTGCATGCAGCTCCCAGATTTTCTGCTTCACCTGGCATTCCGTATATAAGGCATGTGCTTTTCTCCTGGATGAGTGTATATGACCCGCTTGACTTTAGCTTAAGAAGGCCGTTTGCCCCATCCTTACCCATTCCAGAAAGAAGGACAGAGAGGGTCTCGTTTGCCAAGCTTTTACTTATACTTCCAAAAAAAACATCTATAGACGGGATATGACCATTCCATCCTGCCTCTTTTGATTCTTCGCCAAGTTTTATGCTTTTGTATGAAGTGATTTCCAAATGCCTTTTGCCGGGTGCAATGTAGATTGTACCGGGGGTAAGTATTTCTCCCTCTTGGGCTACCTTGACTCTGCTGCTACATGAGCTATCCAGCCATGATGAATAACTTTCTGTAAAATGAGGATCTATGTGTTGCACTATTACAACCGGAACCTTTACAGGATGCTGCAGATGTTGAAGTATGATCCTTATGGCCTCAGGCCCTCCGGCAGATGCCCCTATTGCAACAAGTGAGATCTTTTCCAGGTTGCAACATCTTTTGTTTTGTGGTGTGCATTTTCCTTCTTGTATCCTGGCTTTTGGTTTGCGTTTTATTACTTTTACCTCGGACATGATCTTGAGCAAGTTGCGGTATTTAATTGAAGTCTCTGCAAAATCAGGATGGGAGGGCCCTTCGGGTTTGGGAATCACAGCTAGGGCGCCGGCTTCCAACTCTTTTATGGCTAAAATTTTATCTTGATCTTTGTAGATTGAACTCACAATCACAATTGGGATGGGAAGGTTTTGCATTATTTCTTTGGTTGCCTCCAAACCATCCATCACAGGCATAATCATATCCATGCTGATGATATCTGGTTTGAATACTTTGGCATTCTTTATAGCCTCTTCTCCGTTTGATGCATGGGCAATTATTTCAAAAGAAGGATCTGCAGAGAGGATTTCTGAAAGCAATCTCCTGACCAGTGCAGAGTCATCTGCAATCAAAACCTTGATCTTATGATTATTTGCAATTGGCATTTAGATGAACCTTTTGATTGTTTCCACAAGGTTGCTCTTTTCAAAACTACTTTTCACAATATAGGCATCTGCTCCTGCATCCATCCCTTTTTTCATGTCGGACTGGCTTTCGAGTGCTGTGACAAGGATCACGGGAATCTCTTCTGTGGCCGGGTTCTCTTTTATGTTCCTGGTAAGTTCGAACCCATTCATGTTTGGCATCTCTATGTCAGACACAACAACATCGAATTGTTCCGATTTGACTTTGTTGTATGCGTCTCGTCCATCTACTGCTGTTATTACTTCATAACCAGCATTTTCTACAATATTACGTAACATTGACCGTATGGTTATGGAGTCCTCGGCAATAAGTACCTTGCCGCTTGTTTGGGATTCTTGGCCGGAAGCAACATTCCCTTTTATGGAGGTTGGTGCGTTTTTTGTGTTTTGCAAAAGCTCTTTTACATTCACAACAGGAACCACAACCCCGTTCTTGATCAAGGTCACACCCTCTATGTTTTTTGTATATTGTAATTGCTGGCCTGTACCCTGAATAATGCCTTCGTATTCCTGGAAAATTTCATCTACGATGTATGCAAAGGTACTCTCTTTGCGCGATATGAAAAGGATATTGAGGGATTGCTCTGTTTTTCCATATTGATTGGCTTGTGGTATTGACATGATGTCACATAGCTTTACAATTCCAATGGACGGCCCTTTGCCAACCCTTATTGCGTATCCGTTCCCCAATGATGCAATATCAGATTTTTTGACCCTTTTGGCACCGGTTACGAATTTGGACGGAATCATCAATTGTTGTTTACCGCATTTTACCAGGATTCCTTTGAAGGTTGCAATGGTTTGTGGAAGGGTTATTGTAAACCTTGTTCCGGAATTTTTTTCCGATTCTGTAAGGATCACCCCGTCCAGCCTTGCAATCTTGTCGGCAACAATGGACATTCCCAACCCTCTGCCCGAAATATCGGTTACAAATTTCTTGGAGGTGACGCCAGAGGCAAATATGAGGTCGTCTATTTGGTGTCCGCTTAGATCCTTTGCCTCCTGTTCTGTCAGCAGCCCGTTTTTGATTGCAGAGTTCTTTACCTTCTCCCGGTCTATGCCTGAGCCATCATCTTCTATGACAATTACCAAATTACGGTTGGTCAGTTTTTCCACTTTCAGGGTAATGGTACCTTTTGCCGGTTTACCTTTTGACAACCTTGAAGCGGATTCCTCTATCCCATGGTCTATGCAGTTGCGCATGATGTGTATCATGGGGTCCTTGAGCTCTTCCAGTATCCTTCGGTCAATCTCTATTCCGGAACCCTCCGTTTTGAAATCCACCTCCTTGCCATGTTCTTCTGCTATCTCCTTTACCATCCTTTCCAACAGCCTGAAAAAATTTCCAAAACGGGAGAGCAATGTTTCCCGAATGCTGTTTGTCAGCTCAACTGTCATACGGGATACAATGTTTTCGAATGAAGAGATATCCCTTAACAATTCATATATGTTGATTTCGGGATATTTACGGTATATCTCATCAATCTCTTTCTTGTAATGGCCAAGTGTGTTTTTTATGGCAATGAAGTTTTCCGATTGTTGCAGGATCATTGCCAGGTGCTCTGTGGGTATCCTTACATAAGCACTGTCAGAACCACTATTCTGTGTGTTTGGTGTCTCAAGGGGCTCTGTTTCCTTGTCGGTTTTACTCTTTTTTTGCTGGGTCACCTGTTCTGTTCCTGTGGTTGCCGGATTCAATGCGGTATTCTCCAGATTCCTGATTTCCCGCACTATACGTGAATCGGATACAGGGTTCTCTTTGCTGGTAACATTCCCCACAAGCTCTTTTATTAGCTTGGTATAGTTTTGTATTTCCTTTATAAGTGTGTTTGTAAGTGGAATCTCATTGGACCTTATTTTTCCAAAAATATTTTCCAATGCAGAACAGGCCTTTTCTATCTGTTTGAAGTTCATTGCCCTGGCAGCACCTTTAAGGCTATGGGTGTTGCGGAACAAAGTTTCCAAAAGGGTGGGATTGGAATCACCGTTTCCAGGGACAAGATCGTGCACACCTTGGACAATGCTGTCAAAGTGTTCGGCAGACTCAATAACAAAGTCGTCCAGGAGTTCCCTGTAAAATGATTCGTTTTCCTTATTCATTTGCATTTACAGATTGAATTTTTGCAATATGTTTTTAAGGGATTGACCCAGGCTATGCAGCTCCCTTGTTGCATTTTGTGCCTGCCGGATACCCTCTGCATTTTGTTCGCTGGCTCTCTTTATGTTTTCCATTGCCGGCACAATCTGGTCCATACCTGCCATTTGCTGGTGGTTGGAAGAGGATATCTGCATTGCGGCATCTGCTGTCTCTTCTATGTTTCCGGCAAGAATATCGATCACTTCGTTGCTTTGTGAAACCAGGTCTTTGCCGGTCTCTACCGTTTTCTTTGATTCATCTGTTACGCCAACAGTTTCATTTACAGATTTTTCTATTTCGTTTAGAATCTCTTTTACCTGCAATGTTGCCCGTTTTGACTGGTCTGACAGATTTCTTATCTCTTGTGCCACAACTGTGAATCCTTTGCCGTGTTCCCCGGCTTTTGCAGCTTCAATTGCTGCATTCACTGCAAGCAGGTTGGATTGGTCTGCTATATCTGCCACAGAAGCAGTAATCTCTCCGATCCTGCGGTTTTGTTCGGATAGTTTTACCACTGTACCAGAGATTTTTTTCATTTGAACATCAATTCTCTCCATCCCTTCAATTACCTGGTTAAGGGAAGCCTGTCCTTGATGGGCAGATGACTTTACCCTGTTGGTGCTGTCTAGCAGTGATTGGGCTTTTTTGTTTGCAACTGCTGCTGTTTGCCTTACCTCCTCTACTGTAGCTGTGGTTTCTGATACAGATGCAGCAGTTTCGGAGGCACCGGTGGACATCTCTGTTATTGTGGAGAGTATATCCTGGGAGGAGTTAGCAAGTATCTCTATGCCATCCCTTATTTCCCTGGATATTTTGCGGAGCATGCCCATAAGGTAAATGAATATGGAAATTGTTAGCAAAATAAGTATTGAGCCCATTAAACTTGCCTGGAAAATAATCTTGTTTCTGGACTCGGTATTCAATTTTGTCAAGTTGTTTTTTTCCTGGAGCAGGATATCTTCTGTTTCTAAAATGGCATCCCTCATCTCATTGTACATTGGGCTGAGGACTGTGTTGATGTATTCTGCGGCCTCATCTTTGGCTCCCAGGTCAACCAGGTTGTTGTATTCCCTCCTTGCATCTATGTAGTTTTCAAGCAGATCCCTTTTTTGAGCAAAGCTGTTTTTGATTTGTTCAAATCCGGAGATGGCTTTTTCTGTCTCATCAATTTTTTGAAGCATCTCTTCTTGTTCTGCTTTGAGCAGGAGTTTGTTCTTTTCCCTTTCGGAATCATCTTTCTCAATAATCAAAGAGATTGATAAAGCCCTGCTTCTGTTGAAATCGGCACGGAACGACCCAAGTGTGTAAATGTAGCTGTCCAGCAGGGAGAGTTGCTGGGTGGTCTTGTTGATTTTTTGAATTCCAGAATAGGCTAACAACAATGTTATTACAGTTGTTGCTATTATCAAAAGGAAACTGGTGATGATCCTTCCTTTTGCCCTGAATCTTAAATATTTTTCCATTATTTCTTGATTATTATTTCGTTAGAAGTAGTGAGTTTGTTTGCATTCAATAAAATTGTGTTGTCAGGGAAAATCCCGGATATGTACCTTGTGAGGCCGGAAGGGAAATTGGCAGGAGGTTCTTCCAAAGTTGCCAGATCCATTTTGGTGATTTCCCCAATTGCATCGCAAATCACACCAAAAATTATGTTACTGTTGTTTTTGAGTACAATCAACCTGTTTTGCTCGGTGAGGCCTCTCTCTTCCAGGCTGAAAAGCGTTTTAATGTTTATTGCTGATATGATCTTGCCCCTGAGGTTAATAACCCCGGCTACGAATTGGGGTGTGCCAGGGATAGGTGTTATTTCCCTAATGTAAGATACTTCTGATACATATTTGATATCCATGGCATAGAGACGGTTTAGCAATGAAAATTTGAGTACTTCAACAGGTTTGGCAATTGCTTCCATCACATCAATCTCTTTCATGGCGTTCTCTGCCGCCCTATGTCTCAGTATTTGTTCTTTTTCCATAACACATTTACAAATTAGCTTCAATTATTTGTGCCAACCGGGCTGTTGTCAATCCACCGGAGCCTTTCAGTTGGGCAGAGGGGTCTAGTTTTGAAAGATTTGCATAGGCGTTAATGAAATACTTCCTGGCTTGGCCGTTTTTGCCTTCATTTTTGTATATGTTGCCTAACATATAGGCAGAAAGTATGTTGCCGGGGTCAAGATAGAGTGATTTTTTGAACATCTCTGCCGCCACCTTTGTGTTTCCCATCTCTGAATGAATTACCCCATAAAGATAGAAAATTTCCGGATTCAACTCATCTTCCAAAATGAGATTGTCAAGGATTCCAATGGCTTTTGTGAAATCACCTTTGCCAGCAAATTCCAGAGCAGATTGCAATAATCCTTGGGAGTCATTCTTTTTTGCAACAACAAAGTTTTCGTTGCCAGGAGGAGGCTTTGAAACAGTGTTTTTTTTTGGTATCGGTTTGCTTTTTGAAAGTTGACTTGACTGGAGTTTTGGTCTTGCCACCTGAACCTGTCCAGGAGTATCTTTGCCGATTGTTGACCAGCTGGTGTGTTGATGGTTGGGTTGGCTGCTCTTTTTGTAGAACAGTGCACCATGCTCATAAACTCTGGAAAACAGGCCAAAGAGATCGTTGTTGAGCTCTACCTGGGAAGTAACCAACCATCCGTTATTTTCCAATGTGTCATGGAATTTCCCGGATACTGTTTTTATGTTTTCGTGGGAAAAGTACATCAATACATTCCTGCAGAATATCAAATTGGCATGTCCTGTACCTTTGAACAGTCGGGAATAATTGTCCTTTAACAGGTTGAGGTGCCCAAACGAGACCATCTCCCTAATTTCAGGGACTATCTGCCATTTGCCTTCTTGTTGAGAGAAATATTTGGCCTTTATGTTTTCGGGAGTCTCCCTGAATGACCATTGAGTGTACAAACCCTCCTTTGCTTTTACCAATGCCCTGTCACTTATGTCGGTAGCAACAATCCTGACTTTGCCCAAATCATTTGCATTCAATGACTCTTTGAGCAGGATTGCTATTGTGTATGGTTCTTCGCCCGAACTGCAACCAGCACTCCAAACAATATATTCTCCTTTGTGACCGGAAATTTTCTTTACTATCGTGTCTTTCAGGAAATCCATGGCAGGCTTCTCACGGAAGAAGTAGGTTTCGTTGATTGTCAATGCAATTGACAACTGTGAATAATAATGGCCGGGTATGGTTTGGGAAGAAGAAATTTCTTCCAGTATCTGCTTGGCAGAGGTGCCACCAGGAAGTAACTCGGTTGCCTTTTCAATGCAACGCAAGAACTCCTCCATCCTGTTTTCGGGATAGTCTAAGCCCAATTCACGGGTAATTACCGAGGCTGCAGATTTCACAAGTGGTGTAAGTTCCATTTGGATGCTTTATGCAATGTTTGTGAATTGGGCAATTTCTTGATGGGAGAAAATGGCATTGGCATCGTATATTATTATAATGCCCTTGTGATCACCGGATAATGTTGTTTTGGTTATTCCCGGGAGTTTTTCTTCCAGGCACAGAAGGGAGGATTGGTCCAATTCCTCTATACCTGCCACGGAATCTGCAATGATTGCCAAAGAGGAGCCATCATGGTTGGTAAGTATAAAGTTGTCTTCTATGGACAAAGGTTTGTCTTCTAGCCCGAATTTGCTGTTAATATTTACAACCGGGACAAATGTACCTTTGAAGTTGATCACACCCAAAAGGCATTGGTTTGTGGTGGCAACCGGTGTTATGTATTGTGCTGCAATAACCTTTATTACGTTGGAAAGAGGGACTGCAAAACTTAGCCCCCCTCTTTCAAATACCAGTGCTTGAATATGTGTTTTTTTATGATTCATTTGCGTGGTTACATTACCTTTTCAAGAATTTCCCTTGCAACAGGGCCGTCTACATTGCGGTTTTCTCCCAACCTGACTCCCCTTTGGATAAACCTTTTCTCAATTTCTGCAATGGTGCTTTGTGTGATATTGTTTTCTGACAATTTGGTTTTGAAACCCAGAGACCTGAAAAAAGATTCGGTTTTTTCAATTGTCATTTTTATTGCCAGATCTTTGTCGTCTATATCTATTCCCAGAACCCTTTGGCCATATTGGAGTATCTTTTCCTGTTTTTGGTCTTTCAATACCCACATGGTTCCCGGAAGGACTATTGTAAGGGTATGGGCATGGGTGAGGCCATGTAGTGCGGTGAGCTCATGACCTATCATATGGGTTGCCCAATCTTGTGTCACACCCATTGATATAAAGCCATTCAGGGCCATTGTTGCAGAAAGCATGAAGGTGGCCATGTTGTCAAAGTCATTTTGGTCTTGCTTGATTTTTGGTGCGATTTCCATGATGGTCGTGAGGATACCCTCTGCCCAACGGTCCATTAGAGGAGATTGTCCGTTAGTGGTGAGGTACTGCTCCATGACATGGACAAAAGTGTCTGCAAGCCCGCAGGATACCTGGAATTCTGGCAGGGTGTATGTGGTTTGCGGGTCCAAAACAGAAAATACCGGGGTTTTTGTGTAAATGGCAAATTTCTCCTTTGTGGTTTTGTTGGAAATTACTGCACCGGCATTCATCTCGGAGCCGGTTGCAGGAAGAGTCAATACAGATGCCAAAGGAAGTGTGTGGCCTTGAGAGTAATCCCTTTTCATTACAAGTTCCCATGCATCGCCATCATAAGGTATTGCAGCAGCAATAAGCTTTGACCCGTCTATCACGGAGCCACCACCTACTGCAAGTACAAAGTCGCATTTTTTCTCTTTTCCTAGTGCAATTGCCTGTCGCAGTGTCTCTACCGAGGGGTTGGGTTCGATGCCCCAGAACTCATGTATTTCGTGGTTTTTGAGTGCTTCTGTGACTTGGGTGTAGACGCCGTTCTGTTTGACACTACCTCCGCCAAAAGTTATGAGAACCTTTTTGCCTGCCGGAATCTCTTTTGCAATAGTTGGTATAGTATCCTTTCCAAATATCAGTTTTGTGGGGTTATAAAAAGTAAAATTGTTCATTTTAGTATCTTTTGTCTTTGTTCGTTCTTGTTAATACAAATTTAATGTAAAATAGTTGAAAAGGAAAGCCCCGGAATTGAACCAGGGCTTATTGGAATTTTATTGTTACAGGTTTTTATTTTCCGTCTTTCTTTAAAAGGTCCCTTATCTCTGTCAACAACTGGATGTCTGCCGGTGGAGGAGGAGGGGTTGCAGGAGCTGCCGGGGCTGGCTTTTTCTTAAGGTTGTTGAGCATTTTTACCATACTGAATATTGCAAAGGCAATGATGATGAAATCCAGTACAACCTGGATGAAAGAGCCGTAGTTGATAGTTACGGCTGGATTCAAAACAGCACCGGCACCATCAAGAACCTCTTGCTTGAGGATAACTTTAAGGTCTGTGAAGTTTACTCCGCCAACAAGAAGGCCTATTGGCGGCATTATTACATCTGCAACAAACGAGGAGACAATTTTTCCGAAGGCACCACCAATTACGATACCAACAGCCATGTCAATGACATTGCCCTTCATGGCAAATTGTTTGAATTCATCTAAAAGTTTCATGGTTAAAGTTTTAAGTATTTTGAATAAAAAGTACTTATCAAATTTAAGAATTATTTTCATAAGTTTGCCACAAACAGCAGTATTATGGAATGGTTTAAAGCTCTTTTCTTTCAGGAGGGTGTTGCACAATCGGTGGTCGTACTTGCAGCAGTCATCTCCTTGGGATTGATATTATCAAAAATCAAGATTGCCAAAATCTCTTTTGGAATAACCTGGATTTTGTTTGCAGGCATTGCATTCAGCCATTTTGGCTTTGGAATTGACGGCAACACATTGCATTTTGTGAAGGAGTTTGGACTGATATTGTTTGTTTACTCAATAGGGTTACAAGTTGGCCCTGGTTTTTTCTCGTCATTTAAAAAGGGAGGCATAAAGTTAAATTTGCTTGCAATGTCAATTGTTGTTTTGGGTGTGCTGACTACACTTGCTCTTCATTTCATCACCAAAACCCCAATCCAGGCTATGACCGGAATAATGTCGGGGGCAATAACAAATACTCCAGGCCTTGGTGCTGCACAGCAGACATACCTGGACGTGAATGGTGTGTCTGATCCTTCTATAGCCATGGGATATGCAGTTGCTTATCCTTTGGGTGTGTTGGGAATTATATTTTCAATACTGTTCATCAAATCCTTGTTTAGGGTTGATATTTCAAAGGAGTTGGCAGATTCAAGGAAAGCGAAAGGCAAGGATCAGGAGTCAACAGTAAAAACTACTGTGAAAGTAAGGAATCCTGCAATTTTCGGAAAAAGCATGGCAGAGATAAAAAAGCTTTTGGACAGGAAGTTTGTGGTTTCCAGGGTAAGTTACCCTGGTGGAATTATAAAGATAGCCCTGGCGGACACTTTTGTGCAGCAGGGGTGTGATTTGTTGGTTGTTACAAGTGTGAAAGAGAAAGATGTCGTGGTTGCATTCCTGGGGGAGGAGATTTCAAAAAGTGATAAGGATTGGGATATTGGAGATTTGAATGTTGAGCCTACCAGGATCATAGTGACCAAAGATGATATAAATGGAAAAAGCCTTGCAGACCTTAGACTCGGGAGGGCATTGGGAATTACCGTTACCAGGATAAACCGTTCCGGACTGGACTTGGTTGCAGAACCGGATATAAAACTTCAAATTGGTGACCGGCTGACAGTCGTTGGTACAAAGGATAGCATCAAGGCTGCTTCCGATTTGCTTGGTAACTCTTCCCATAAATTGTTCGAACCAAACCTTGCTGCTATTTTCATAGGGATAGCACTTGGAATTATTGCCGGATCCATCCCTTTTTTCATTCCGGGTATTCCTCAACCCGTAAAACTCGGGCTTGCTGGCGGCCCTTTGGTTGTTGCAATTTTGATGAGTCGTTTTGCCCCTATGTTCAAACTGGTTACCTATACTACAATAAGTGCAAACCTTATGCTTAGGGAGGTAGGTATTTCCCTGTTCCTTGCTTGTGTGGGTCTGGATGCAGGGGGTGGGTTTGTAGACACGATATTGAACAAGGGTGGCGCAATTTGGATTCTATACGGAGTGATAATAACAGTAGTTCCTTTGTTGGCAGTAGGTCTGTTTGCTAGAGGCGTTCTCAAGATGAATTTCCTGGCCTTGATGGGTCTTATTGCCGGAAGCACTACCGACCCGCCGGCACTTGCCTATGCAGGAGCCTCTGCAGGAAACGATGTGCCAGCATTAAGTTATGCAACAGTTTATCCCTTGACTATGTTTTTGAGGGTCCTTTTTGCTCAATTACTTATTTTGTTGTTTTAAATGTTTGTTTTTTGGGGACAAAATAAAAAAATATATTACTTTTGCACTCCACAAAGCCCAGATGGCGGAATTGGTAGACGCGCTAGTTTCAGGGACTAGTGTCCGCAAGGATGTGCAGGTTCGAGCCCTGTTCTGGGTACCAGAAAAAATCCAAGCTATTATATTTCAATAACTTGGATTTTTTCTTTTCAAATATATGTCTTCAGAATGTCAGCATTTAAAGAAAAAGGGGATGTTACTCCCTGTTTTGTTCAATTGCCTTTTGATACATGTTGTCACCTTTGCTGTCAATAGCAACTATTACCGGTAATTCTTCTACTACCAGCTCCCTTATTGCTTCTGTGCCAAGTTCTTCAAAGGCAATCACCTTTGCGCTTTTCACACATTTGGCCATTAGTGCTGCGGCACCACCTATTGCGGCGAAATAGACCCCTCCGTGTTCTACTATGCTTTCGGTTACCTCTTTACTGCGCAGTCCTTTGCCTATCATTACTTTCAGCCCTTTCTGAATAAGTGTGGGAGAGTAGAGGTCCATCCTGCCACTTGTGGTTGGTCCTACGGAACCAATTGGTTCCCCTGGTTTTGCCGGGCAGGGACCGGCGTAATAGACTGCTGTTCCGTTGAAATCAAAAGGCATTGGTTGGTTGTCGGCAGCCAACTCGCACATTTTTTTGTGTGCTGCGTCCCTTGCACTGAATATGGTTCCCGATATATATACCATATCCCCGGCGTTAAGCTCTTTCAGTCGGGAATCCTGGAATGGCGTTTCTAGTTTGATTCTTTCACTCATTATAGTTGTTTTTTATAGTTCTCCCTCGGCATGTCTGGTAGCATGACATCCAATATTTACCGATACAGGCAGTCCTGCAATATGGGTAGGGTAGGTTAGCATGTTAACTGCTAAAGCGGTGGTACTCCCTCCAAAACCAGCAGGTCCTATGCCCAATTTATTGATTTTTTGGAGTAGCTCTTTTTCTATAATATCCAATGCTTTGTCTGGGTTGGGTGTACCAACAGGACGCAGGAGTGCTTTTTTGCTCAGGTATGCACTTTTTTCCATTGTTCCTCCAACTCCTATTCCCACAATAATTGGAGGACAAGGGTTTGCACCGGCCTCAAATATGGTTTCAAGCACAAAATCCTTAACACCATCCAAACCTTGACTTGGCTTTAACATTTTGAGCCTGCTCATGTTTTCACTTCCAAAACCTTTTGGGGCAACCGTAATATGGAACACGTCACCAGGGACAATTTGGTAATGGACAACCGCCGGTGTGTTGTCTTTGGTGTTGACCCTGTCAAAGGGATCCTTTACAACGGATTTCCTAAGGTATCCCTTTTCATATCCTCTCCTGACACCTTCGTTGATTGCATCTTCGAGAAACCCTCCCTCTATCCTTACATCCTGTCCTATTGTTACAAAGACAACGGTCATTCCGGTATCCTGGCATATGGGGCTCATCTCCCTTTTTGCAATCTCTGCGTTTTTTGACAAGGTTGTCAATATCTCTTTGCCTAGTGCCGACTTTTCACAAGATGCACATTTGGAGAAACTTTGCATGATATCATCCCCAATGATGCAGTTGGCATCTATGCACAGGTTTTGTACCAGTCCTGTTATTTTATCTGTTTGTACTATTCTCATTTTAATCTTTTCTCTTTAAAAAATAGAGTGTGTTCCGGTTTGCCAATTCTTCTGAATTATTCTCGATAAGACCTACCATGCACCAAGTATTGCTTTTTGGATCGTGGACAAATCTTTTCACAAGTGAAAAACTGATAATTTCCGATGTGTTGCTCACATGAAGCCTTGGGCCGTCACACTCAATGATTTTGTCGCCTATTGTGATGTGGTCTTCGTCGTGGTAAGAGACCGGGAGGTTTTTGGAAATCTTCTCAAGTATTTTCCGCTCAAGTAACTCCAAATTCAAGTCGTAATGCTGGAAAAATTTAAGTACGAATCCTTTGCGGATGTCAGAACTAAAGTAGTGTTTTTTCCCGATTCCAAAATCATCTTCCAGGATTTCCATGGTTATATCTTCTACGGTATGAGCCATTTTCCTGTATTTAAGCGATTTGTGCACGATTTCAAAAATACTGCAAGGCTGTGGCCCAAAGATGCTTGGTCTTGTGACAATAATCTCTTCTCCAATCCCTACGATGATGTCGGCATTTTTACCTAGTGCGGGGTAAAGCAGATCGAAATGTTCCACTATTACCCTGCGTTTGCGTGCCAGCAGGCTTTGTACAAAGTCGACTATTTCGAACATTTGGGTAAATGCTGTCTGGAACCTCATGTCTATGTGGTAGGATGCTGCATCCCTCAAATCTTCGGTAAGATCCCTTACCTGCATTATTTTCCGTGGATTGAGAACATCATCGTCATTGGAAAGTTCCAGCCCGGGAAACATTCCCTTTATCAGGGAAGATTTGCCTGAGCCGGAATCCCCTACAATTCCAATGAGCCTGTCGTTGTAGTTCAAATGTCTCTGGGTTATCTGTTCCCCCAGAAACATGAGCCTCTCTTTGCCCCTGGGGGCAAAGTATTGGGAAGAGACGGAGTACTCTTGGATCAGGTTTCTCATATGGATATGTTTTATGGTTACGTGTTGGTATTAGAATTCTATTTCCATTGCCATCAGCGGAGCGTGTTGTTGTGCTCCGTAAACATCAGTTTCCCCAAGGGCACCTGAGGTAAGTGGCCTTACAATAGTGATCTTCACTGCTTTTGCCGGGTCAAAATAGACCAAGCTGATTATGCTTTCATTTGATATCTTGTACAATGGGGCAAAATTGGTTTCGTTGATGGAATGGGCTTGCTTCACCTTTTGGTAGGTTTCAAAATCTTTGAATATGATATCGAAGGTAAGTTCGTAAGGGCCTGAGTTTTTGCTTCTTATTACAGAGGCAATATCTATAAGTTTGTGTTTCATAATCTGTTCTCCAATTTAATTTCCTTTGTCAAATGTAATGTATTGGACAGGAAACATTCCTGCCGGATCCTCTACTTTCATCAAGTGGTAAACATTGAATTCGAAAACCTCTCCGACTTTGCAATCCGAAGGGGAGAACGGGAAGGCCAGGTTGCCGGCAGTGGAAATCCTGCCTTCATAACCAAAGTGCAGCATGGTGCTGCGTGCAAATCCGCAGATTGTGTCTGCATGCTCTTGAGTATCGGCTACTGCCTCAATGATTATCAGAAGTTCGTGTGCCACTTTCTCTTCCAGGTTGTCAAACATTGCCATTACCCCGTTTTTCCCGTAGATCTTGAAATCCAGGAAAAAGTCCTTTATACCATAGTTTTCAAAATTATTGATTACCCTCTCTTTCACACTTTGGGTAATTGAGTCTATCTTGGATATCATGACCGGGTCTTTTACCGCTGCACACGATATCGTTCTGTAACCAACTTTTTTAACACCTTCGAGTTTTACAAAATATTGTTCGGTCGGGACAAATTTGCTGCCGCTTACCTCTACCATATTGTCGCTGATTTGGGTGAATTTGCTTTCGTGCAGATTGATTGCCCCTCCGGGACCAGGCAATATATAAGGGTTTGTCTTTTCGTACAAGGTATGGGCAGCAACCGACAGGGTTGTGCATTTACGCAGTGGGGATAGTGGCTCAAGAACAAAACTCTCTTTGCGCAGGTAACCGAACATGCAGTCGCTGCCACTCCCCGGAAGGGCAGCAATGGCTGCACATTCAAGGATTTTGCCAAGGTGGATGGCAAGTCCTTTGTCAAATCCCTCTTTGATGGCTAATGCAGAGAACACCGACGGGTCGTATGAACGCCCTGCGAGAATCACATTAGCACCGTTCTCAAGAGCGTTGATAAATGGTTCTTCGCCCATTTGGGCAACAATCCTTACAGATTCATCAACATCGGACTCGGTGATTTGTTTTGCAGGGAAAAGGGGTTCAATGTTCCCTTCCCTAAGGTTTTGCTTGATGAGCTCTTTGTCAAGTTCGGATTCAATTACTGCCAGTTTGAAAGAGAGGCTTTTTTCTTTGGCGATTTCCTTTACAATATCCAATGTGAGTGCAACGTGGGGGTGTCCGCCACTTCCTCCTGCTGTGCCGATAATCACCGGTATACCAGCCTCGATGGCTGCCGGTATCATGATCTCCAGGTCCCTTTTGACAGAGTTCCTGTCTGTAAATGACTTGCCTACACCAAGGTAGTAAGGGCCCGGATCGGTTGAACCGGCATCTACTGCTATCACATGTGGTTTCCTTTTCATCCCTTCGGTAAAGGATTCCATAGGGAATCCGTAACCAAGGATAGCTGTGGGTGATAATATTCTGATTTCTTCCATAATCTCTTTTTTGTAAAGTTATAAAACATCCTTGAGAGCAAGGATCCTGTTCATTTCGTTGTAGACAATCATGTACCCTTCGTCTACGCCCATTCCGGGTTTGCCAAGGTATTGCACAGGAGATGTTGCCATTGCCACATGTGCGCAAACCTCTGCAGAGCGGTTGGTTTCATTGCAGGTTCCGCCAAGGTAGGCTCCCATTCCCCTCTCTTTGCAGTAAATGACCGCCTCGATTGAGTTGTTGATGCCTCCCAGGTCGGGAGTTTTGATTTGTGCCATATGGCCTGCCTTATGTTCGGTAAAATCCTTGATATCTTCGAGTGTGTTGCACCATTCGTCAGCCACAATCTGTACATCAGATCCTTTGGCTTCAACTAATTCCCGAATGCTCTTTAGTGCTTTAATTTGGGCATCTTTTTCACCCATATCTACAGGGCCCTCAACCCTTAGATCATAAGGGGCTGCAATTTTCCCGAGGTTGGCAACATATGATGCAATCTTTTCGAAATCGTTGTCAAATACAATACCAAGTGTTCCGTAAACATCTATATGGATTGCCGGCTTGTAACTTTCGAATGGTTTTAGAGTCTCAATCCTGTTGCGGAGCCACTCTATGTATGCTTCTATCTTTTCGCCTTTGAGCCCTACTTTGCCCTCTACATGGTTGAAGAGCGCATGTGGGAGTACCTCAACGGCTTTCATAATCATTTTATCTGCATTGGTGTAACGCTCATCTCCCGATTGTGTGAAGATAGGGACCATTTTTTGCGAGACAGAAGTTCCATATTCCTCTGCAATCACTTGTGCCATAAGTTTGGATTTGCTCTTGGCAACTGCATCCAGGCAGGCCTGTGTTACGCCATACCGGATGGCTGTGTGGTATACCTTGCCGGTTTGTGGGTTGATTCCTTTGTCTACAATGTCTGCAAGTTCACGGAATGAGGTTATCTCCTTTCCAACGTACAGGGGAGCTATGTGCTTTTCAATAACCGGGATAAAATCCTGAGCCAGGAACAGAGGGTCCCTTCCTCCAGCACCCGAGTATTGTACCGCTGCACAGTCACCATGGGCTATTGCACCGTTTTCCAGGATAAACATCACGGAGATACTCTCGCCGGCTTGCCTGACAGATGTGAAACCGGGAGTGGCAGGGCTCCCTTTGTAAAAGGCTCCTTCGTTATGGGCTCCTGCCTTGATTGCTTTTTGGTCGTCAAAGAAAAAACCTGTTTTTCCTGACGAGCAGATTACTTTTTTTATCTTCATTGCTTCAGTTGTTTAACTGTTAACTCTATTTGGCCTTCCTACCAGGAAACCTTTGCCGATTGCATATACGTCGTCGATTACCATCTGGAAGCTTACCGGACGTTTTTCGTAACGGGCCCTTTCTTCCAGCTTTTCCCTGTGGAATTTCAAAAGGTCGGGTGTGAAAGGAAGGTTGGCTACTTCCAGGAACCTGACTGCTCCGGTATTGTCCCTTGCAGGCATAACCTTGCCTGCATTGTAGCGACTTGGGGCAAAAGGGATGTCTATGATTCCAGCCTGGAAAGCTGCAATGGTGCCGATTGCGTAATCGCCTTTGCCAAGCTCTTCTACTTTGTCAAGTATGCATTTCATCTCTTGCATAATTATGTTGGCCTCTGCAATTACAGCCGGTATATCGGTGAAGCTCTGGTCTTTTAGCATTGATGTGAGCTGTTTTGTAGCCCTTAGTCCTGCCGCATTGGCCTCTTTGGTGGGAACCCCCATTGCTTCGTGCGGGGTCTTAACAATTACTTTGGTGGCTTTGGCCAGTACAGCTGCTGCTGCTCCCCATGAAATAACTCCGAATGATTTGGATTCGTCCTGCGGGAAACCTCCCATCCATTGATGGAACACTGTGGTTATCCTGACATCGTTGAATCCGAATTTGTCCAGGTACTCCCTTGTGAGGATGTTCAGGGAGCGGATTGCTGCAACATCCTGGATCAGGTTGCCGCATTGTCCGTATCCTACTGTGATATCTTTGACTCCCTGTGTGGCTGCAAGTATGGCTTCTATAACTGCCACTGAATTGGAAATGGAGGGTGGCACCAATGTTCCGGTCAGTGGACCGAATGGTTCGCGGTTGATGGAAACACCTGCCTCTTCGTACATACCAATCAGTCTGTCTGCATATTGCCAGTGTGATATTGTTTTTTCCAGTGAGTGGTTCTTTGAATAGGGTATGTTATATGAGATTCCGCCGCCTTCGTATGAGGTGAATCCTCCGGCAATTGAAATTTCTGTCAAAAGCCTTGCGTCAGGTGTGCCGTGCCTTACCTGTACCGGACTTTTGAGGGCCGATGTAACTGTACGGCAAATCTCTACTCCATAGTTGACAATAGGGAATCCGTTGAGCATGGACCTGCCGCTCTCCTTGCTTTTGTCTATCCCTGTCTGGGCTTCTGTATATCTGTTAAGTCGGGTGTAACTATCTACAGTTGTGGGAAGCAGATCGGCTTCTCCTTCGTTTTCAAGGTATTGCAATAGCTTGATGTGCTCTTGGTAGAGAGCAACACCTGCCCGAGGTTGGATAAGGGTGATATTTTCCTCTTTTGCCTTTGCCAGTTTTGTTCCAAATCTTTTTTCTTGTGGGATGGATTTTTGGTATTCCACTGATTCGGCAAAATCAACTCCTTTGCCAGTGGGCCAGTGTTCCAGGATCTCTTTGCGTTCTGCAAAGAACTGGTGGTCGGTCAACTTTTTGTTTTTAATTTCCATTATACAGAAATGTTAAATTTTATTGAATATCTCTTTTTTCATTATTGCCAGGGCGGTCTCCGGATCGAATGCAGAGAGCAGCCCCATGGACGCAAGTATGTAGCTTGAATCGGTTTTTACAACAGGCTCTTTTGGCTTGGCGTAATTCAAATCTCCTCTGCCTGCTTTTACCCCTTCCATGATCTTGTTCGGATTGGGGTTGTTTATTATTGCCCCGCCAATCCCGATTGCAAGAGGCACATTGGTGAGGTCTTTTCCGTTGATGGTGTACATTTGCCCCATTGGAGTGTAAACCGGTTCGATATATCCACAGTGTCTCTCCAGTGCTGTTTTTACTGCACCTTTTGCCAATGCCTCTTCTATCCGTTGCTGGGGGCTTCCATGTGGGGCTATTGTGTCGGGCTGGGCACAACATGTTTTTATCCATTCTTTTACCAACTCCTCACTTTCGCCTGCATCTGCAGCAATCCATTTGTGGGTACACTCGTGGGCAAGGAATTTGAGACTATACCTCATTCCAAGGTCACCCTCGACACTTCTTTTTGCAAAAGGTTCGGGAAGCCCGCGAAATACAATATCATCCCTGGAAGGGGTGCCTTCGGTCATTGAGTAGACGTCGGTTGTGGCTCCACCCAGGTCCACGGCTATGAGTTCGCCAACACCTTCCTGTTCCTCGGTTCCTATGCTGAGCAGGCTGCAACCCTGCATTACGGCCAGTGGTGTGGGTATCACATCTCCGGTGCACATCTTGCTGATAGTTGTAAGTCCTTTTGCCTCGATAATCCTTTCAATAAAGAGTTCACGGATACACTCCTTGGCGGGCTCTATGTTGAGTTTATTGAACTCAGGCATTACATTTTGGGTGATGGTCCAGTGTTTGTCCGACTCCCGGAGAATCTGGGCTATCTGATCCTCTGCGCTTTTATTGCCTGCCACAATAATTGAAAAGGTCCCCTTTATTGTCGATAGTTTTTGTGCATTGGCAATAATAATCTCTTTGTTGCCACCATCTGTACCACCGCACAACAGAACAAGGTCGGGTGATATCTCTTCAATCTCCTTAGCCTCGGCATTGCTGATTTCAAAGGAATAGGTTTTGACAACTTTTGCTCCTGCACTTGATGCAGCCATTTTGGCTGCTTTGGCGGTTAAAGATGGTACCAAACCAAGGGCAACCATTTTTAGACCACCGGCGGCACTGCTGCAACAGAGTAGTTTATCGTAGTCAAATTTGCCAATCTTGTTTTCCAGGATCTCCAGTGCATTGTAAAAGCCTTTGGTGACATCGGTGGAGATGGTTGTGAAAGACGCAGAAGTGGCCAGTATCTCCCTTGTTGCCGAATCTATTGCGGCAAGTTTGGTGTAGGTACTACCTATGTCTGCGGTCAGAAATTTCATTATTGTTGTTTTATACCCAACATTTGGTAAAGTTCGTCAATTGTTGTTTCGGGCTGAGTTCCGGGAGGGTAAACTTTTGTAAAGCCCATCTCTTTGAATCTTTTGCTAACCTGATCAAAGTCTTGTTTACCTACTACAAGATTGCCTCCCGCCAAAAGGGGGATTCCTTTGAGACCTGCTTCGTCGCACTTTTCCCTAAGTCCGTTACAATCAATTTCTCCATGACCGTAAAGAGAAGAAACAAGGATTGCATCTGCTTTGGTTTCGATAGCAGCCTCTATGAACTCTTCCTGCGATACCATAACCCCAAGGTTTACAACTTTGAAACCGGCTTGTTCAAGTGCATAGGCCAAAATTTTGTTGCCGACAGCGTGAACATCGGCTCCTATTACTCCTGTGACTATTGTTTTTTTATCCATTTTTATAAAAAAGTTATAAATAATTGTAATATTTTTATTTTTCACTTTAAAAATCAACAATAATTGGGGCTATTTGGTTGCGAATTTCAAAATTTTTTGTTGTCACCCAGCAATATGCAAATTGCAAGCCAAAGAAACGGGATCAGTATTTTTTTGTATCAATTTTTTTGAAAAGTTTTCAATGGATTATATTTGTGACTATGGAAGAGCAGGAACAGAAATCATTTATATGGAATTTGTGGCATGGTTGCCACAAATTCAGTGAAGGTTGCAGGCATTGCTATG
>JAQWAL010000027.1 GCA_028707695.1 Bacteroidales bacterium | reverse complement strand
CTACATCCAGTTTGGTTTTTCCTTATCCAGGAGATAGTAGTCAAAAAACTGGTCCATCCTTCTTGTCCAGTCTTCTGCAATTTCCCTTTTCTTGATATTATGACCATCCCCTTTGTAATTGAACATCCATACTGGTTTGCCCAATCTTTTCAAACCCAGGAACAACTCCAATCCTTGGGTAAAAGGGACCGCCTCATCTCCGTCACTATGGCGTGACAATAAAGGAGTAGTCACCTTATCGAGGTAAAAAACAGGCGAATTTTCAATATAATTTTCTTTTTTCTCCCAAAGAGATCCTCCAATCCTGCTTTGGGTGGACTCATACATGAACATCCTGGTTTTGCCAGGACCAGCCCTCAGACCTGAATATGCAGAGGTCATGTTTGCAACGGCAGTCTCCGTACAAGCACATTTGAACATATTGGTCTGGGTAATTACATAGGCTACCTGGTAACCACCCCAACTATGCCCCTGTATTCCAATCTTTACAGGATCTGCAATCTTTTTATCAATCAAATACTCAGTACCACTTACCACAATGTTTTTGCAACTTTCACCCGGACGTCCAATCTCATACTTTATATCTGGCATGAAAACCACATACCCTCTGCTGACAAACATAAGCGGATTTATTGTAGAGGTGGTTGGTTCGGGATTGTAAAAATGGAACACATCCTGGCTCATCGTTTCATAAAAATAGACTATAGTCGGATAACTTTTTCCCAATTCATAACCCTCCGGAGTGTACAATATTCCGGTGTTCTTTGATGAGCCATCATTCCAGCTTATAACTTTGGACTCTCCGGTTTTGTATCCTTCCAGTTGGTCGTTAAGGTTTGTCAACCTTTCATATGGCATAAAACCAGAATCAGCAAGCCAATAATCCGGAGCTTGGCTGAAACTCTCTTTTTTCAGAATATGTTTCCCATTGTCCAACGATTTTACATAGGTATACTTGCATGCACCTTCATTCATGGATACAAGTTTTTTACCTTTTGTTAGTTTGAAAAAACCAGTATGCATGTTTTCCATGTTTACAGATTCCAGCAAAAGTTCTCCCCCGATATCTACCAGGTCAGATGCAGGTTTCTTTCCGGATAGGTTGAGTAGCTTGAATTTAATATTGTTTTTCCTTCCATATTCATTTGTAAGGCAAAATATTTTTGAACTGTCACCATCCATGGGCAAAGCCCAAATGTCATACTGGTCGTAAACCAGCAAATAGCGCAAATCTTTTGTAATTCCCGCCTTCCCGTAAGAACCGGCTGGCTGAGGTTTGTCAAAATCCTGCTGTGCAACAGGATATGTCATTCCTGATGAGAGATTGACTTTGGAACTATCTTCAGGGTTGAACGCATGCCAATTCTGGTCACTGAAATCATATAAGAAAATATATGGAGTTGCAGACGAAATGAAAAAGCTCCCTTCATAACCCTTTAAAATTTGCTTATGTTCTCCACTTGTTGCATTTGTATAATACAAATCCTTTGGCAGGGGATCTTTCCACATATCATCCATCAAATAGTCAGATCCGTCAATTTCAACACTAAAAGGAGCGTTGTCATCCACCATCAGGTAAACTCCCTTACCTCTTGACAACTGGATGAGTTTGCCGGTGTTTGGCCTGTATATGCACTTTAGGCTTTCTGCAAAAACGTTCCTTCTCTTTTTTTGGGTAGGTAAAAGAGTATCGTTCCACCTCCAAAGTTCAAATTCAAATTTTGGTTTTGAGACTTTTTCCTTTTTCCCTTTTTTAACCAAATGATTGGATTTTGTGATTTCAAACTTGTAGTAATCATTTTTTTCTGAAAAGGAAATGCCCTTTTTAAAATTAAACACCATTGAATCTTGCAACATTGTTTGATTCAATTTAGTAATTTGATGAGCAAATCCATTTGCCTCATTTTTATAATCCCTTTTATTCCACACAAGCTTCTCTGCCCTTACATCTGTCAAGCCTGTCGAGTCTTCTGATGTAAAAAAAATCACCTCCCTACTCTCTCCGTCCAAAGAAAAGTCATTGATATACCTATTGGATTCATGAATTACACTGTTGGAGAACGTACCATCGTTGTTCATTTTAAGAAATGAGAAAAATGCACGCCTACCGTTCCCGGCTGAGTCTTTCTGCAACAACAAAAAAGAATTTTGCTTAAGGAATTGGTGTTTGTTAATCGACTTGGTATCAATATTTGTATTAATGCAACCGGCACTTTCCACATCCACAAAAACCAACTTTTCATTTTTGTCTGTACAAGCCAGATATCTGGAGTCATCCCTGGAAGAAACCTTTGATAATCCATAAATTGTATCCAACTTGAAGTTAATGGTATTGAACAACAACAGGGTATCGCCTTTATCCATTGCAACCATTTTTTGGTTTGCAGCAAACCTGGCTCTCTCCATATCTGGAAACTCTTTTCTTACATTCTTTTCCCTCACCGAAATGTTTAACAGATGTTTTCTATTATGGCTGATGTAATCGGCAACAACAACGTTGGCATCATCCGAAACCAAAAAACTTCCTATTGTCCTCCATTGGTTGTAAATGGCAGAATCCAACGGCATTTTCTGTGCAAAAATATATAACGGCAATATTATCACCGATATAACTAATAAAAATCTTTTCATGGTTTAAAGCTTAAGATATATAGTTCACACAAATCTAATACAGAATACTTAATAAATAAAACACAATTTTTATATTTGTCTATAACATAACCTATTAATTTTTCCATATGAAAAACTTCACAAAAATCACCTTAATTTTCTTACTCATGTACACTTTTTCAAGTTGCAACCACAATAATACAGATTATTACAAAACAGAAACCCACATTGACAGCATAATCGGTACAGCATCAATTCCAATGATACAGCTGGCATATACCCATAACAACAAAACTCAGTTGTTCGAAGCTACACATGACCAATTCGCACCTCCGGCTGCTCCCGGGCAATCTGTATTCCAGGCAGCATCCCTGAGCAAAACCATTTTTGCATATATTGTTTTGAAGATGGCAGAAAAAGGACAAATAGACCTGGACAAGCCTCTTTCAAATTATTTGGAACCTCACAGGATAGACCACTCCCAAAAAGATTGGGCAAATGCCCTCACAGCAAAAATAGTACTTTCACACAGGTCTGGTTTGCCAAACTGGAGTATATCTCCATCATCTGACCTATGGCCAGATTCCAAACTAAAATTCAGGTTCAAACCAGACAGCACTTTCAGCTATTCCGGAGAAGCATACTTCTATTTGCAACAAGTAATAGAGAAAATTAGCAATAAACCACTGGAACAACTGGCCCGGGAGATTGTTTTCATACCTCTGGGGATGAACTCCACCAGTTACCAGTGGGGCAGGCAAGATATCCCATCCCTAGATTATGACAGCATTGCAGTAGATGGATTTGACAATGATGGGGTAAACCAAGGAAAAGGAAGACATCCCAGGGCAAACTGTGCTTATACGTTAAGGACTACCGCCAGCGATTACTCAAAGTTCCTTTGTGATCTGTTTGGCCAAGACTCCAAAAACGGATATGTATACAACCAGTTGTTAAAGCCAACGACAACAGCACAAAGGTATCCACAACAAAAGAGAATGTGCGACAACAATATACATTGGGGGCTTGGCATTGGAATAGAAGAAAACGAACAATTAGGCAGGATATATTTCCATTGGGGAGACAATGGCAGCTTCAAAGCACTTTTTATAGTAGTACCATCCCAAAATAAACATTTTGTATACTTCACAAACAGTGCTCGTGGACACTCCATAATAGACAATATTACTCCATTATTTTTTGATAACACCAAACCACTGGCGCTGTCTGCATGGATAAACGAACCTGTCTAAAAGACCTCCATAATTATACTCTCAAATATTTTACAGTCTATAAATTTGCTATGTATATGTTTTTCTTATATATACATTTATGCAGTTATTATACTTTTGTTTGGAAGGTAATTAAAATATTGCTTATATTCGCCAGATTTTTAAATTTTGATCGCTTATGCTTTTACATCATAAATTCATCTTATCGGCAAAAAAGAATCCAGGCAAAAATGCAATTGTAGACAAAACAACCAACAAAACTGTAACATATCAAAAAGCATTGATAGCTTCGCTCATCCTTGCAGCCAGATTCAAAAAAATTGAAGGAGAATTCATAGGTATCATGCTTCCTACCTCTGCAGGTGCGGCACTTGCAACCGCAGCATGTTTGATGGGGGGTAAAATTCCGGTTATGATAAATTACTCCACAGGTGCACTGGAAAATGCCTTATATGCCAAAAAGAAATGCTCTTTCGGTACAATTGTGACATCATCTGCACTTTTGGAAAAAATAAATTGCCCTAAGATAGAGGGAATGGTTTTTCTGGAAGAAACAATGAACCAGATTACTGCGGCAGAAAAAATAAAAGCTGCAATCAAAAGCAAACTGCCTGCAAAAACCTTGATCAAAATGGTTGGAGGTATAAGTGATCATGAAACAGCGGCAATACTCTTTACCAGTGGAAGTGAAAAGGAACCCAAGGCTGTACAATTATCCCACAAAAACATCTCTTCAAACATAGAAAACTTTGGTAACTATGTCAAGATAACCGAATCTGACTCTATATTGGCAAACCTTGTTTTTTTCCATGTTTTTGGACTAACTGTGAATTTGTGGGTTAGCCTGTACTACGGTATGACCATGATCACCTATGCAAATCCTCTTGATTTCCAAAAGATATGCAGTATTGCAAAAGAGGAGAGACCAACAGTAATGGTTGGCACACCTAGTTTTTTCTGGGGTTACCTAAACCGGTCCAACAAGGGTGATTTTGAATCTTTGAGGATTATGGTTGCCGGAGCAGATAAATGTCCGGACACTCTACGGGAAGGATACTTGCAAAAACATGGTGTAACTCTGCTTGAAGGTTACGGAGCCACAGAAACCTCTCCGGTAATATCAGTCAACACTTTTGAAAACAACAGGCCCGGCAGTACCGGCAAGGTAATCCCGGGGGTTAATGTAAAGATAGAGCATTTTGAAACTGGGTTGGAGTGCAAAACTGGTCAAATTGGCAAAATATTGGTAAAGGGAGACTCTGTCATGAAAGGGTACTACAACGACGCAGAACTTACAAATGAAGTCCTTAAGGATGGGTGGTACAACACCGGCGACATGGGATATTTGGACCATGATGGCTACTTGTGGCATTCGGGAAGGTTCAAAAGATTTGTAAAAATTGGCGGGGAGATGGTATCATTGGTAAAAGTAGAAAACACATTGGAGAAATACCTCCCTACAGGGGTCTCTTGTTGCGTGGTTGATGTCTCTGACCAGAAAAAAGGATCTTCCATTATTGCCACGGTCACAATTGAAGTGAACAAGTCAGAAATTCTCAGGCAAATGAGCAAAGACTTGCCAAACATTGCTCTTCCAAAGCAATTTGTCGTAATCAAAGAGCTACCAATGATGGGTACTGGAAAAATAGACTTCCGCTCAGTCACCAGGATTGTTCAGGAATTGATTGACCAAGGTAAATAACGCAAATTAAAAAGCATAGCCCAAAGAAAAGGTGAGAGGAATTTTCACACCGCGGTTCATTGGAAAAATATTTCCATTTGAGTAATGTGCAATCCTGAGTTCTGCATTGTATTGCCTTTTCTGCCCAAAGAACAAACCGGTACCCAGAGCATCATAAAATGTGAAGCGTCTGCCCGTATCATTCCCGTCAATATAACTTTGTGACAAATAGGTGGGACCTCCTAGTATATAAAAGAAATACGGATCAAAATACTTGTTCCTCAAAAAATTGAACCTAAAAACCGGATACAGTGAGACAGCCCAAATGTTTTGGTCCATGGCATTTGTGTTCCACCATGAAAAATTGGCACCCAAATCGAAAGAAAACACTTTTGGACCATTGAAAAGATTCCTTTGGTAGCTTACAACGTATCCATGATCTACCTCTGCCGAACCTCCCCAGAAGAGATAGATTCTTTTGAAAAAATCATTGACACCATAACCAAGGCTGTTTGTAGAAAAAGAAAAACTCAGCCATTGCCTAGGATAGATATAGCCTTTTTGGTAACTCTTTTCCAATCGTTCTTGTTGGAATGGAGCCAAAGAATATCTGAAACCTGTTCCAAAATAGGATACCGGTGGTTGGTCATTGCTTTTTACAGAGGCTGCATAGCTGTATGATGCAGACAAAGCCCAACTCTTGTTAATGTTGTAGAAAATCCCTGCACCCAATGCAGTTGTTGCAAAATTAAGATCATCCACCACAACCTGTTCCTCTTCTTTTATCCCATGCCTTGTTACTATTCCCAACCCCCCCTCTGCATACATTGTTATTTTGTTGCTAAGTGGCAGTGTAGGTTGGAGTGTCAAACCTGCAACATTCATCCATACAGTCCTGCTTTTTAACTCGCCTCCATTGTCTGCGGTGTTTCTGAACTTATAGTTCACCCACCAAATGGGTCTCATATAAGTAAGTTGTGCATTAAGGTGTGGTGTGATTTTCAAGCCCATAAGCACTAACCTTACGGCCGGACGGGGTATGGTCACAGACTCCATTTCATAGCCAGGTTTGAGTTGCTCTTGCGAGAAAGGATATCCTACATATCCCAGGTTAACTTCAAAATAAGACCTTTGAACAGCCAATGGAAGCTGCCTGCTTTGTATCACGGAATCCTTAAAAGGCTGTGAATGCAGTATGCTAAGGGATTGAATGTTTAACAGGAAAATTAGTGCGGAGATTCCAAGAACCTTGATGCAGAAAGGTTTGTTGGAAGAAAATGCTCTATCCATGACAAATATTTATATACTATAAATGTATGAAATATTTGGATTAATCCAACAAAAAAAGGTTCCTGAAAACCAGAAACCTTTTGGTGGGAGCAGAGGGAGTCGAACCCCCGACCCTCTGCTTGTAAGGCAGATGCTCTAAACCAACTGAGCTATGCTCCCTTTTTTCAATCTTTCAAGCCCCGTTCTTTTCGTTTGGGAGTGCAAAGATATCTGCATTTTTTTAATTTGCAAAAAAATTCTCGTTTTTTTCAAAAAATTGTATTGCCTCCCCTACAACAAAGGTGCTGCCACCTATAAACAACATATCTCCTTCTGTGCAAAACTCCTTGAAACGGGCTATTGCCTCTTGAACAGATGGCACAACTTCACCCTCCAATCCCAGTGACCTGCACCTCTCTGCCAGAACTCCGGCGTCCAGTGCCCTCTCAATCTTTGCATTGGTAAACAAGTAATATGCAGATTGTGGCAGTAATCCAAGGATTTTGTCAAGATCCTTGTCTGCAACAAAGCCAATCAAACAAAACATTCTTTTGAAATCTTGCCTTCTCAACTGTGAAAAGACATAGGAGAGGCCATTGACATTGTGGCCGGTATCGCAAATCACCGGAGGGAAAAGCGACAAATATTCCCACCGTCCCCTGAATCCTGTATTTTTGATCACACTTTTTAATCCTTCACGGATATTGACATCGCTCCAGTTTTCACCAGTCAAGGCCATAAAGCGGGGACTTCTGGAAAGCACTTTCAGGGCCGTAAGTACTGTCCTCAGATTATGCACTTGGTAGTCTCCGTACAAATCCAAATCGTAATCATCCAAGGTAACGTCGGAATAGGTGTACTCTTGGGAAAAGATCAAAGGAGAGCCTTTGGAATCTGCAATAGACTCAAAGACATCCCTTGTGGCTCTGGAATACTCCCCAACCACCACCGGAACATTTTCCTTTATTATTCCACCTTTCTCCTTAGCTATTGCCACCAAAGAGTATCCCAAATGTTCACAATGGTCCATTGCTATATTTGTTATTATACTGATTATTGGAGATACAATATTCGTGGAATCCAGCCTGCCTCCCAACCCGGTTTCCACAACTGCAATATCCACATTGCTTTTCCTAAAATAATCAAAGGCCATTGCCGTTGTGATTTCAAAAAAAGATGGTTTTGCAGAAGAAATAAAAGAATCATATCCCTCCAGGAAATCATAGACACTCTCTTTTGGTATCATTTGCCCGTTCACTTTGATTCGCTCCCTGAAATCTACAAGATGTGGCGATGTGTACAATCCCACCTTAATGCCACAACTCATAAGTACAGAAGCTATCATATGACTGACAGAGCCTTTGCCATTGGTACCGGCCACATGGATTACAAGATAGGATTTATGTGGTGAGCCTGATATTTTGTCAAATTCCAGCATTGTGTCAAGGCCCTCTTTATATGCAATTTTACCAACTTGTTGATAAGATGGTATTTGGTTAAATATATAATCTAATTTGCTTTGGTATTTTTCTTGGTCTACCATGATAATCAATAATTCTTAAACGATAAAACTAATGCGATTCTAATTCTGATGCAAATTACATGCAAAAGAGAGACAAATTTGACAAATAAATATCACAAAATTTTCCTATTTACAAATATATTTCGGTAATTGGTCAAAATGGAGTAATTTTATGGCCAAATTTTTGCTTTAGATAATTATGATTTCATTCTTCCGAAATGGTGACGGACCTGTTCTTGCCGTTAAAACAACAAACACAATATCAACTGAAAACAAAAATGCACTAGAGTGGCTTTTCGGGGGTGCTAAACTTGTTCCTGAAAACTCCATCAAAGGTGTTTTTGTAGGGCCAAGAAAAGAGATGATAACACCTTGGAGTACCTCTGCGGTGGAAATAGCCCAGAACATGAATATTTGCGGTATAGAAAGGATCGAAGAGTTTTTCCCTGTACCGGATTCATCTGCCAGTCATGACAAAATGCTTCAAAGGATATACCAGTTCCTTGGACAGGATGTTTTTGAGATAGATAGTAACATCCAGCCTGTCCTGGAAATATCAGATATAAAAGAGTACAACATCAAGGAAGGTTTGGCGCTTAGTGACCAGGAGACAGAATACCTGCAACAATTGGCCAAGAAATTGGACCGTCCATTGACAGATGGTGAGGTATTCGGGTTTTCACAAGTCAATTCAGAACATTGCCGCCACAAGATTTTCAACGGAACTTTCATAATAGACGGAAAAGAGATGGAATCCACCCTTTTCCAGTTAATCAAAAAAACTTCCAAAGAAAACCCCAATTACATTGTCTCTGCATACAAAGACAATTGCGCATTCATAGAAGGTCCGCAAACAATCCTTTTCCATCCTAAAAAAGGGGACATCCCATCTGAATTTGAAAAGGAAGAGAGTTCCACTGTCATATCATTGAAAGCAGAGACACATAACTTTCCGACTACTGTAGAGCCCTTCAATGGTGCTGCTACAGGCTCCGGTGGCGAAATCAGGGACAGGATCGCAGGTGGAAAAGGCTCATTCCCTATTGCCGGAACAGCTGTTTACATGACCTCGTATCCCCGTTTCCAGGCCGAAGGAAGGGACTGGGAACAGATGCAGGAACCAAGGCAATGGCTATACCAGACCCCTCAGGAAATTTTGATAAAAGCCTCCAACGGAGCAAGTGATTACGGCAATAAATTCGGACAGCCCCTTATTTGCGGCTCACTACTCACTTTTGAACATGCAGAGAGCTACCGCAAATTTGGATTTGACAAAGTCATAATGCTTGCCGGCGGAATTGGATACGCAAAAAAAGAGTATGCCTTCAAGGATAGTCCCAAACCTGGTGACAAAATAGTCCTGCTGGGAGGTGACAATTACAGGATCGGAATGGGAGGCGGCGCTGTTTCATCCGTAGCCACGGGGGAGTTTGACAATTCAATCGAGTTGAATGCCATCCAACGGTCAAATCCAGAAATGCAAAAAAGAGTATACAATGCAATCCGCTCACTTGCAGAAAGTTCTAAGAACACAATCGTCTCTATACACGACCACGGTGCAGGGGGCCATCTAAACTGTTTGTCAGAACTTGTAGAGGAAACTGGTGGAAACATAGATATCAGCAAACTTCCCAAAGGGGATCCCACCCTTTCTGCCAAAGAGATTATTGGCAATGAGTCTCAGGAGAGGATGGGCTTGGTAATGAAAGAGGAAGATACTGAACTGCTTGAAAAGATAGCTCAAAGGGAAAGGGCTCCAATGTATGTGGTTGGTGAGGCAACCGGAAAAGGTAATTTCACACTTGAAAACAAAGAAAACGGGGACAAACCCATTGACCTTGCACTGGAAGACATGTTTGGCTCTGCCCCAAAAACAATAATGGAAGACTCTTCTGTCCAGGAAAAATGGTATCCATTGGAATACGACACAGAAGATATCGAATACTATCTGGAACAAGTATTGCAACTTGAATCTGTTGCTTGCAAAGATTGGCTCACAAACAAAGTCGACAGGTCTGTGACAGGATTGATTGCAGCACAACAAACTGTAGGTGAAATACAGCTACCTTTATGCAACCTTGGTGCAACAGAAATTGGTTACGGGACCAAGCAAGGGATGGCAACATCCATAGGACATGCACCTGCTGTCGCCATGATAGACCCGGCTGCCGGAAGCAGGATTGCCATTGCAGAGGCTCTGACCAACCTTGTATGGGCTAAATCACAAGCTGGAATCAAAGGAATATCCCTGTCTGCAAACTGGATGTGGCCTTGCAGGAACCTGGGAGAAGATGCCCGGCTGTACAAAGCAGTAAAAGCAGCCAGTGATTTTTCAATAGAACTTGGAATCAATATTCCTACCGGCAAAGACTCCCTGTCCATGACACAAAAGTACCCGGACGGAGAAAAAATACTATCACCTGGAACTGTGATTATCTCTTCGGTATGCGCTTCAGACGACATTACAAAAATTGTAAAACCACCTGTAGCAAACATTGATGGCTCTCTCTTGCTTTATATTCCATTTACACCAATGACACAGGAGAGTTTCAATTTAGGGGGCAGTGCTTTCTCCCAAATAACCTCACAACTGGGAAACGATGCCCCTGACATAAAAAACAGCGGATATTTCTCCCAATGTTTCTCTGCCATACAGGAAATGGTCGGCAATGAACTGTTGTTGGCTGGTCACGACATATCTGCAGGCGGATTGGTAACTACCTTGCTTGAAATGTTGTTTGCCAACAAAACTGGTGGTATGGAAGTGGACTTGACCTCTTTGGAAGAGAAAGACCCTGTCAGGTTGCTCTTTTCGGAGTCACCTGCAGTTGTTGTCCAGATAGGGAAAGAAGAGCAGGAAAAAGCAAACTCAATATTGGACAAATACAACATTGTTGCATTCAAGCTGGGAACCGTGTCCAAGGAGAGACGACTAGACATAAAATTGCATAAACAAACATTGCATTTGAATGTGGACAAATATAGGGACCTTTGGTTCAAAACCTCATATCTCTTTGATATTAATCAAGTGGGAGAAAAATTAGCCTCAGAAAGGTTTGCCAACTACAAATCCCAGCCACTCGAATACTCCTTTCCCAAAGGTTTTGACGGTAAGCTGGAAGCCACAACAACACCTGCCGATCACAGACCAAAGGCTGCCATAATAAGGGAAAAAGGATCCAACGGCGACAGGGAAATGGCTTGGGCTTTGGATCTTGCTGGTTTTGCAGTCAGGGATGTCCATATGACCGACCTTGTTTCCGGAAGGGAAACCCTTCAAGATATTAACATGATTGTTTTCGTCGGTGGATTTTCAAATGCAGACACCTTAGGCTCTGCAAAAGGATGGGCTGGTTCTTTCATATACAACAAAAAGGCTTCAGAAGCTCTGGATAATTTTTACAAGCGGGAAGATACCCTTAGCCTTGGAGTATGCAACGGATGCCAACTAATGGCAGAACTCGGTCTGATAACCCCGCAAAACAGAGAATCCTCCCCCAAAATGAAACACAATGACTCACATAAATATGAGAGCGCTTTTGTTGGCGTTACTGTACAAGAGTCTCCATCCATACTGTTGTCATCACTTGAAAACAGTTCATTAGGCATTTGGGTTGCGCATGGAGAGGGCCAGTTCAGCTTTCCCAAACCAATTGAACAATACAACATTGCCCTTAAATACAACTACAATCAATACCCCGCAAATCCCAACGGGTCTCCCTCTGCGGTAGCTGCTGTATGCAGCGATGACGGAAGGCACCTAGCAATGATGCCTCACCCGGAAAGATGCATATACCCTCATAATTGGGCATACTACCCAAGGGAAAGGAGAGATCAGGCAACCCCATGGCTCCGGCTTTTCATCAATGGTAAAAACTGGGTAGAGTCAAAACAGACCCAAAAACACAAATAATACATAAGTGCTATGAAAAAACAAAAATTACCAAAAATTTTTGTGCTTGACACCAATGTTATTTTACATGATTTCCGTGCCATCCACAATTTCCAGGAAAACGATATCGTAATACCGATTGCAGTTATCGAAGAACTTGACAAATTCAAGAAAGGAAACGAAACCATAAACTACAACGCCAGGGAGTTCATCAGGGAGATGGACAAAATCACAGACAATCAGCTTTTTGGCAACGGAATTCAGATAGGAAAAGGCAAGGGTCTCATAAAGATAGAAATGGGACATGAATTTAGTGACGAAATGGCAGATTCTCTGTTCGAAGACAACCAAGACCACAGGATCCTGGCAACAACCGAATGGCTGGCCCAACAACACCCCGACAGGGAAACTATCCTTGTGTCAAAAGACATCAACTTAAGGATGAAAGCAAAAGCCCTGGGACTAATGGCTCAGGATTACCTCAGCGACAAAGTCAACGAAGAGAAGATTGATAATATCTCCAAGGAGGTAAAGAGGCTGGAAAATGTAGGCGAAGAACTATTCCAGAAGATCTTTTACCAAGATGGTGGTGTGCCTGCAAAAGAGTTGGCCCTTAAAAATACTCCTGCAAACCAATATTTTATAATTGTCAGCAAAGAAAAGAAACACACTGTACAAGCACGCTACAACAAAGGTTCCGATACCGTTGTACAGGTCAAAAAAGAGAGGGCATACGGTATTGAGCCTCGCAACGAAGAGCAAACTTTTGCGTTGGATGCCCTGTTAAATCCCGCTATAAAACTGGTAGCTCTCACAGGTACTGCAGGGACAGGCAAAACACTTTTAGCCCTGGCAGCTGCACTGGAGCAGGAGAATCTGTACGACCAGATCCTTTTGTCCCGGCCTGTCATCCCACTCAAAAACCAGGAGATGGGATTCCTTCCGGGGGATGTAAAGGAAAAACTGGGGCCATACATGATTCCACTTTTTGACAACCTTGCGGTAATCAAAAGGGTTTTCAACCCTAGCAGCCGTGAAGCTGTCAAGATTGAAGAGATGCTAAAAACAGAAAAGTTATTGATATCCCCTCTTGCCTACATTAGGGGAAGAAGCCTTTCCAATACATTTTTCATAATAGACGAATCACAGAACCTCACTCCGCATGAAGTTAAAACAATAATAACCCGTGCAGGTGAAGAGACAAAACTTATCTTTACCGGAGATATCCATCAAATTGATTCTCCTTATCTTGACATGCACTCAAACGGGTTGTCCTACTTGACCGAAAAGCTCTACGGTCAAGAACTGTTTGCCCATGTGAACTTGGTAAAAGGGGAACGTAGCGAGCTCTCCGAACTAGCTGGAAAACTATTATAAATTTTTAGTATATTTGCACCCCGTAAATTTTGAAATATAAACCGTAAATCAATATTTTTTATGTCAGAAATTAAAAGAGTTTATTTCTTCGGAGGCAAGAGTGCCGATGGAGACGGCTCAATGAAAAACCTGCTTGGAGGAAAAGGAGCCAACTTGGCAGAGATGTGTTCACTAGGGATACCGGTTCCTGCCGGATTCACCATCACTACAGACACCAGCGTAGAGTTTTACAAAAACAACATGCAATATCCCGAGCCTCTCAAAGCCGAAGTTGATGCAGCACTTCTCAAGGTAGAACAGGTAATGGATATGAAATTCGGTGACAAAGAGAATCCACTACTACTCTCTTGCCGTTCAGGTGCCAGGAGCTCAATGCCAGGTATGATGGAGACTGTCCTCAATATTGGTCTTAGCTCTGAAACAATACCTGGACTCATTAAGAAAACCGGAAACCCACGCTTCGTTTACGACGCGTACCGCCGGCTTATCATGATGTATTCAGATGTTGTGATGGAAAAGGCAGAGGGAGTAGAACCCGAAGAGGGCAAAGGAATCCGTGTACAGCTGGATAAAATGCTCCACGAAGTAAAAGATAAGAAAGGATATAAAAGCGACACAGACCTTACAACCGAAGATTTGGTAGAATTGTGTGATGCTTTCAAAGGCCGGGTCCTTGATGTTTTGGGAAAACCTTTCCCTGACAATGCCTACGAACAACTATGGGGTGGTATCAGCGCTGTGTTCAAGTCATGGAACGGGAAAAGGGCAATTTCCTACAGAAGGATAGAGAACATCCCGGATGAGTGGGGAACAGCTGTCAATGTGCAAGCGATGGTATTTGGCAACATGGGTGACAACTCTGCAACTGGTGTTGCATTCTCAAGGAATCCGGCCACAGGAGAAAATAAATTCTATGGAGAGTGGTTGGTGAATGCACAAGGAGAAGATGTTGTTGCTGGTATCCGTACACCAAATCCACTAAACGAATCTACCAAAAACGACCAAAACAAACACCTGAATTCATTGGAAACTGCTATGCCGGTGGTTTACAAAGAGCTGGACTCAATCCAGATGAACCTGGAAAACCATTTCCATGACATGCAGGATATTGAATTCACCATCCAGGATGGCAAACTATGGATGCTTCAATGCCGTGTGGGCAAAAGGACAGGACTTGCCGCATTGAACATGGCCATGGATATGCTCCACGAAGGTCTTATAGATGAAAAAACTGCAGTAATGAGGGTTGCACCGGTGCAATTGGACGAGTTGCTACACCCAATCCTTGATCCTAAATCGGAAAGTAAGGCGAATGTCATAGCAAAAGGTCTTCCTGCCGGTCCCGGAGGATCTGTAGGCAAGATTGTTTTCACTGCAGAAGATGCCGTTGCTGCTGCAGAAAAAAATGAGAAAGTAATCCTGGTAAGGGAAGAGACCAACCCAGAAGATGTGGAAGGTATGCGTGCAGCCGATGGTCTTTTGACCGCCCGTGGAGGTATGACATCACATGCAGCCCTTGTAGCCCGTGGTTGGGGCAAGTGTTGCATAGTAGGTTGCGATGCCCTCCATATTAACACTAAAGCAAGAACAGTCACCATAAATGGTAAAACCTACAAAGAGGGTGATGTATTCAGCCTGAACGGAAGCAAAGGTCTTGTTTATGACAGTGCCATAGAAACAATGGATGCTTCGGAAAATCCAAGGTTCATAGAATATATGTCAATAGTAGACAAATACAGGGTTTTGGGAGTTCGCACAAATGCCGATACACCGGAAGATGCTCAAAATGCAATAAACTTTGGTGCAGAGGGTATTGGTTTGTTCCGTATAGAGCATATGTTCTACGGACTTAACTCCGAGCAACCTCTTGCCAAACTCCGTAAGATGATCCTTTCAAAAACCATCGAAGAGAGGGTTAAGGCATTGGGAGAATTGGAACCATTCATCAAACAAGCAGTAAAAGGCACAATGAAGGTTATGAATGGCAAACCTGTGACTTTCCGTCTGCTGGATCCACCTTTGCATGAATTTGTACCTCAAACAGAAGAGAAGCAAGCAGAATTGGCTAAGGAACTTGGCATTTCACTGGAAGATGTGCAAAAAAGAGGAGATTCACTACACGAAGTAAATCCAATGATGGGTCATCGCGGGGTTCGCTTGGGAGTAACATACCCAGAAATTTCCGAAGCTCAATTCAGGGCTATCTTCGAAGCCACGGCAGAACTTATGAAAGAGGGATTGGAACCTCAGCCGGAAATAATGATACCTGTTACAGTTTCTGTAAAAGAGCTTGACAACCAAAAAGTAATCTGCGAAAAAGCTCATGCCGACGTAGAGAAGAAATTTGGAGTCAAGATATCATACTTGTATGGAACAATGATAGAAATCCCAAGGGCTGCATTGTTGGCAGACGAAATGGCAAAAACAGCTCAATTCTTCTCATTCGGTACCAATGACCTTACCCAAATGACCTATGGTTTCTCAAGGGACGATATCGGAGGATTCATGAATGATTACCTCAACATGAAGATTATCCCATCTGATCCATTCCAGACACTTGACCAATCTACTGTAGGGAAACTAGTTGAAATGGGTATCAAAGGTGGCCGTAACACAAACGCCAAACTTAAGATTGGAATTTGTGGTGAACATGGTGGTGATCCTGAGTCAGTCGAATTCTGTCACAAGATTGGCATGAACTATGTTTCATGTTCTCCTTTCAGGGTTCCTATTGCAAGGCTTGCTGCAGCTCAAGCTGCTATCAAAGAGTACAAATAGTAGCCATAATCAAAAAAAAGAGCTGCCTCATCGGGCAGCTTTTTTTTTATAATTATTTGTTTTTCATTTGTAAAGAATCACCAAAAGCTTTGGAATCCCCCCATTCCATCCATCCGATTTCAATACCTTGGGTTCTCAGATTCTCTTCCAATTTACCTTTTGATATAGCAGCATCATCTTCTATTCCAGGTTTGTTTTCGTAAATCTGGTACTCTTTCCTGACCTCTGTGATTGTCATGTTTGGCATTATGATGTTTGCGCCTGCCATTATTGCCTTTTCCCTGCCATATTTGTCAATAACCTGCATTGCTGTGGTTGCTGCAATATTGATCCTGGGCATCAAGTGCCTTAACAAGGCAACCATTTTGAGAGAAAGTTCCAGATTGGGTTCTTCATTATATAATTCTCCCATTGGTGTTTGGGAATGCTTTAAATATGGTCCCATTCCAACCATATGTATACCAATGTTTTTCATAAACAATAAATCATCTGCCAAATCCTCTGAAGTTTGATAGGGCATACCAATCATAACACCTGTTCCTGTCTGGTATCCAATATCTTTTAAATCCAATATTGCTTTCAGTCTTCTTTCCCATGAATGATGACCATCCCTGGGATGTATCTTTGCAAACAAATCTGGATTTGAACTCTCTATCCTCAAAAGGTACCTATGGGCACCCGCATCAAACCACTCTTTGTAGACATCGCTCTCCTGTTCCCCCAAAGAAAGAGTAATTCCAAGTTCCCCATTGCTCAAATGCTTTATCTGCTGCACCAAATGAGTCACCTTTTTCACATAAGCCAACGAAGTCCTCTCCCCTGCTTGCAAAACCAACGATCCGTAATTAGCTTTCCAGGCAAACAAGGCAGCATCCAAAACTTGCTCTTCTGACAACTCATAACGGGCAACACTTTTATTGGCATTTCTTATACCACAATAACAACAATTCTTGCTACACTTGTTTGAAAGTTCAATCAAACCCCTTAAAAAAACCTTTGTACCAATGTTTTTTGCCTTTATATTGTAAGCACTGTCCAAAAGTGCTTTTACCCTTTGCTCATCATTTTCTTCCAACCACCCAACCAATCCCTCTTTGGACAAATCAACGTTTTCCATAAAAAATCAATTGTTTTGGACAAACATCTTTGTTGCCCTTTCATAAATACCCATGCACCACGCCAATGTCATACCATAATTGGTAACAGGAATTCCTAAATCCACAGCCTGTTTAAGCCTTGCTGCCAATTGCCTGTTTGTTATCATACATCCACCACATTGGACAACCAGCTTGTAGCTTGCCAAATCACAAGGAAGAGGATCCAACCCTGCAACCAAATCCCAACTTATCTCCTTTCCTGTTCTTTTTCTCAACAATAGCGGAATCTTTACCCTTCCAATATCTTCACATGAGCTATGATGAGAACAAGATTCCAGAATCAAAACCTTATCGCCATCTTGCAGTTTATCAATAAATGGTGTCCCTGCCAAATATTTATCAAAGCTCCCTTTGCTCCTTGCAAGCAAAACACTAAAACCGGTAAGGGGCAACTCCATGGGAACATCTTTGCCAACCTTATCAAATGCTTGACTATCTGTAACAACCATAGAGACATCCATAGCATGGATATCCAAATATGCTTTCAGGTTTTCCGGCTGTAAAACAACCGCAACAGCTCCTTTGTCAAGCAAATCCCTTATTGCATTAACTTGTGGCAAAATAAGCCTACCTTCTGGTGCCTCACTATCAATGGGACATACCAATACTACCACATCTCCCGGGTTCACTATCCCCTCGAACAACGTTCTGCTTATGGATGCATTTGCCTCAAAAGACTTTACAATAAGAGAAGTAAGTGTTTCAACCAAACCCATTTGCTCTTCCTGGTCCAACAGGGAGCATGAAAATTCAAGCAAATCACATTTGAAATTTTCTGTAAGTTCAGTGGCAATCCCGCTTTCCAGGGATATGATATCCGATTGGTTATGCAATAAAATGAATGGGATTCCGGCCGCTTTGAATCTCTTTACCAAATCTTTTTCGTAAAGGCCAAACTCGTTGTTGGTAAAAAGCAAAAGTGCCACATCAATTTGTGAAATCACCTCTTTGGTCTTAGCAACCCTTTGTTTACCCAATACTCCCTCATCGTCTATACCAGCAGTATCTACAAATACCACCGGACCTATCCCAAATATTTCCATCCTCTTTTTTACAGGATCGGTGGTTGTCCCGGGAGTGTCAGACACTATTGCAACCTCCTGGCCAG
The DNA here is from genome assembly GCA_028707695.1 of Bacteroidales bacterium. Classification (GTDB taxonomy): domain Bacteria; phylum Bacteroidota; class Bacteroidia; order Bacteroidales; family UBA932; genus Bact-08. The sequence goes on along the minus strand of JAQWAL010000027.1, from coordinate 1,727 downwards.
ACAAAACATTTATAAGCGAACTCTTACCCGAATTCCTTTTACCAAATACTCCAATATATTTTACTTTACTCATGTTATCTCAAATCAATTTGTCAAAAATAGTTAAAAAGAGAAATTTATGCACCATTTAACAATTTTTACTTTCCACTAAAATGAATTTTGTTCTTTTTTACCCTATTTGTCAAATATATACACTAGGTTTGGAGAAACTACCAACAAACCAAAATTACTGAACAATGGAAAAGAAAAAAAGAAAAAGCACAATCAAATGGATAATATTGGCCGTGTGCGTGGCATTAATTTTTATTATTATCAAAAATTGGGATGGATTTGTAAATGGATTTCAATCCGTCTAGATAATCTTGAGGTATTATATGAAGTTCCTTTGCAAGTTTCAATCTCCATCTCCAGTGCTGGTATGCAAATTGTGCCAACATAGGAACTGCAATCAGTGCCAATACTCCAGTTTTTGAATATTTCAAAGCAATGAACAGTCCAAGGGTGGCAAAGAGAGCTGTCAAAGACTGTGATATATAATGCGGCACCTCATTCCTGCTCATAAGCACAGAGGTTGCTAATTGAGTCAAAGCCTCCATCATGGAAGCTGCAAACAAAAGCAACATCAGGTTGTCCGGCAGCAACCATGTAGAACTGCCTATCTTTGCCAAAACAAAATCTCCGGCAATGAATACAGTAATTGCAGCAGCAATGAACACAGCTACGGCTATTATTGAAGATTTTATATAAATCCTTTTAACCTGTGATGTTTGGTTTCTTACCTGCTCTCCGGTCAGTTTCGGGTAATATGTGAAAAACCATGCAAGGGAAAGAGTTATTGTGATATCTGCAACTTGCTTTGTTATTCCATAAGATGCCATTTGTGTCAACGGAATGTACAATGCCCCAAATACCGCCAGCATCCTGTTCGTGAACACCCAACTTAAACTTGCAAGACCATTCTTGTACGCTGTATGGAATAAGGTGGCAAGCAATTCCTTCCACCCGACACTACTTACCACAGACAATTTCTGTTTGGTAAGATTATCATAAAAAGCTCTTCTAGCCAAATACCTGTTGACTATAGTAGCTGTCGTTTGGCCTATAACCATGGAGATGATACCAAACCCCAAGGATAACAGTGTGGCAGAGACTATCACATGCAAGGATTGTGAAAACACTATTATTTGACGGGAACGTTTGATCATTCCTCTGCCAACCAGGGCTGCGTCATAATAGTATGTGAAAAACTGGTAACATAATAAGATTCCATACGAAAACCAAGCTATTTTGGCATCCTGCACATTCCCTCCAAAGTCTGACAGTAGTTCTCCAATGTACCAAATACCTGCCGAAAACAGCAATGCAAGCAACAATAAAGCAACAAACCCGTAAAACCTTTGCATTGCCTTTAAAAGACCTTTAAGCAAGGAATAATTGAGATCTGTGTTTAGTGGCACGGGAACGAACCCTTTTTTTTCCAACTTTTGTGCTCCGGAAAATATATAAGTCACAGCTCTGGAAAATGTTTGGAAAAATCCAAAATCCAATAGGTATATCATTGAGTTGAGCCCTATCATTACTGTCCATAATCCCACCTCTTCACTAGGCAGCATCCTTAAGATCAAGGGTAGTATAATAAGAGCAGATGCCACCCTCATGAAGGTGGCACCATAATTCCAAAAAAGATCTGCCTTTGTTACTTTCATTTTTTTGTAGTCCCACCAGGA
>JAQWAL010000074.1 GCA_028707695.1 Bacteroidales bacterium | reverse complement strand
GAACTCGCTTACGCCATCTCTGTGCACAAATCACAGGGCAGTGAGTTTGACCATGTGTTTCTGGTATTGCCTAAGAATAAAAAGTCCTTGCTTTCCAAAGAATTGATTTATACAGCCGTTACCCGGGCAAAAACCAAGCTGACCGTATTTGCAGAACAGGACATTTCTGCCTTTTTACAACTCACCCGACCGGAAGCCAACAAGCTTTCTAAAATCAATGCTTCGCTGTTTGATTTTAAGCCATTGCCTAAGGAATGGCTCATTATGAATGAGTGGTACGAAGAAGGCAAAATACACCAAACCCTTTCGGAATATATGGTTCGTTCCAAATCGGAAGTGATTATTGCCAATATGCTAAGTGAACGGCAGGTGCCATTCTGGTACGAGAAGACCTTGTTTGCATCAGATGGTTCGTTTTACCTGCCCGATTTTACGGTAATGCTGCAAGGCGAAGAGTATTACCTGGAACATGTGGGCCGTTTAGACCTGCCCAATTACAAAGCACACTGGGAAAAGAAAAAGCAGTGGTACGATAAGCACTTTCCGGGCAAATTACTCACCACTTACGAAAGCGGCACACTGAGCCACGACATTGATAGCATCATTAAAAAATTGAGCTGATATGAGCAACGAAAATAAAATCACCGTTTTAGGCCTTACCTTCAACTCCGAAGAAGAACGCCGCAGCTACTTTCGCGAAGAGCTACGCAAAAAACTGCCCGAACTTAAACTGATGGAAGGCTTTCCCATAGGCGAAGACGAAGACATCCTAAACCTGAGCGACCCACCTTACTACACCGCATGCCCCAATCCCTGGCTCAACGACTTTATTGCCGAATGGGAAGAAGAAAAAAAAGAACTGGAAAAACAGGGCTTGCGCAAAGCGGATTTTGAAGTGAACGAGCCTTATGCGAGAGATATCAAGGAAGGCAAAAACCATGCGATGTATAGTTTGCACACTTACCACACTAAAGTTCCGCATCCAATAATCATGCGTTATTTACTTCATTATACACAGCCTGGAGATATTGTTTTTGATGGTTTTGGTGGTACAGGAATGACAGGAGTTGCTGGCAAACAATGTGGTAATGCTGAGTCAATCCTGAAGTTAAGATTAGAAAACGAATATTTTTCTAATCATAATAAAAAACCAATATGGGGTGAACGCCACGTTATTGTTTCTGATTTGGCACCGGCTGCTACATTTATTTCAGCTAACTTAAACTCAAGATTTGAAACTGCTGAAATAAGTAGGAGTTTAACTTCCAAGTTAAATAGCTTAAATAACCAACATGGTTGGATGTTTGAAACACTGCATGATGATGGCAAAAAAGGAGTAATAAATTTTGTTGTTTGGAGTGAAGTTGCCGAATGCCCTAATTGTAATAATGAATTCGTGGTATGGGATGTTAGTGCCGACACTGAGAGTGGACGAATGAAACAAGAGTTCAATTGTCCTGCATGCTTCACCAAACTCAAGAAAAGTGATTGTGACACTTTGCTTGTATCAGAATTTGACAAAGGTTTGGGAGAAATTGTCAAAACGAAAAAATATCAACCCGCTTTTATCAATTATTCTGTTGGTAAAAAGCGGTATTATAAAAAACCTTTAAAACACGATTTTGATGTAATTGAAAGGATAAATCATTTAGATTTTAACAAATGGGTACCAACATACAGACTACCAGAAGGTGATGAAAGTAGACGAAATGATAGATATGGAATAACTAACATTCATCAGTTCTATACTAAAAGAAACCTTATTTATATATCTGAACTATGGAGTAGACTGGAGATAAAAGAAAAATTTATAGCTACGAGTATTTTGTCCCGAAACCTTACAAAGCTAAACAGGTACATTTTAAAACCCAGAACTCCAAAAGGAGAAATAAATGGACCACTAAGTGGAACTCTTTATATATCAAGCGAATTTGTTGAACAAAATCCATTTGATTTAATTACTTCTAAAATTCCTAAAATAGTCTGGGATAATCATGGTGTTTTGATATCAACAAATCCTGCTCAACAAACCAATATTGATGCAAATTCAATTGATTATATTTTTACTGATCCACCATTTGGTGCGAACATCATGTATTCTGAGTTGAACTTTATTTGGGAATCATGGCTAAAAGTTTTTACAGATAATAAACCGGAGGCAATTGAAAACAAAACTCAGAAAAAATCAACATTAGATTATCAATCTTTAATGCTACAGTGCTTTAAAGAATACTACAGAATATTAAAACCGGGCAAATGGATGACGGTTGAATTTAGCAACACAAGTGCTGCTGTCTGGAATGGTATTAGGACAGCACTGCAGACAGCTGGTTTTGTCATTTGCGATATTACTGATATTAATAAAACTCATGGCGGAATAAGAGCCTTTGCTTATAACGCTGCAGTAAAGCAAGATTTAGCTATAACATGCTATAAATCATCTTCAGAATTTGATGATAAGTTTAAACAGAATCAAAGCTCAGAGATAGGTGTTTGGCAGTTTGTAGAGGAACACTTATCACGTATTCCTATTCATATTGTTGACAATAATTCAACCACCGCAATCATCGAACGTAGCCCCAAAATTTTATTTGACCGCTTGATTGCCTTTTATGTACAAAGAGGTTTGCCCGTACCCATAGATGCCGGTAAGTTTCAGCAGGGTTTGAGGGAGCGCTTTATTGAGCGTGATGGCATGTTCTTTACCAATGAGCAGGTGCAGGAGTACGATCGAAAAAAAGCCGCAGTGCCCAATTTTACACAGCTCAGCATATTTGTAGCCAACGAGCAGGATGCCATTTACTGGTTGCGCCACATTTTGGAGGCAGCACCCAAAACCGAGCAAGACCTGCACCCGCTTTGGATGAAGGAAGTGGCCGGCAATATGCGCAAAGGTGATACCTTGCCCGAAATGCGTACCATACTGGAAGAAAACTTCCTGAAAAACGACAAAGGCCAATGGTATCTGCCCGACCCGGAAAACGAAGCCGATTTGGAGAAGCTCAGAACCAAACGCCTGCTCAAGCAGTTTGAAACCTACAAAACCGAAGCGTCCAAACCCAAAGGCAAAATCAAAGAAGCCCGGGTAGAAGCCCTGCGTGCCGGGTTTAAGCATTGCTACCAGGAGAAGGATTTCAAAACCATCGTACAAATTGGCGACCGCATCCCAAACAACCTGCTTATGGAAGATGAGGTGCTGTTGCAGTTTTATGATATAGCCAGTTCAAGAGTATAATTATTAGGGAACACGCTATGATTGTATCTAAAGTAAATCCACAAATTACACTTGACTACCTGCAAACCAAGCGGGAAAATCAGTATTTTGAGCGAAAGGGATTGGGCGAAAAAGAGACAAAGCCCTCTAAGATTGCTGAAGAAATTATTGGGATGCTAAATGCAGATGGAGGGGTGTTGGCGCTGGGTGTGTCAAATACCGGTGAAATTCAGGATTTAAGTGGCTTAGGCGAGGAGCAATTAAGTAAGTATAGAACACTCATTATTGATTTTATAGAACCATTTGGCCGTGTAGAATTGGAAGAAATTCAGATTGAAGGTAAATTATTGTTTCTTTATCATGTCGAACAAGATGTTGAGCGAATATATAAGAGAAAGGATAACGAGCAAATTTTTTTAAGGGTTGATGATACCAACCGTCTTTTAGACAGAGATGTAGTTAGGTCTCTGGAATATAACAAGCAAATAAGAAAGTTCGAAGACGAAATTGTTTCTGATTTTGATTTTGATGATATAGACCTTCCGATTCTGAATCGCTACAAGGAGGTATTGAACTATAAAGGAGATGTTCTGGAGCTTTTAATCAAAAGACATTTGGCTATTAAGAGTAATGGTGCATACAGACTAAAAAAGGCAGGTGTTCTTCTTTTTGCCAAAGACCCTGAAAAATATATCACATCAGCCACGTTGAGGTATATTAGATATGAGGGGGATGAAGCCTTGGTTGGCACAGAACTCAACGTAATTAAGGATGAGCGCTTTGAAACCAACATTCCTCGGATCATTGGGAATGTTAAGGCCTTTCTTAAGGCCGCACTGAAAGATTATTATTTTCTCGATCTTGATTCAGGCCGATTTAATAAAGTACCTGAGTATCCTGAAGAAGCTTGGTTAGAAGGTGTAGTAAATGCCTTGTGTCATAGATCATACAATGTGCAGGGTAATGCCATTTACATCAAACATTTTGACAATAGGCTTGAGATTTCAAATAGTGGCCCATTGCCGGCACAAGTTACTGTTGAGAATATCAGAACAGAACGATATGCCCGCAATCCAAGGGTGGCCAGAGCATTAGAAGATATGGGATTTGTGCGTCAGCTCAACGAAGGTGTTTCCCGAATTTATAGATCGATGGAAAAATCGATGCTATCCGAACCTGAATACAAAGTTCAGAATGGCAATGTTTATTTAACCTTGAGAAATAAAATCAGCCAGCATACTAAAACGATTCCCGAGCCCGTTCTTCACGTCATTCAAGACAAGTGGTCAAGTTTTAATGAAACTCAAAAGAGAATTCTGCAGCATCTCTTTTACAACAATAAAGCAACAATAGCTGATTTCACAGATGTTACCGGAATCAATGAAAAGACGATTCGCTTGTACTTAAATCAATTTGTGGAACAAGAAAAGATCTTGGTAAGACTCAGCCATAAAATAAGAGACAAAAATGCACTTTACGCCTTTAAGAGAACGGTACAGGATAATAAGGAACATTAATTTGCGAGATTAAGTCATTGTATATCAATCTGAATTTAGCGCTAAGGAATATTCTAGTGCTTTTAAGGAACATTTTAGAATGGCACAATAAACATGAGGTACAAAGGCAAGGCTTGTGAAATAGTAGGAGATAAAGAAGTGTTCGGGCAACGCATTGCCTGGATACGCCTGATGGTGGACGGCAGCTTCCATGAAGTTCCCTATGATGAGTTGGAAAAACCCACTACGGAGTTTTCCATGCCCTACTTACGCTTTGTATCCATTGCGGCAAAAATTAAAG
>JAQWAL010000026.1 GCA_028707695.1 Bacteroidales bacterium | reverse complement strand
TCCCGTGCCAAACTTTTAAAACTTCTCAAAAAAAAGGGCCCATTTAAAAAAACGGGGCCCTTTAAAATTTCATGAGGCCTCACCCGAACGGGTAAAACCTCATTACTTAACCTAAACTTAAACTATGAAAAACTTCAACCAATAAAATTACAAATCCTGTGCCAAAGTTTATTCACAGTTAATATTTTTATTATTTTTCTGCTTTTTTTATTCAATTACCCTTAGTTTGGCAAATTTCAATAATAAAATCTTCCTTCCACCCTGTTCAAACTCAACAATAGCTTTAAGGTTCAAAGGGTCCCCCTCGATTTTCAAAAGGGTTCCGAAACCAAACCTGTCGTGCTCTACCTTTTGTCCCTCTTTCAGTTTGGAGACAGGGTCTGCCTGGAAATTTGGATTTGGTGGTTTGGGTGGTGTGATTGAAGGGCTTTGCCCGCGGTAAGATCCGTTCTCCCTTGGAAGGCTTGCTCCCTTGCCCCACGAAGAAGCACCAAAAGGAGAATCCGCACTTTCCAGGTCCGGCCAATTGAGGAATTCCTTGTCAATCTCCCTCAAAAACCGGCTTGGAGGATAGTTGACGTGGGTACCCCAGCGGAAACGGGTCTGTGCATAAGAAATTGTAACACTTTTCTTTGCCCTGGTCAAGGCAACATACATCAGCCTGCGTTCCTCCTCTATTTCATTCTCACTGCTACTGCTGTTGATGGAAGGGAAAAGGTTTTCTTCCAGACCTATTATATATACATGTCCAAACTCCAATCCTTTTGCAGAGTGTACAGTCATAAGGGTCACCTTGTTGGTGTCATCTTCCTGGGAGTTGTCGTCCACAGCACTCATAAGCGAAATTGTTTCCAAAAAGTCTCCCAACAAAACAGAGGGTCGCACATCCAGCAGAGCTACATCCTGCCCGGGCAATGATTCCTGCTGCAATGAATCCTGCAACAATGAGTCCTCTCCTGTCAATGCCCCCCCCTCCTGCTGCATTGGTTCATAAAGTTCTGCCTCTGCCTCGGCCTCCTCTACAAAAGATTTGATGGAGTTGAAAAGCTCCTCTACATTCTCTGCACGCGCCTGCCCTTCAATGGAGTTGTCGCTTTTGAGCATTGTAGCGTAGCCACTCATGATAAAGATTTCCATTGCAACATCGTAGGCATTCACTACACCAACCTTTTCACGGACTTGCGCCAACATATTGCAAAACTCGGCAAACTTGTTGATAGCAGCATTTTTTAGACCATGAGCCGACAAATCGGGATGACCGGCACTTCCTGCAACAAAAGAGGTGACTGCTTCCCATAGTGAAACACCCGCCCCTGTGGCAGCGGAAGCAAGATAGCCCAGTGAGGTAGTGCCAATACCACGAGCCGGGACATTCACTACCCTGCGGAATGCCTCATCATCCTTAGGGTTTACCAAAAGACGCAAATAGGCAACCACATCCTTGACCTCTGCCCTGTCATAAAAGGAGTTCCCTCCATATATCCTGTAGGGAAGCGAACGTTTGCGAAGAGCCTCCTCTATTGCCCTGGACTGAGCGTTAGTGCGGTACAACACGGCAAATTCACTGTAAGGAGATTTGTCCGAATAGATCCTGGAAACAATTGAAGATGTAACCAAAAAAGCCTCTTCCTGGTCGGTGTAAGCCTTTACCACCTCAATCTTGTCTCCACCTACCACTTCCGAAAAACACTCTTTCCTGAGTTGGTTGGCATTTTTGGAAATAAGGGAGTTGGCCGCCTTCACAATTATTTGTGTAGAGCGGTAATTCTGTTCCAGCCTGAACTCCTTTGCCTCGGGATAATCCTTGCGGAAATTGAGGATATTCTCTATCCTGGCTCCCCTGAAAGCATAAATGCTTTGCGCATCATCCCCCACCACACACAAATTACGGTGAATGGAGCTTAGTTTCTTAACAATCAAATACTGGGCAAAATTGGTATCTTGGTACTCATCTACCAGTATATAGGAAAACCTGCTCCTGAGTTTGTCCAGCACCTCAGGGAAATCCCTTAACAAAATATTGGTATACAACAGTATGTCATCAAAATCCATAGCCCCCGACTGCCGGCAACGTTTTTCGTACAAAGCATAAATATCTGCAATCCGTGGCATCCTTGCAGCAGCATCATTCTGGACAAGGGTCCCGTTATTGGCATAAGCAGAGGCAGTCACAAGGTTGTTCTTGGCCATGGAAATCCTCCCGAGCACCACACCAGGCTTGTATAACTTTTCGTCCAGGTTCAGGTCCCTTATGCAACTACGGATTGCACTTTTGGAATCGGAAGTATCATATATCGTGAACGCAGAGGGAAACCCCAAAAGCTGTGCGTCCTCCCTCAGGAACCTGATAAAGACCGAGTGGAATGTCCCCATCCACAGCCACCTTGCATTCTCTTTGCCCACCAAAGAGGCAATCCTCTCCTTCATCTCTTTGGATGCTTTATTGGTGAAAGTCAGGGCCAGCACAGACGATGCCCTGTGTCCGTGGTCCAAAATGTTTGCTATCCTGCAAGTGAGCACCCTGGTTTTGCCCGAACCTGCCCCTGCTATTATGAGCGAGGGCCCCTCAAATTCTTCAACTGCTTGTTTTTGAGCAGTGTTTAACCCCTCTGTTATAGTCAAAATTTCTCTTTCCATTGTCTGCAAAATTATAAATAATGTGTATCTTTGCGGCAAAATATTTGAAATATAATGTCAAACCACATTCGATTACGCAAAGGGCTAAACATTCCGCTGAAAGGCGAAGCTCAGCCCAAAATTACCAAAACAATATCGCCAGGTATTGTAGCTGTAAAGCCAACCGATTTCAAAGCATTTAATCCCAGACTGTTAATCAAAGAAGGAGAAGAGGTCAAAGCGGGGACACCGCTACTTGCCGACAAAAAAAGGGCAGATATCAAACTCTGCTCACCTGTGAGCGGCAAGGTAAAAGAGATTGTGCGCGGAGATAAAAGGAAACTTCTGGCAGTAACCATAGAGGCGACTGATACCAATGAATACCAAAGCAACGAGATACCCCCGTTGCACTCTGCATCCAAAGAGCAGATTGTACAGGCATTGGCGCAAAACGGACTTTGGGCTGCAATAAAGCAAAGGCCATACGGGACCATCCCGGACCTGGACTCAAAACCAAAGGCAATCTTTGTTTCGGGCTTTGACTCTGCACCCCTTGCTCCCGACTACGAATTCACACTAAAAGGGGAAATTGCAAACATCCAGCTTGGAATTGAGGTGCTGGGCAAACTGACTGCAGGAGGGGTGCACATTTCACTTCATGCCTCCAAATATGCGGGCAGTCCTTTGCACAGGGTAGAGAAGGCAATAATCCACACTTTTGACGGTCCGCACCCTGCCGGCAACGTGGGAGTGCAAATCCACCACATCAGCCCCGTGAACAAAGGAGAGACGGTCTGGACTATAGACATGTACTCTTTGGTTGCCATTGGGAAGCTCTTTTCCAAGGGCATCTTCGATTTGGAGAGGCTTGTAGCCATAACCGGCCCAAGGGCGCAAAACCCATCCTATGTGAAGGCCGTTCCGGGTATATGCATGTCGCAACTAAAGGAATATGTAAACAAAGAGAGCAAAGAGGACCTTGCAGTAAGATATGTGAGCGGCAATGCACTCACCGGAGACAACGTTTCGGAATCGGGACACCTCGGTTTTTTCCACAACCAGGTGACCCTGCTTAGCGAAGGCAAATACCATGAGCTTTTTGGCTGGATAAAACCAATGAGGCTCAAAAAATTCAGCCTTTCACGCTCCTATTTCTCATGGCTGTTCCCCAAGAAAAAATATGCACTCGACACTAACCTGAATGGTGGTGAGAGAGCGTTGGTAATGACCGGTGTATACGAAAAGGTGACCCCTATGGACATTTACCCTATGCATCTTATAAAGGCCATACTTGCCGGGGACATTGACAAGATGGAAGCATTGGGAATATACGAGGTCATAGAAGAGGACCTTGCCCTGTGTGAGTTTGTGTGCCCTTCAAAAACCGAAATCCAGGAGATAGTCTCCCAAGGTATAGACCTCATGATTAAAGAAATGTCATAACAAGAGATAGAGATGAAAGCATTAAGAAATTTAGTTGACAATATTAAACCCACATTCAGCAAGGGTGGAAAGCTTGGCTTTTTGCATTCCACATTCGACGCGTTCGAAACCTTCCTGTTTGTGCCCGACACGGTCACTGCAAAGGGTACCCATATCAGGGACAGCATAGATTTGAAACGGACCATGACAATGGTCATCATGGCGCTTATGCCTGCACTTCTGTTTGGTATGTACAACGTAGGATACCAGCACTCCCTTTCCACCGGTGCAGAGATGAACTTCATGAGCACCTTCTTTTACGGGTTCTGGAAAGTACTCCCAATGGTAATTGTTTCATACGGCGTAGGTTTGGGAATCGAATTTGCCGCTGCCCAAATAAGGGGCCATGAAGTGAATGAGGGGTACCTTGTCACAGGAATGCTCATACCATTGATAATGCCGGTTGACCTTCCTTTGTGGATGCTTGCCCTGTCCGTTGCCTTTTCGGTAATCATTGGCAAGGAGGTATTCGGTGGAACAGGCATGAATATCTGGAACCCGGCCCTCATTGCCCGTGCATTCGCCTTCTTTGCATACCCTTCCTATATGTCCGGAGACAAAGTATGGGTTGCAGGCCTTGGAAAAGGAGAAGCCATTGTAGATGGTTTTTCCGGAGCAACCCCGCTGGCAAATGCCCAGGCAGGTTTGGAAATTCCATCTTTCCAGGATATGTTCCTTGGGATAATACCCGGCTCAGTTGGTGAAACCTCTGTTTTGGCAATACTCATTGGTGCAGCCCTCCTTATTTACACCGGCATAGCCAGTTGGAAAATAATGGCAAGCACAGTTGCAGGAGCCCTGTTGACAGGTTTGCTGCTGAATGCCCTGGCACCTTCTGCCGATTCTTACCTTGCAATTCCCGCCTGGTACCATTTGGTAATGGGAGGCTTTGCCTTTGGTGCCGTTTTCATGGCAACCGATCCTGTCACAGGAGCACAAACCGAGAGGGGCAAATGGATATATGGCTTTTTGATAGGCCTTTTGGCAGTGACAATAAGGGTTTTCAACCCTGGTTACCCAGAGGGTATGATGTTGGCCATACTTCTTATGAACACATTTGCACCGCTAATTGACCATATGGTTGTACAAAAGAATATCAAACGCAGGTTGAAAAGGGCAGCCGTAAAAAATTAAGGATATGGATACAAATAAAAACTCATATACAATCATATACGCAACCGTCATGGTTATTGTGGTTGCAGTGGTGCTGGCCTTGGCAGCTTCTTTGCTCAAGGACAGGCAACAAAGAAACGTAGAGATAGAGAGAAAGCAGATGGTGCTCAAATCTGTCCATCTTGCCAAGGATGCAGAACAGGCACAGGACAAGGATAGCTACATAGAACAGGAATATGCCAAATATATTACCGACAGCTCCATAACAAAAGACGGCAAAGAGTTGGTCCTGTATATATGCAATATCGGCAATGGCCAGAAATTTTTTGTAATGCCGGTACGTGGTGCCGGTTTGTGGGGTCCGGTATGGGGATATGTCTCTCTCAAGGACGATTACAACACAATCCACGGGGCGGTTTTCGACCATAAGGGTGAGACTCCCGGCCTTGGAGCCGAAATAGCTACTTCCCATTTTGCAAACCAGTTCAACGACAAAAAAATATTTGACAATAGTGGCAAGTTTGTCTCTGTCAAGGTTGTCAAGGGTGGTGCCGTAGAGGGTAATCCTCACCAGGTAGATGCCATTTCGGGAGGCACAATCACTTCCCAGGCTGTAGAGGATATGCTGTTCAGCAATATTTCTGAATACCTGGAATTCTTCTCTGCCCAGGCCAAAACACGAGCAGAGGCCCAGGCTGCGGTTCAGGCGCATGCTGCCTCCGATTCGCTTTCTGTAACTAACCCAATGGAAAACAATTAGTGCTATGGACAAAAAGATATTTATAGAACCTTTATTCAAGAACAACCCGGTATCGGTGCTGGTACTGGGGATATGTTCGGCGCTGGCCGTTACCGTAAAGCTTGAGCCTGCATTGGTCATGGCTCTTTCGGTAACAATAGTGCTGGGCTTTTCGGAGGTGATCATTTCACTCATCAGGAACACTATACCAAACAGGATCCGGATAATCGTGCAACTTGTGGTTGTGGCAATGCTTGTGATTCTGGTAGACCAAATACTCAAGGCTTTTGCCTACGAAGTAAGCAAACAACTCTCTGTATTTGTAGGGTTGATAATAACCAACTGTATAATCATGGGGCGTATAGAGGCCTTTGCCTTGGGCAACAAACCTCTGCCTGCCTTTGTAGACGGCATAGCAAACGGACTTGGCTACGGGATAATCCTTGTGGTTGTTGCATTTTTCCGTGAATTGTTTGGGTCGGGAACACTTTTTGGTTACCAGATTGTTCCTGCCACCTGGTATATCAAGAATGGCGGATTTTACGAGAACAACGGTTTGTTCATCCTTCCCCCGATGGCCCTGATATTGGTAGGGGTCTTCATTTGGGTTCAGAGGAGCATCCAGAAAGAGTTGATTGAAAAACAATAACACATTACAATTATGCAAGATTTAGTAAGTTTGTTTGTAAAGTCTATTTTCGTAGACAACATGGTATTTGCATATTTCCTTGGAATGTGTTCTTACCTTGCAGTATCAAAAAACATCAAGACAGCTGTGGGCCTAGGGCTGGCAGTGATATTTGTCCTTGGTGTCACCTTGCCTGCCAACTACCTGTTGAATAAATACATATTATCTCCGGGAGCATTGGTTTGGCTCAATCCGGACTATGCTTCGGTAGACCTTAGTTTCCTTAGCTTTATCATCTTCATTGCGGTTATCGCTTCAATCGTCCAGATTGTAGAGATGGTTGTAGAGAAATTCACTCCCGGGCTTTACTCATCTTTGGGCATTTTCCTTCCTTTGATTGCCGTGAACTGTGCAATCCTTGGTGGCTCTTTGTTCATGCAAGAGAGAGGCTACGAAACACTTGCAGAGGCAACTGTTTTCGGGCTAGGTTCCGGTCTTGGCTGGTTCCTTGCAATTGTGGCATTGGCTGCCATACGGGAAAAGATATCCTACTCCAATGTCCCTGCTCCTTTGAGGGGCCTGGGTATAACCTTTATTGTAGTGGGTCTCATGGGCATTGCCTTTATGAGCTTTATGGGAATTAAACTATAGGAAGTAATATTATGAATCTAACATTAATAACAATTTTATCTATTGCAGCGTTCCTGGTAGTCACATTACTTCTTGTAGCACTGCTCTTATATGCAAAATCAAAACTCACTCCTTCCGGGAAAGTCAAAATGACAATTAACAACGAGAAGGAGCTGGTTGTCTCTCCTGGCGAGAGTGTGCTTTCCACTTTGTCCAACAACAAGATATTCCTTCCCTCTGCTTGTGGCGGGGGCGGTACATGCGGAATGTGCAAATGCCGTGTCACCGATGGCGGAGGTGAGATACTTCCTACAGAGGTTGGTTTCTTCACACGTAAGCAGCAACAAACCCAATGGCGTCTCGGTTGCCAGGTAAAGGTAAAGGAAGACATCGCCATTGAGGTTCCCGAAGAGGTCCTGGGTATCAAGAAATGGGAGTGCGAAGTTGTCAGCAACAACAATGTTGCAACCTTTATCAAGGAGTTTGTGGTGAGGCTTCCAGAGGGAGAACACCTTAAATTCAAATCGGGCGGATATATCCAGATAGATATCCCTCCTTGCGAAGTGGATTTCTCAAAAGACATTTCTGTCCAACCGGAATTCCACGAAGACTGGGACAAACTGAACATTTGGGGGCTCAAAATGAAGAACACCGAGCACACTTTCCGAGCCTATTCAATGGCCAACCACCCTGCAGAGGGTAACATAATAATGCTCAATATCCGTATAGCCACCCCGCCGTGGGACCGTAGCAAAGGGACATTCATGCCGGTGAACCCCGGTGTTTGCTCTTCCTATATATTCTCGCGCAAACCGGGCGACAAAGTAACCATTTCCGGGCCTTACGGGGAATTCTTCATAAAAGAGACCGACAACGAGATTGTATTCGTGGGAGGTGGCGCCGGTATGGCTCCAATGCGTTCACATATCTTCCACCTGTTCCATACAGAAAAAACCACCCGCAAGGTAAGCTTCTGGTACGGGGCGCGCTCGTTGAGGGAGGTGTTCTACGAAGAAGAATTCAGGGCAATTGAAAAAGAATTCCCTAACTTCACCTTCAACCTTGCCCTTAGCGAACCTAAGCCAGAGGACAACTGGACCGGCTACACCGGATTCATCCACCAAGTCCTCCAGGACAACTACCTGGGCAAGCACGAAACCCCCGAAGATATAGAATATTACCTTTGCGGACCTCCAATGATGAACAGCGCGGTAACTACAATGCTGGACAACCTTGGCGTTCCGGAAGAGAATATCGCCTTCGACGACTTTGGAGGCTAAGCAAAAAGAGCGCGATGCGCTCTTTTTTTTGGGTTGTAAAGAAATAATGTATATATTTGCCTTCCAAATTATTTATAGAAAAGATTGTCAAGCTATTGGAAAAGAGCGGAGTACGTAATGGAATACTAAATATCCAATTAACGGAAATGCCGCTTGCAGTCGAAAATTTTTAAAAAAAATTAAAATGTACGCAATCGTAGACATTGCAGGACAGCAATTTAAAGTTGAGAAAGAGAGGAAACTCTACGTTCATCGCCTTAAGGCAGAGGAAGGTGCAACAATCACCTTCGACAAAGTTCTTTTGGTAGATAACGAGGGCACAGTAAAGGTTGGAGCACCTTACATAGACGGTGCATCTGTAACTGCAAAGGTACTCACGCACCTCAAAGGAGAAAAGGTAATCGTGTTCAAAAAGAAACGCCGTAAAGGTTATCAAAAGAAAAACGGTCACCGTCAATATCTCACTCAAATTCAAATTGAAAACATTGCTTAATTTTAATCCGGTAAAATTTTTAGATTATGGCTCACAAGAAAGGTGTCGGTAGTTCGAAGAACGGACGCGAATCACACAGTAAACGATTAGGCGTCAAATTATTTGGCGGACAATTCGCCAAAGCCGGGAACATACTGGTTCGTCAAAGAGGAACTGTACACAATCCCGGATTAAACGTATGCATGGGTAAAGACCATACCCTTCATGCAACAATTGATGGTATTGTTGTTTTCCGTAAAAAGGCAGACAATAAATCATACGTTTCCGTATTACCAAAGGAAACCGTAGCACAAGCGTAACTAACGTAAAACAACACATTACGTATAAAAAAAGGGTGACATTGTTCACCCTTTTTTTGCATTAAAATAACTCCATTCCAGTCATCTAATAAACACCCCCATCCATTCTACCTGAGGTCTGTAACTGTCAAACCAGGCAACATTTTCTCGGGAAACCTGAAATTGGACAAAGGCCAAAGAGGCAATTTCCGGACACTTTTTATATTGATGGTATAAGTATTGTCATCGGCACTTTTATACATAAGTACAGAAGGCAGGTAATCCGACGCATCCACACAAATAGTCAAACCTTTGTAAGGAGCATAGCGGCTTTTTGGGGTAAGCTCGATTGACCAGACTGCCCTGCCGTCCAAAGGGTTTTTATTATACTGGGCTTTACCAGGCTTACGGAAGTCACTATTACCGGAATTCAAAGAGAGCAAAAACCCGACGGGATTCTCCACCAAATCTGCCTGGGTGGTATCATTAGGGAAAATGGTCAGCTCTGCAGAGGCAACGTTGTAAATCCATTTGGACACCCCGTCACAATAAACCTCAAGCTCCGGATTGAGCAGCTTGAAAGCATATCCCTGGCTCTGCACCTCTCCCTCGAAATTTCCCACCACACTACCATTCTGGTCCGTTACAGTCATCTCGAAAAGCAAATCCATAGCCTCAATCCCTTTCAAAGCCTCGGCCATTTTGGCCAAAACATCAGGAGCATTAGGATTATCCCTCAATGCAGAGTACTGGTCAGAGCCGGCCCCCATGGAAAAAGAGTTGTACGGCACCACCAGAAAGGCAGACAGCAGCACCATAATTAAACGAAATTTTCCCAAAAGAGTCCGCATAAACTGCCAATTAATTAATTATTAAAACAATCATATAAACATCAAAAATCAATCCAAAGAAGAGAGTATCCTGTCCAACGCCATGAAATCGGATACCAGCACCTGACGCGCCTTGCTCCCCTCCGAAGGCCCCACTATACCGGCAGCCTCCAACTGGTCCATGATTCTGCCGGCACGATTATAGCCCAAATTCATCCTCCTCTGGATCAAAGAAGTGGAACCCTGCTGAAACTGGACAACCAGCTTGGCTGCCTCATCAAAAAGCTTGTCCCTTTTACCCAGGTCCACATCCCCTATACCAGAACCATCACCCTCTTCCCCACTATATTCAGGCAAGAAATGTGCAGAAGAATAACCCTGCTGGTCCCCGATGAAAGCAGTTATCCTCTCTACCTCAGGAGTATCTATAAAAGCACACTGAACACGTGTGATCTCGCCATTTACAGAGATAAGCATATCACCCCTGCCCACCAGCTGGTTGGCCCCGGTGGTTTCCAAAATGGTACGGGAATCTATATTTGATATTACCCTAAATGCAATCCTGGCGGGAAAGTTAGCTTTGATCAAACCGGTAATGATGTTTGTGGTAGGCCTCTGGGTTGCAATCACCAGATGGATTCCTATCGCACGGGCCAACTGCGCCAGACGAACTATCGGTTCTTCAATCTCACGACCCGCAGTCATCAACAAATCGGCAAACTCATCAATAACAACCACAATGTAATGCATATACCTATGGCCCTTTAAAGGATTAAGCTTGCGCGACAAGAACTTTTCGTTATACTCTTTGACCGTGCGCACATGAGCCAGCTTGAGCAAATCGTACCTGGCATCCATCTCAATGGTAAGCGACTTCAATGTGTAGACAACCTTTTGGGTATCGGTAATTATGGCATCATCAGAATCCGGCAGCTTGGCAAGGAAATGCTTCTCAATCTTCGAGTACAAAGAGAGCTCCACCTTCTTAGGGTCAATCAGCACCATCTTCATCTCCGAAGGATGTTTTGTATAAAGCAGAGAAGTGATTATAGCATTCAATCCTACAGATTTACCCTGCCCGGTAGCACCGGCAACCAACAAATGAGGCATCTTGGCCAAATCAAACATCATAGACTCATTGGAAATGGTCCTGCCAATCACAACCGGCAAATCATACTCCGAACTTCTGAACCTGGGATCCTCAAGCAGCAACTTCATGGGAACCACACTCGGTTTGCTGTTGGCAACCTCAATCCCCACGGCATTTGTGCCGGGGATCGGCGCAATTATCCTCACACCCCTGGCCGCAAGCGACAAGGCAATATCATCTTCCAAACGTTTGATTTGTGAAATCCTCACCCCTGCACTAGGTACAATCTCATATAAAGTGACCGTAGGGCCGGTACGTGCATAAATCTTTTCAATGGAAATCTTGTAGTCGCTCAAAGTCTTTACAATCTTACGATTGTTCCTTTCAAGCTCTTCGTTGGAAACCTTGTATATCTTGTTTGTGTAGTCATTCAGCAAATCTACCCCGGGCGCCTTGTACCTGGGCAAATCCAACCGTGGGTCAAACAAAGTATCCAAAGAGCCTTTTGGCAAATCCTTTGTAAAATCATCATCTTCCACTTCTTCAATAATCAACTCAGGACCACCCTCAACATTTTGGACAGAAGGGCTTTCCTGTGCACTATCCAGGGCTGCACCCTCCGGTCCATCCTCATCTGCTTGCGAATAGTCCCTCTCATATATCTCAAACGGCACAGAAGCACCGGCAACGGATCCATTCACATTATCAAGACCGCCATCTTTTGCACCAGCTTCTTCTACGCCGGCAATATCCCCTGCAACAACACCGGCAATACCGTCTGCAACATCCTCTTTAACACTCTTTTCCAAACCATCAGCACCATTGCCATCTGAAACAACGTTTGCACCCTTTCCTTTCTTAGGCCTACGGTGGAAAAGAGAGTAAATCCCCCTGTTTATCCAATGGACAAAATTCCTGTTCAACAACACAAGCCAAGCAACAAATGCCACCAAGATCACCCCCCCGGCACCAGGAGCACCAAGCATTGCAATCAGCCATCTGTTCACAAAATAACCATAAGAACCCCCGACACCATTCCCGAACCAATCGTCAAAACGGGTGAAGCCAAAAATAAATGAGAAGAGCAAAGAGATGATTATTGCCCCGTACATAGAGAGGTAAAACAATTTTACCAAATTGAAATTCTTGATTTTAAGGCTATAACCCGCAATAGCAGCAAAGAAGAAAGGAAAGACAAATGCACCCAGGCCAAACAATTTGGACAACAAGAAATTAGCCCAAAAGAATCCAATCTTGCCCGCTCCATTTTCAACAGGCACTATAGCACTCCAAACATCCGGCCTCGAGAGCAAAGACTGGTCCTCTGCCCAAGTGAACAAATAGGAGAGCAAGGCCACAAGAGTATAGACAGACAAAGCGGCAAAAAAAAGGCCGGCAACAAGTTTTACCGCCTCTTTACCTTTAGGCGGCGGAGCAGTCTCTGCATTAGGTTTATTTTTCTTTTTTGGAGCCATTTATCCAATTCTAAAATTAAATACGTTCAATTTTTGCACCCAGGGCATTCAACCGTCCATCAATATTCTGATAACCCCTGTCAATCTGCTCAATATTCTCTATCACGCTCACCCCTTTGGCACTCATGGCAGCAATCAGCAAAGCAATCCCGGCCCTTATATCCGGAGAGGCCATCTTTGTACCACGCAGGCAAAACTCCCGGTTATGCCCAATGATGGTTGCCCTGTGGGGGTCGCACAAGATAATCTGAGCACCCATATCTATAAGTTTGTCAACGAAAAAGAGCCTGCTTTCGAACATCTTCTGATGTATTAGGACAGAGCCCTTTGCCTGTGTTGCAGTAACCAGGAACACCGACAACAAATCGGGAGTGAGGCCCGGCCACGGAGCATCGGAAATTGTCATGATGGAACCATCCATGAAACTCTCAATCTGGTAATTTTCATGTGCAGGGATAAAAATATCATCTCCCCTCCTCTCCACGGTGATGCCCAGACGCCTGAACTGGTCCGGGATAATGCCTAACTGTCCGTAAGCCACATCCTTGATTGTGATCTCACTTGCAGTCATGGCAGCAAGACCAATGAAACTACCCACCTCAATCATATCCGGCAAAATAGTGTGTGTGGTCCCTCCCAGGGAATCAACTCCCTCTATGTAAAGCAAATTGCTGCCAATACCAGAAATCTTTGCCCCCATCCTGTTCAGCATATTGCACAACTGTTGCAAATATGGTTCACATGCAGCATTGTAAATGGTGGTCTTGCCCTTTGCCAGCACAGCAGCCATCACAATGTTTGCTGTCCCGGTCACAGAAGCCTCGTCCAAAAGCATATAACAACCATCCAAACGCGAGGCAGAGAGCTCTATGGAAGACAATTCACCATTGAACACCAACCTGGCACCCAGCTTCTCCAACCCAATCAAATGGGTATCCAGCCTCCTGCGCCCAATCTTGTCGCCACCCGGCTTGGGCATGTTTGCAAATCCGAAACGGGTGAGCAAAGGACCAACCAACATCACGGAGCCCCTCAATGCAGAGGAGATATTGCAAAACTCCCTGGAGTGGACAAAATCCATATCTATATCCTTGGCACAAAACTCCCAGCTATGCGAAATACAACCGGCAGAGCCATCATCACAAACATCCAGCTTCTTTGCCTTTACACCCAGCCTCACAAGCAGCTCAATCAGTTTCCTGACATCCAAAATATCAGGAACATTGTTCACAATCATCTTTTCCCGGGTCAGCAAAACTGCCGAAAGTATCTGCAGGGCCTCATTCTTGGCACCTTGGGGAGTCAACTCCCCCTTAAGCCGATGTCCACCCTCTACTCTGAAAATTGCCATCTCAATCTGTTTTTAAGGATTCTGGATTTAAGGATTCTTGAATTGTTTACAGGTTTTTCTTTTTGTAAGGCCTCTTCTTGGATTGCCTGAAATTCTGTTTGTGGGCAGTGTGTGCAGAGTGTCCCTGATGGGCACCCGGCTGCGAAGGGGTATGTTGCACAGGAGCAAGCTTAGCATCTTCCGGCACTACGATCCTTCCCCCGGACAACTCCTTGATATCCCTGAAAATAACCTGGTCTGTCACAGAATCCTTGTTCCAGATAAGGTACTGCTGCCTCATGTAATAGGCCAGCACCATCACCATGTTCTGCCTTAGCTCGTCATCCGGCTTGCCGGCAATCATATCCACCATGTTTTGTATGTTCCTCCCGTAGTGGGCCGCCTTCAAAGGAGACTTGTCCAACGGTACAGGATTTGGCCTGGTAGAGAAGGTCTCTTTGGTGGGAATGGGATAAGGAGAATCAATATCAATTTCAAAATCAGATATTATTTGCACATGATCCCACAATTTGTGTTTGAAATCGTTCAAATCCCTCAACTGAGGGTTCAGCACACCCATCACACCAACAACTGCCTTTATCTGTTCGTTCCTCTTTTCCTTGTCTGGTATATCCACAACATATTCAATCATTTTCTGAACATGCCTGCCATATTCCGGCATCTTTAATTTAGATCTTTGGGTATTGTAATCCATCTGCTTATTGTATTTGCTCTGTTTTTTTCTTGTCTATATCCAACAAAGGTACGTAAATTTTGGCACCCAGCTCTTCCAACACCAATGTTGCAAAATCCCTGCCCACATTAAGCACCTTGGCACTCTTGTCCTTGAAGGGACCACACAAAATGTCCACCTGGTCACCGTTTGTAATAATCTCTTTATCCTGTGCAATTTGCAAAAACTCCTTGATAGCTTCAATTTCGCTGTCCCGCACCTTGGCAGGACGACCCAAATAATAGACAATCCTGGAGACCCCGTAAACCAAAAGCAACTCCCTGAGCCTAAAGTCTGTACACTTGACAAAAACATATGACCCGAAAAGTGGCTTATCCACCACCTTGATCCTGTCGCTCCACCTTCTCTTTTGCCTGTGCAGAGGCAGGAAAACCTCTACATTCTCTTCCCTTAGCCTCTCCGCCACCTTTTTCTCTGCCTTAGCAGAGGTGTAAAGAACATACCAAACCATTAAAAAACCAATGTTAAAATATCTTTATAGAGCTACAAATATAACATATTTATAGCTAATTCTATTATCTTTGCCGATACTCAAAACAAAAAGGAAACATAAGTAAATCATGTACAATCAACTAATTTCCAAGAAAATAAAACTAGCCGTAATAGGATTGGGATATGTAGGCCTCCCTTTGGCACTGGAATTTGCAAAACACTTTTCGGTAATCGGTTACGACATCAACCAAAGGAACCTCAAACTACTCCAAAGCAAAATCGACCCAAGCAAAGAGATCCCGCAGGAATCCTTCCACAACAGGGATATCCACTTCACCTCAAACTCAGAGGAGTTGCGCGATGCCAGCTTTTTTGTGATTGCCGTACCCACCCCTATTGACAAATACAACAAACCCGACCTCAGGCCATTACTCTCTGCCACACTTACTGTTGCAAACATTATACAACCAGGAGATTACGTGATTTACGAAAGCACTGTCTATCCGGGTTGCACATACGAAGAGTGCGTTCCCCTTCTGGAAAGGGTATCCGGCCTCAGGGTAAGGAGAGACTTCAAAGTCGGCTACTCTCCCGAGCGGATCAACCCCGGAGATGCAGAGCACTCGCTCCAGGACACAATCAAGATTGTCTCTGCCTGTGATTCTGAATCCTTGGAAACCACAGCAAAGGTTTACGAATCCGTAGTTACTGCAGGAGTGCACAGGGCACCTGATATCAGGGTTGCAGAGGCTGCCAAAATCATAGAAAACACACAGAGGGATGTGAACATAGCCCTTATGAACGAGCTTTCCATCCTGTTCAACAGAATGGGAATAAACACATACGACGTCATACAGGCTGCAGCTACAAAATGGAATTTCGTTCCATACACCCCCGGGCTTGTAGGTGGCCATTGTATTGGGGTAGACCCTTATTACATGGTGCACAAAGCAAGTGAACTAAAATACCACCCGCAAATGATAGCCTCCGGCAGGTTCGTGAACGACTCCATGGGTGGCTATATAGCAAAACAAACAGTCAAAAAACTCCTTTCCAACGATTTACCTCTGCTTAGGGCCAAAGTGCTGATATTGGGGGTTACCTACAAAGAGAATGTATCCGATATACGCAACTCAAAAGTGGTTGACATTGTGAGGGAATTGCAGAGCTTCAGGGTAGCGGTGGATGTGGTGGACCCTCATGCAGACCCGCATGCAGTGGAAGAGGAGTACCAAATCAAGATGCTCCCGAAACCAGGAGGCAAATACCACGCTGTAATTGTTGCGGTTGCCCACAAAGATTACGTCAAGATGACCGAAAACGACTTCAAGGAGCTGCTCGACCCCAAAGGGCTGGTGGTGGACCTTCGCGGCGTTTTCAAAGACACCATAAAGGAACTGCGTTACTGGTCGCTTTAAAATGACGTTACCGGTTGCTTTATACCGGCGTTACCGCCCTTTCATACCCGTAAACTTAAATCCTGATCTTTTGAATACCTCCTTTATGGAGGGATATGTATTGGACAAATAAGAATCCAAACCGGCAGGCTCCACCCAAAGGGCCTGCTCTATGTTTTCGGATGCCTGCGGAATTGTATTCAAATCATCTCCCGAAAACTCCATCCTGTACCATTTGGTATACTTGAGGTTGTGGCGGTTGTCCCTCTCAAATGCATGGTATGTGTCACATATATGCTCCTTGATTTCCAGAGACCCCATATCCAGCCCACACTCCTCGGAAACCTCCCTGATTGCAGAATACCTTATGTCCTCTGCAGGCTCCTGGGTACCCTTGGGCAAATCCCATTTACCATAACGGAAAATCACAAGCACCTCACCCTTTTTGTTGGTGACAAGCCCCCCTCCGGCATTAATCTTGTTGAGGCTTGTACATAGCTGCCTGAATGCAGATTCCTCATTCAAAGTGGGTATATACAATGTGTTTATACCTGTTGTCTGGAAAAAAAGATGTGGCAGGTTGGCCAGATCCGGAAAAGAACCAGGGCTGTATAAAACCGCATCCGGATCGCTTGCAGGCAGCTCCGGGTTGCTGCAGACAGCCACACGACGGCTGCCAAAGAAAATGTTATACATCAAAAAGAATTGTTTTACTATCTTTGCGCAAAGATACTTTTAAATTTTATGGAGTCAATAGAAAAAACAATTGCAAAGCAACTATTGGATATCAAGGCAGTGATGCTCAATGTAGAAAAACCTTTCACATGGGCTTCGGGCTGGAAATCTCCAATCTACTGCGACAACCGCAAAATCCTGTCATACCCGAAAGCCCGCACATTAGTATATAAGAGCCTGGCACGAATCATTAAAAACAACTATTCCCAAGCAGATGTCATAGCCGGTGTGGCAACCGGGGCAATTGCCTGGGGAGCACTTGTTGCACAGGAACTGGACAAACCATTCGTATATGTCCGCCCCAAACCAAAAGACCACGGCACAGGAGCCCAGATAGAGGGTTACCTGCCGCCAAACGCCAATGTTGTGGTTGTAGAGGACCTAATCTCTACCGGGCAGAGTTCCCTCTCTGCAGCAGAGTGCCTGAGCAATGCCGGTGCAAATGTGCTTGGAATGGTAGCCATATTCTCATACAACTTCAACAAGGCCCGCAGGTCTTTCGAATATTCCAACCTGGAACTCAGGACACTCAGCAACTACGAGACACTCATCAACGAAGCAGTGGAGTGCAACTACATACAAAAACAAGATATAGAAACCTTGGAAGAGTGGCGTTACCGCCCCGACACCTGGAGGCAATAAACCAATTTGCCAGTAAAACGACAAACATATGGCCAACACAATAATAGAGGGACGCACAGTAAGGATTGCACGCCCGTCAGAGGTATTGTACTCAGTATTCTCTGACCTTACAAACTTTACCCGCAACCTGCCTCCGGAAATAACATCCAAAGCCGACCTGCAGGCAACACCAAACAACATCATTGCCAAAGTTCAAGGGTTTGAACTGGGTATGGAGGTCACAGAAAGGAGGCCATTCAACAAAATACGTTACTCCCAGTACGGTTCCACTCCAATAAACTTTGACCTCACAGTCAATCTCCAAGAGATTTCCACAAGCACCACACAGTTCCAATTGACTTTGGAAACCGAACTCTCCGGCATGTACAAGATGATGCTTGGGGGCAAACTACAGGAGGTTGTGGACAAGATAACTGACCAACTGGAAAACACAATGGGAGTCTTTCCTGCGCAATAGCACAACGTGCTGCCACACTTTGGGGCAAAGACCCTTTGACAACCAGTTTACCATAGAACCTCAAATTCAAAAACCAAAGAAAATGAAAATTCCCTCCCTACTACTGACAATAGCAATGAGCATACTATACACTACAACTGCAAACTCATGTCACAAGGAGCACCAGGGTCACCTCAAGCACTCCATCATACCGGAACCCCAGGTGGCTGAGGCAGGATGCGGTACCGGAGCAGTGGTCTCTCAAAACACCCTGCTGCTGGCAACCGGAAAGGAGCAGCAAAACTCTGCAAGCTTTTTCAAAAACTACCTGCTCAAATATTACGGTATTGAGGTACAGATTGTCAGCTCCCAAAAAGAGATTGACAAAAAAATCAAAAAAGGGAAAAAGAGCTCCATAATCGAGTTCACCATTTCAAAATTGGATAAAACTGTACAGGGCCTTCCGGAATATGGATACGAACCGGCTGACCTTGCAAAGGAAGGGGCCTATTTCATGAAGGTGAATAACGGAAAAGCAACCCTTTATGGAGCAAACCCGCAGGGACTTTTCTACGCAACACAATCCCTGGTCCAGTTGCTACCAACATTAACCAATGGCCAAAAGCCGGAACAGCCGCTCTCTGCAACAGGTATTGGCAATTTGTCTATTCAGGAAATAACTGTGCTGGACTACCCACGGTTCGAATACCGGGGTATGCATCTGGATGTTGTAAGACACATTTATTCTGTAGATTACATCAAACAGTACATAGACTATCTGGCGCAGCACAAGATGAACTATTTCCATTGGCACCTTACAGACGACCAGGGTTGGAGGATGGAGAGCAAAAGCCACCCTAAGCTCAATGAAATCGGCTCCTGGAGGGCGGGAACAATCATCGGTATTTTCCCCGGTACAGGAGTGGACAGCACCCGTTACGGCGGATACTACACCATAGAGCAGATGAAGGAGGTAATCGATTATGCAGCCCAACGCTACATTACCATTGTCCCCGAGATAGATGTTCCCGGACACTCCATGGCCATCCTTGCCACATACCCGCAATTCAGCACCACCCCGGACATTCCCAAGGAACCGGCAATTACATGGGGTATCTACAACCGCCAGAACAATGTGCTTGCACCTTCTAGCCAAGTCTTTGAATTTCTGGAAGATGTCTTTAACGAACTCATGGATGTGTTCCCCGGGCAATACATACACATAGGTGCAGACGAATGTGCCAAAAAGTGGTGGGAAGAGTCACCTCAAACCCAACAATACATGAAGGAGCATGGTATCGAAGACGAAAACGCACTTCAAAAATACTTTGCCCAAAGGATAGCAGACATAGTCCATGCACGTGGGCGCAAATTCATTGGCTGGGACGAGATGCTGGACGATGGTTTGGTAGATGGGGCAATTGTAATGAGCTGGAGGAATGCAGAGAACGGCCTCAAAGCTGCAGCACAGGGCCACAAGGCCATATTGACCCCTATGCGTCAAAGTTATTTCAATGTAGCACAAAAGGAGAACGAAGACTCCCTTTGCCACCGCCAATGGCTGGTAAGGGTAGATGATGTATACAATTTCGAACCTGTTCCAGAGGATACCCCGGCTTCGGTTGCCCAAAACATCCTTGGCGGGCAAGGTTGCATGTGGACAGAATATTTTCCTCACCGCCAACGTCTTGAATATGGTTTATTTCCAAGGATGAGTGCCATTGCAGAGGTTTACTGGAGCAACCCTCAAAAGAAAAACTGGCCACGCTTCCAACTCAAGCTCATTGAGCAGTTCAACCGCTACGATTTATGGGGTGCAAACTACTCAACCGAAATATTCCGCTCTTCAAACTACTCCAGGGATTGAATTCCTGTGAGTTTAATCCAAAAGGGATCGCTGCATTTAATTGGTTAGTGGCTAGTGGTTAATGGTTAGTGGCCAATTGCAAAATATCAACAAATTCAACGGAAAATGGAAAAGATTAATATAGAGGGCAAAGAGATTTTTGTACAAAGGGAAAAACCAGGATTCACCCAGGAGGATATCGGGATGCAACTTGGGATGCTCATTGCCGGGCCGGATACTCCCAAAGACCTTAAATTGATGGTTGTTGCACAAGATGCAGCTCCTGCATTCGATTTAAACGAAGCCGCAAACATGGATCTCATAATTCAAACTGTTCTGGAACATTTCAACACATTCAAACAGGCCTTTGTGGTGACCAGCCCAAAAAACACTGCATTCACAATGGCATACAAAAACAAGGTAAAAGACCCACGCTTTGAGGTAGAGGTTTTCTATATAGAAAAAGCGGCCCTCGACTGGCTGTCCAAATAAATCTGCACAACTTAATTGAGCATACCAAATCTGCAAAATTGAATTGAACAGCCAACTTAAACGGTCAAATTGAACAGCTAACAACAAATGCGAAAGCAACTGTCCACCAACCAAACAAAACCCGGCAAACACAAAAAAGCCGGATCACCACACCGCACAACAACA
>JAQWAL010000073.1 GCA_028707695.1 Bacteroidales bacterium | reverse complement strand
ACATATTTGACATCATCCACTGCATAGTCCCTCAGGTTGCCCTGGCTTGCACTATAGAATTGGGGCCCCCTCAAAGGCGAAGAGCCAATCAGTCCAACATTCACAACCACAAAACCCATCCTTGCCAAGGCAGCGTTGTCGTTGTCGTCCGTAGCAAAGGATCGTGGTACAAGGTCTGTCTGTGGCCCGGGATACATGTTGCAAATCACAGGGTATTTAGCCCCAGGTTCTATTTTACCCGGCAAGTACATGACTCCGTATAACTTGGTTTTATTGTCAGATGAGAGCAACTCCAATGCAACCGGTTTTATCCAGCCATAATCCAGCAAAGCCATGGTATCTGCCGCAGGCAGTTTTCTTACAAGTTTGCCTTTGACCGACCGGACCTCTTTTTGCGGGAATTTGTCGGGGCTGGAATAGGTATCTGTAAAGTACTCCTTGGATTTTGAATACTCTATGGCATGGTTCCCTTGTGATGGTGTTAAACATTTGAATTTACGCCCATTGAACCCTACAGAAAAATAGTATTTTTCATATGGATTCCTCTCTTTGTAATAGCCGTAGCCCTCAAATACAAAACTCCGTCCAAGGGTATCTATATTGAATACTTTTCCTGCAACAAAGTCACCTCCTGCAATCTTGTTTTCCAGCTCTCCATCTTTATTGTAAAGGTAGTATGCTCCAAGCCCTTCCCTTTCGCTCCACCAAATAATGTCGTTGCCGCCATTCAGGATATGAACCGAATGCAAAAGCTCATTCACAATTGGTTTTCCAATCTCTTCTGCCAGCACCCTCACCTGCCTTGTAACCGGATCCAGGTCACACAACTGGATTGTATCGTTGCCTCTGCTTTTACGAGTGAAATAGATCTTGTCATACTCATGTGCTTTATGGTTATTGAGCAGTAGCTTCACCTCCTGGTCACGGAACCTGTCAATATCTACCTTTACAAGTTCACGTTTATTCGCATCCAGCAAATACATCCCATACTGGGTAACCAAAGAGTCGTTGGTGAGTTCCATTTTGTAGTTCTTGGCTTTTGGTGGGTTGGAAAGGCTATTGACCACAGTCATCTCTGTCACACTCCTCATATCGGGCCTCAGGAAAATTGCATAGTTGGTATTCCCAAGCCAGTTCCCCCTTACACTTTTACGTGATGTGTCCGTTTGGGCCGAGCGGAATGTGGTAAACGAAAAGAAAGGCTCACCATCGAATGACATTCTTATATCCTTGCCCTGGACAACATCATGCAGGTAAATATCATGCAAATGTCCGTACATATAGTAAGAGCTGTCATGCGAATAGTTTTTCCAATATTCCCGGCTGAACGCTTTGGTTTTGTTTTCCTTGGAAACAGTATCCTTTGGGATTTCCGTAAAACTCCTGCCTTTTATTGAGTAATAGAGGTTTTTCCCATCCATCCTGCACTCCAGGAGCTCGTTGCTGCCCTCTTTGAACCCGGATATGTAACAGTTAAGTGTATCTTCAATCCGGAACAGCTCTGTCTGTTTGCCTTTTGAAGGATCTACCAACCAATACTTTTTCTTGCCACCCTCCTTTTTGTAAAAATAGAGATGGTCGCTCTCCCTAAACCAAGAGGCATCCAAAGTCATGGAACCCACTTTTTTGTAGATTGAATCGCTACTGAAATACCTGGCCGTTTCAAACCTCGGGTCCTTGCCCTCTATTGCAGAATAATCCTGACCCTTCAAAAGACCCATGCAGAGTATGAACCCCGCTGCCAACAACACCCTTTTGTCCATAAATTTTCTTTTATATCTATATCCCTGATATTATCTCTTTTATCTTTGCCGGGGAGCTCTTTGGTTTGCGTGCCAATATTTCAAAAACCTCACCTGCCACCATGGTTACAACTGCACCATTGCCATCTTTTTCCAAAGCATCCACCTCAATCAAATTAGGCATCTCCATTAAATAATCTGCCGATGCTGCAACCACAATTATTCCTTTTGTCCCTGCATATTCAATTGCCTCTGCCAGTTTGGAACCATGCAACGAATACTCCTTTGCCTGGGGTATCAAGATCATGTTGGCTCCGTTATTGGCCGCATACATTATTGCAGAGTAGATATCTTTGTCAAATGCCTCCCCTGCAGCTGCAACCCTCAATGGCATTACCTTTGGTCTTCTTTTGGCATTAACGGTGCCAAACCCGGCAATTATGGTCATGACTTCTGTTGCATGATCGTTTGGCAATGCTGCAATGTTTTTGTTACCATAATTGAGGTTGTCAAAATCATAAGGGTTATCACCTATGGAAAAACGAGGATTGGACATTGGATTGCCTAGCGTGCTTATCCTTTGTGCAGACAACTTGTACTCGTTCTCTGCGTTTTCCAACGCCTCCTGCCATAGTTTCTTTCCGGCGTAAAGTGCTTTTGTACATTCCGACATCACCTGCGAAAGCTGGGTCTCCATGGAGTCCGGGATCATTGAATAGTCAATTGTATTCAAATCCTTTATTTCTATATCATTGTGCCCTTTCTGTGAGATTACCACCGAGTCCATGTATTTGAACCCATTGTAATTGTACTCCAATAGTTTTGCAAACTCAATGTAGCCGTCTATCCGGGCTTTTGACCGGAAATACCTGTAATTGGCATACTCTTCCTTCTCTTTTGGATTTAACCCGGATGTATCTGTCACACTGCCATATTTGCCATGCAACAGCTGCATGACTCTAAAGGACTCATTTCCAATTGAAGCAGGATTCACTGTATTGTTTTTGTCACCCAAAAAGTTCCAACCCACAATATAGCCTTTGCCATCCCTTTTGAACAACTCCTTAATATTGGAGTTTGTTGTATCCACTCCGGTATCTACCAGGGCTATAACTATCTCTTTTGCCCTTTTGGGGCTGTTTGCAGGCAATAATGCAGGGGACATTACCATCAAAGCAACTGCAATTATAAAATATCTTCTTTTCATGATAAAAAAAGATATTACCCGGCTTTTACCCCGGATAATATCTTACTAAGGTTTATTTGTTATTTTCTGATGAAACGGAATGTAAGAGGATCTCCCCAGATAAAGCTGAAATCTGTGCTGTTACCATGTTGGTTTATTTGCAATACCAAAATCTCTTCATGTTCAGAAGAAGAAGTTATGAACATGTTCACCTTGCCTGCTTTCAAATCCTCTGCCTCTGCACTGAACAGGTAGTTTACCTGAGCCAGGTTGCACCTTGGTGCCACATATTTTTCGGGTGGGTATGACATTCCCAAAACAATCATGTCAGAACCCTCTATATCCCATGTAGTATTGCGGAAGTAGTTCTTCAACTTGCCGGAAGATGTAATTGTGAAAGAGTTGTCTGCTTTGAAATTCAAAATATCAGAAGAGGTACATGTAGGGAGGGCCGCCTTTTGTTGTTCTGACAAACCCCATGCAATTGCAAAATCGTCCAGTTTGTAAAAGTCAAGTCCTTTCCATTCACCAACAATCCTCTCGTTCATTCTCTTAGGAATTGTTATCTCAATCATAGGGACTGCTCCCGGGAAATATCCGTTTGCATCGCCGCATTCCAGAACAATAGTGTTTTTTCCCTCTTCGTATTTGATGACCTCTATGCTGAATGTCCCGTTACTTTTGTTTTTCAAGAAACTAGCATGCTTCTTGTTGTCCACGAAACGGAAATGGGTACCTTCAACGGCAGTTGAAGTACTTACCACATTCAATGCAACGTTTGTAACATCGGCAACATTAAAGTTGTTTCCTTGCTGGTCATAAAGGTTTACAGTAAAATCTGCATTGTCTCCCGGGATCTCTCCTTGCGGAGCTGCAAAAGAAAAAATTGTTGTTTGCTCAAGGGTGGTGGTGATAACCGCTTTAGGGAACCTTCCAAAATCATACCCCGCCAACGGAGCAGTCATTGATACTTCAATTTTCTTTGATTCTGTTATCTCGTACTTTACCGTCACTATGACTTCGCCCTCTTTTTCACCTGCGGGGATATCTATGTATTCTTTGTCAACTGTGTAGTCTGTTCCTTTTACTGCTGTTCCTGCAAAAGACAAAGGAACCCTTGTATCAATAGCAACAGGTTCGTCCAGCCTCAATTTGATTGGCTGCACACAACCTTTTGGAACATTATAAGTTGCATCTGCAAAGGACATCGTTGGCAACTCTACTACCGGCTCATCTTTTTCACATGCAAACATGAGCAGTGACGCTAACATCAGGAAGAAAAATTTTTTCATTTTCATTTTAAATTATTTAAGTGGTTAATTATTTATTCATTTACATTATTGCGGTACTCTGCATTCCTATTGTTGTACTCCTCACGCTGGTCTGCTGTAAGAGGTGTAGGGTCGGGAAGTTTGTACTCTTTGTTCATACTACCCTCTTTCCTTGGGGGCTCGGGTTCTATGTTCGAACAACCGGCCAATATCAACGTTACAGTTGCAAAAAACAGATACTTCTTCATTTTCATTTTAATTATATACGAATTCGGTATAGCCTTCATTCTGGATTATTCCTTTGTTGAGCTCAATATCGTCTGCAGGAATAGGGTAGGTATACATAAAGCTGTATGTTGTGTATGCCAAACCATTCCTGGATACCCAAAACTGCGGTGATCCCAGCCTTTTAAGCTGCATGATACGGTCTCCCTCCATGAACATCTCTTTTCTCCTTTCATTTATTATAAGCCGGGAGAGTGGTGTGAGGTTGTTTCCCATGGCATCCTTCACAACCACAGAGGAATCTTCTATATTGGGGATTGTGGTTGGAGTCAAAGGGATGTGACCCTCTATCCTGTTGTTCCTAAGGGTATTCACATACAACAAAGCTCTGTCGTTGTCAGATAGGTAGTAACTACTCTCTGCTGCAATAAGCAACATCTCTTCGGAACGAATGGACCCTATGAATAACTTGATTGGATTGCGCCTGGAATTGAGGGATTCCGTAAAACGGACATCCTTTGACCTGTTGTCAAAAACATTGATGAAATCTATGCTCACAGGTCTGTTCTTAAGGGTTGTGTAAATCCTGTCAGATACATATTGCGACTGGGACATTGTGTTTTTGTACCTGAGGATCATATTGTTGGTTTCCTTGTTCCCAAGTACCATTTGAGCAAAGGTCTCCCTGTCTGCCACAGGATATTTGTCCAAC
>JAQWAL010000072.1 GCA_028707695.1 Bacteroidales bacterium | reverse complement strand
CTTTCGGAGTGGGTGAGATTGTCCCTCAGGATCAAGTCTAGCAAAGTGGGCAGGGTTGCCACGCTTGAGTTCCCTAAATATGAGATGGACATTGGCATGACGTTGGCAGGAATCTCGGTTATGTTGTACAGGGCATAAAGTCTTTTTAGTATGGCCTCGTCCATTTTTCCATTGGCCTGGTGGATGAGAACTTTGCTGATTTCCTTAATATCGGTGCCACATTTGTCCAGTGCAGCTTTTATTGCAAGGGGTACAGTTTCGAGTGCATATTGGTACAACCGTCGTCCGTTCATTTTAAGGTAAAGGTTGCTTGGGTCAATTGTTCCGTTTGTTTTGAAAGATGGACCCATGTTGAGCATATTCAAATAAACTTTGGTGTCGGAACGTGTAACATGGCCAATGATTCCAATCGGGGCAGAGCTTTCGGCAGCCTCCAGGATTACTGCGCCGGCACCATCGGCATAGAGCATGCTGTCGCGGTCGTGCGGGTCGGAGATCCTGGACAGCACATCGGCACCTATTACCAAAATTCGTTTGGCATCTCCCGACCGGATGTAATAATCGGCCTGGATAAAGGCTTGTAACCATCCCGGGCAGCCAAAAAGAATGTCATAGGCTACTGCAAAGGGATTTTCTATGCCCAGTTTGTTCTTTACACGTGCGGCCAAAGAAGGTACATTGTCGGTTCTGTTGTTATCACTTTTGATATCCCCAAAGTTGTGGGCAACAATAATATAATCAAGGCTCTCTTTGTCTATGCCGGCATTCTCAATTGCCTTTTCGGCAGCAAAAAAAGCAATGTCAGAGGTAATCAAATTGTCATCGACGTATCTTCTTTCCGAAATTGTAGTGATTTCTAAAAACTTGTCTACGATAACCTGGTTGGGTTTTCCATTTGCTTTGTCGTAGGTGTCATAAAACTCATTTGCAAGGAAATCTTCGTTTTTTACGTTTTTTGACGGGATGTAACTTCCGGTACCTTTGATTACGCTGTAAATTGCCATATCTGTCTTGTTTTTGTCCTGTAAATATAGATATTTTAAAATGAAAACCGGCAAAGGTGACCCTGCCGGCTTATCATTTATTTGATTTTGAGGATGGATTTATTCTTCCGTCAGTTCATAGCCCCAGTCAATACCTTTTAGTGTTGCTGGAACACCGCTCTTCATCCATACTGGCATCGGTGCCCCTTTCAGGTAGTGGTTGAAGAATTGTTCCAACCTTATACTAAGGTCTTTGGCGTTTACCCTGCTATTCAGGTTATGTGCTTCGTTGTTGTATTGTAGCATCCATGCAGGTTTGCCAAGGCGGCGCAATGCCGTGAAGTACTCAATACCCTGATACCATGGAACTGCCTCGTCTTTGTCGTTGTGCATGATAAGCAGAGGTGTCTCAATTTTATCTGCAAAGAAAAGAGGCGAGTTCTCTATATAGAGGTCAAAACCATCCCACAGGGTTTTCCCTATGCGGCTTTGGGTGTGTTCGTACTGGAATTGGCGCACCATACCCGAACCCCAGCGGATTCCACCATATGCACTTGTCATGTTGGCTACGGGAGCTCCGGCACCGGCTGCTTTCCATTTGAAAACCTGTGGCTGGGTTACCATATAGGCTACTTGGTAGCCACCCCAGCTTTGTCCCTGGATTGCGATGTTGTCGGCATCTACCCAGTTGTTTTCTGCAATGAGTTTCTCTACACCGGGTACTATGCAGTCCAATGCACTCTTGCCAGGGTGTCCAATCTGGTATACAATGTCTGGTACAAACACCAGGTATTCGTTGCTCACGAAGAACGGGATGTTGATAACCGAACGGCTTGGTGCCGGTGCTCTGTAATAGTGCAGGTATTGTGAGTTCCTTTCATAAAAATATACCAGCATAGGGTATTTTTTTGAAGGGTCAAAGTTTTCGGGTTTGTAAAGTACCCCGTCAAGGTCCTGTCCTATTTTGGATTTCCATTGCACCAATTCTGCTGTTCCCCAATTGTAATCCCTTTGCTGAGGATTGATGTCTGTAATCTTGATTTGGCTTTTGAAGTTATCTTTCGTTACCCACACATCAGGGGAGTTTTCAAAATTATGTTTGGTATAAGTGATTACCTTACCATCTTTGGAGCGGTTGAGGTAAACAAAGGTCATTGGCTCCACAATCCATTTGGTCATTTTAGGTTTACGTTTGCCCATCTCTTTGTAATAGTAGCCATTCTCCTTTGTGCCATTGTCAAAAACAGAGAAATAGATTGTCTCTTTTGGCTTGATTGGCTCCATTTTAATGCCTGGTGTACCCGGAGGCAATAAAACGTCGTCGAGCCTTACTATCCGGAATGTCTGGTTCTCCTTGCGACCCAGGCCCTCTGTCAGGTTGATTGCGGGTGTTTTCCCCGATGGGTCTATCTGCCAAACATCGTACCTGTCGTTCAGGTAAAGAGCCTGGTCTTCGGAAGCCCATCCGTTGTGTCCGTATGAAGATGCCATTACAGGTGAATCATGTGTTTCATTTGCAAATGAGACATCAAGGTCTTTTGTCATACACACAATTTCCTTTGTTTGGGAATTGTAAGAATACCAGTTTTGGTCCCGGTTGTTGTACCAAATGAGATATTTGCCTTCCGGAGAGGCGTTTACATAGGAAATATAGTTATCTTCCAGTAACAACTTGACACTGCCGTCTTTGATATCCATGATATAAAGGTCTGCCCTTGGATTTGCACTCCATTGGGACTCCAGCTGGTATTTGTAATTGCTAACAGAATATCCCCAATTGGCATCGTATCCCTCTGGCAACCTGACAATATGGTACTCATCCTGGGAAAGTTGCAAAAGCTCTGGTTCTTTGTCCAGTTCTACCATACTCATGTATGATTTCTTGAGTTCCCTGTTTACATTAAGGAGTTGCACCGGTTGTACATAGTCGTCTTTGTAATGCCATATATCAAGTTTGGCAACTTCCGATTCTACAATTGATGTGTCTTTTTCCGGCAGGGTAGGTGCTATCCCAAAGAAAAGCCTTTTACCCGATTTGCTTATTATCAAAGCTCTGTTCTGGCTTATTTTCCAATCTTCTTTGAGCCCTTTCAGGTTGTTGTCAATTAGAACTTTTGCTTGAGGTAAACCCTCTTTGTAATAGAGTATGCTCACATTCTCTTTTCCAGCTTTGGTGGTGTCCAGCCTGGCGTAGAATACAATGTGTTTGTTGTCTTCGCTTACAACCGGCAACACTATGGTTTGCTCGAGGTCAGATGTGTAAATATTGGTGAGCTCTTTGTTTTTTGGTGTGTAAAGGAATAGCCCCGGCTCCATGATGGTGTCCTTGGAACTTGGTCTCCTTATCAAAAACAACGAATCCCCGCCGTTTGTGAAGTTGTATTCAGAGATTGCTTTGATTGTATCAATTGATCCTGTGGGCAGATGGTATATCATTAGGTCCTGGCCCTCTTTCTTCTCTTTTTTTGGCGGTTTTTTGCCTCCGGTTGTATCTGCAGGGGCATTGGATTGGAATGCGATGAACTCTTTTCCGTAGCGGCCAATCTTCATGGATTTTAGGAATGGTATTTTCTCCAGTTTTTTGCTGTACACATTATAGATTCCCAAAGTATCCTTTGGCATCTGGTCTGGTTTCAACTTTTTTATTTTAGCCTCTTTTGTCTCTTTGAAAAACGGCTTTATTGTAGCAACCAAAAATTTGCCGTCGGGAGTGAGCTTTGGCTGGGTTGCCCTTTCAATCATGTTCCTTTCAAAAGTATGAAGGTTTAGCACCTCTACATAGCCGTCTCCCTCTTGTTCCCTCACCATATAGGAGGTGTATTTGCCATCGTCGCTCATGGTGAATGCTCCAACGTTTTTCCAGGAGTCATACACACTGTGGTCCAATGGTTTTTTTTGCGCAAAGGCAGAGCCTGTTGTCACAAAAATTATCAATGCTATTATTATTCTTTTCATTATAATTTGTTTGGGTTAGTGTTGGTATTATATTGTTAATCTTTTAGCCATTTGTCAAACCACCTGAAATATACCCTGTTCCATTGAATACTGTTTTGAGGTTTGAGTATCCAGTGGTTTTCGTCCGGAAAGAGCAGCATTTCTGATGGTACTCCCAGAGCCTGTGCAGCGTTGAATGCTGCCATACCCTGGTCTACAGGTACCCTGTAATCCAGTTCTCCGTGGGTTACAAGTATTGGAGTGTCCCAGTTCTTAACAAGTGTATGTGGGGAATTGTTGTAGTGTCTGTTTGCAACTGGGTTGTTGTCCCAAGGTGCTCCGCCGTTGTCCCAGTGTGGGAAAAAGAGCTCTTCGGTTGTCATGTACATATGTGTCTGGTTGAATATACCGGCATGTGCAATAAATGCATCAAAAACACCTTTGTGGATCCCTGCAAGGTAAAATATTGAGTAACCGCCGTAGCTTGCTCCGGATGCTCCAACCTTTCCGGCGTAACTCTCTTTCTTGATCTCTTTCACTGCAGAGAGGTAGTCTTGCATGTTGAGGCCAATGTAGTCGCCCGAAATCTGGTCGGTCCACTCTTGGCCGAATGCAGTTGTTCCCCTCCTGTTTGGAAGAACCACGATGTAGCCTTGTGCTGCCATAAGCTGGAAGTTCCAGCGGTAAGACCAGCTTTGGCTCAGTGTGCCTTGCGGCCCTCCTGTGCAGAACAGGATTACAGGATATTTCTTGTCAGGATCGAATCCCGGAGGGTATACAACCCACATGTGCATATCTTTGTTGTCTACTGTTTTTATCCAGCGGGCTTCTATTTTACCCATGTTTATCTGCGACAAAAGGTGTTCGTTTTCCTTGCTGATGTTTTCGAATGCTCCTGTTGCCCTGTCTACAAGGGCTATTTCGTTTGGCATGGACATGCTGCGGTACAAAGCCACTAACTTGTTCCCGGCAAGTGACACGCCTCCAAAATCTACCTGGTCTTCGGCTATTTTGGTGATTGTTGCATTGGCCAGCCCTGCAAAGTAGATACCGGTAAGTGCGTGTACGCAAGAGTTGAAATAGATTCCTGTCCCATCTTCGTTCCATACCGGAGACTCTGCATTGTATTTGTAGTTGGCTGTAAGGTCCCTCTTTTCCCCTGTTTGCAGGTCCATCACAAAAAGACGGTGTTTGTCTGCTTCGAACCCGGGCCTCTCCATGCTTATCCATGCAAAGGATTTTCCGTCGGGAGAAAAAACGGGTTC
>JAQWAL010000071.1 GCA_028707695.1 Bacteroidales bacterium | reverse complement strand
GTAAGAAGGGAAACCTCTGCAGAACAAGAGGTAAAAGGCATCCCTATCATCTGGAAATAGGCCTGCAGCAAACCATTTTCTCCGGGAGTCCCATGAATCATAATAAGAGCCTTGTCAAACTTGACCCGTTTGCCGCCTATGCCGCTCCGGGCAGGAATCACAAATGAGAAATCGGCCTTATCCACAGGGAACCTCCTGCAATTTTCATCCACCACAGCCGGGCCCCCGTCTTCACCCGCCATAACATTCCACTCGCCACCACGCAACAGCACCTCCCATACATTGTAACGGTCCCTGTCAATATTTTGTGCAATGTGTTTACCACTTTTAACGGAAACCTCATATTCCGACGAATCACCCCCGTATACCAAGGCTATGTTTTTTTTCATTCAATTGACAATTTAAAAAATCTCAAAAAAGTTTAAAATGGGCAATCGGGCATCCTAAAAGAAAGGGTCGTGGCTATTCCGCCCGGCAGTGTTTTCAATATCATCATCTGCCCCGGTACATCTCAAATCTACCGAATAGCCTGCAGGAGCAGTAAATGCATCGTAAGGGGAGATTCCCAGGGAGGGATCGGCCAACACCTTTTGCATGAATAGCCCCCATATAGGCAGAGCCATATTGGAGCCGCCCCCAAGGGCAAGGCTCTCGAAATGGACTTGACGGTCCTCTGCACCAACCCAAACCCCGGCAGTGAGCCTTGGCATATACCCTATGAACCAGCCATCGGACTGGTCGTTTGTAGTACCGGTTTTCCCGGCCAATGCACCTTCGCGTATGTACTTCCACCTTAGTCTGCCGGCAGTACCTTCATTTACAACCCCCTCCATAAGGTTAACCATCAAATATGCCGTCTCCTTGCTGATCGCCTCACGTTTCCTTGCCGTAAAGTTGCCAAGCACGTTCCCCGATTTGTCCTCTATCCTGGTCACAAAAACAGGATCAATGTAAACACCTTTGCTCGGAAAGGTATTGTAGGCAGAGACCATCTCGAACAATGTAAGGTCGGCAGGTCCCAGGCAAAGCGAAACCACAGGGTCCAGGTAGCTTTTGATACCCAGCCTGCGGCACATATCTACCAATGCCACGGGGCCAAACTGCTTCATAAGGTATGCAGATATGTTGTTGCTGCTACGGGTCAATCCCCATTTGAGTGTGACCCTCTGGCCTATCCACTCCTCTTTGTCTGTACTTGCAGGAGTCCATGTAGTATCGCCCACTATAAAGGTTTGCGGCACATTCACAACCTTATCGCAAGGAGTCATCCCCTCCTGCATAGCCAAAGTGTAAAGGAACGGCTTTATTGTAGAACCCACCTGGCGCTTTGCCTGTCGGGCATTGTCATATTTGAAGTAACGGTAATCGGGGCCACCCACATAGGCTTTCACAAAGCCGGTCTGAGGCTCCATTGCCATCATTGATGCCCTCAGGAAAGATTTGTAATACTTTATGGAATCGTTAGGGGACATCACGGTATCTGTACTGCCTCTCTCATTCCATGCAAACACCCTCATTTGAACAGGTTTCCCGAAACTCTCATTAATCTCTTTGTCGGTAGCACCGGCAGCCTTCATATTGCGGTAACGGTCGCTCCATCTCCTTGCAGAGTTCATAATGTTGTTTACAACCTCCCTTGGCACATCGTTGGAGAAAGGCCTGTTGTTTTTCCACCTCAAATCACGGAAAAAGACATCCTGCAACTCGCCTCCCAAGTGCTCTGCTACAGCCTCCTCGGCATAACGTTGCATCCTGGCATTTATAGTGGTGTATATCTTTAGCCCCTCTTTGTCCAGATTGTATTTGGTGCCGTCAGGCTTGAGGTTCTTGTTAAGCCACCCATACAACGGATCATCTTTCCACAGGGTGGAATCGGCACGGTAATCTTCGTACTGACGGTAAGAAGAGCGTTTTGGTTCCGAAGCGTTCATTGTGCGGCGGAGCATGTCCCTGAAATAGGGGCCAAGTCCCGAATTGTGGTCCTGCTGGTTGTAGTTGAGAGTTATGGGAATCTGCACAATAGAATCGTATGCCGCCTGTTCCAGGTAACCATATTTGCGCATCTGGCTCAATACGTGGTTGCGTCGTCCAAGCGACTGCTCCGGATTTATCATGGGATTGTAACGGGTTGGCTTATTTACCATTCCCACCAGCAAGGCTCCCTCTTCTACAGTGAGTTGCGAAGGATGTTTAGAAAAAAAGGTGTTGGATGCCGCCCTTATCCCGTAGGCATTGCTGCCATAGAAAACCGCATTCATATACATGCCTATGATCTCTTCCTTTGTGTAATTCCTCTCCAGTTTCACTGCAGTTATCCACTCCTTGAATTTGGAAACCCCAAGACGGTATACCTTTGCCCCGGGGAAATTGGACCTTACCGTATCCCGTGGGAAAAGGGTCTTTGCCAATTGCTGGGTAATGGTACTGCCCCCACCTCCAGAACGGGTCTGACCCAAAATCAGCGACTTTACCACAACCCTTCCCAAGCTCCTGAAATCTATTCCGCTATGGTTGTAAAAACGAACATCTTCCGTGGCTATCAATGCCTCCACCAAATTTGGGGCAAGTTCTCCATAGCTGACAAAAGACCGGTTTTCTACATGGAAAGTAGAAAGTATCTCACCCTCGTCCGAAATGATTTCTGTTGCCAGGTTGTTTTTCGGGTCCTCGAGCTCTTCAAAAGAGGGAATATCTGCAAACATCCCCACCAAGGTAATTACCAAAATCAGTAATACAAAGGGACTCAACAATAAAACCCAATACCATTTGACTAACTTTTTCCGCTTTTTAATATCCATATCTTCTGTAATTTGCTAGTGTGCCAAAGGGCAAAATTAAAAATAAAAATTTTGATAATACCTTATTTTATCCTTTACTTTGCAACCATCAAGGTTATTTATGTATGGGAGAGAACTTAGTCATCGTTGAGTCACCGGCAAAAGCCAAGACCATCGAAAAGTTCCTGGGTAACGGTTTCACAGTCAAGTCCAGCTTCGGACACATCCGGGATCTGTCAAAAAAGAATTTGGGAATAGATATAGAAAATGGTTTCGAGCCGGACTATCTTGTTTCGGAAGACAAGAAAAAGGTGGTTGCAGAGCTCAAGGCCCTGGCAAAGAAGGCCGGCACAGTGTGGCTGGCTTCCGACGAAGACCGCGAAGGAGAGGCCATTGCATGGCATCTGCAAGAGGCATTGTCACTAAAACCCCAGAACACCAAAAGGATTGTTTTCCACGAAATCACCAAAACAGCAATCACAAATGCCATAGAAAACCCCAGGAGCGTAGACATGAACCTGGTAATGGCCCAACAGGCCCGCAGGGTACTGGACAGGATTGTTGGTTTCGAACTTTCACCGGTACTCTGGAAAAAGGTAAAACCGAAACTCTCTGCAGGAAGGGTCCAGTCTGTGGCACTCAGGCTCATTGTAGAGAAAGAGCGGGAAATTCAAAAATTCAATGCCAAATCGCAATACAAGATAGAGGGTAACTTCCATCCCGACGGGCTGGACAAAGAGGTGACAGTACAGGCAGAGATTGCAAACAGGTTCAACAAAGAGTCAGAAGCACTTGAAGTTCTGGAAAAATGCAAGGATGCCACATTCAAAATCGGGAACATAGAAGAGAAAGAGAGCAAACGGACCCCATCTGCACCCTTCACAACCTCCACACTGCAACAAGAGGCCTCCCGCAAACTCGGTTTTTCCCTCAACCAGACAATGCGCTGTGCACAAAACTTGTACGAAGCGGGTCTTATCACCTACATGCGTACCGACTCCACGAATCTTTCAAACCTTGCACTTGGGGCGGCAAAACAAACAATTACAGAGCTTTATGGCAAGGAATACTCCAAAACCAGACAATTCGCAACAAAAAGCAAAGGGGCACAGGAAGCTCACGAGGCAATCCGCCCGACCTTCATGTCCAACCTGTCAATAGAAGGCAGTGCCCAGGACAAGAAACTTTACAACCTTATCTGGAAAAGGACTATTGCTTCCCAAATGGCAGATGCCAAGATAATGCGCACCCAAATTACCATAGAATCTGTCACCGTAGGGCACGATTTCGTGGCCACGGCAGACAGGGTTGCCTTTGACGGGTTCCTCAAGGTATACATAGAATCCAAAGACGACGACCAGTCCGAAGAAGAGAAGGAGCTCACACTTCCTGCCCTTAAAACAGGACAAGGGATGGATGCGGTTGCAATCAAGGCTACGGAAAGGTTCACCCAAAAACCGGCCCGCTACACAGAGGCCAGCCTGGTCAAAAAACTGGAAGAGCTGGGCATCGGAAGGCCCTCAACATATGCCCCCACAATCTCTACACTAGCCCAAAGGGGCTACATGATAAAGGAGAGCCGCCCCGGACAGGAAAGG
This sequence comes from Bacteroidales bacterium, assembly GCA_028707695.1. Lineage (GTDB taxonomy): Bacteria > Bacteroidota > Bacteroidia > Bacteroidales > UBA932 > Bact-08. The sequence goes on along the minus strand of JAQWAL010000071.1, from coordinate 900 downwards.
CTCTACAAAGAGCACCTGCTCTCCAAAGGCAAAATAACATCAAAAACCAAAAAGGAGAACTGGGGTGCAGAAAAATCCAAGCTTTTCCCCGAAGACATCGGTATTTTGGTTACCGATTTCCTTGTGGACAATTTCAAGAACATACTGGATTACAACTTCACAGCCAAAATAGAAGAGGGTTTTGACAAGGTTGCAGAGGGAGAGGTAGTATGGAACAAGCTACTGGCAGAGTTTTACCAGCCGTTCCACAAAATGGTAGAGCAGACCCTGGAGGTTTCGCGTCCTACAAATGCAGAGAAGGTGCTGGGCACCGACCCTGCCTCAGGAAAAACGGTGCTGGTGAGGATAGGCCGTTTTGGTCCCCTGGCCCAGATTGGGGAGAACGAAGACCCCGACAAAAAATTCATGAGTCTGGCAAAAGGACAGCTCATAGAGACAATCACCCTGGAAGAGGCACTGAAACTGTTCCGCCTGCCACGCAATATAGGCACTCTGGAGGGAGAAGAGATTATCTGTGCAATCGGACGTTTTGGCCCATACCTCAGGTACCGGGGCAAATTCATTTCCCTTGGCAAAGAGCATGACCCATATACGGTAGACCTGGAAACCGCCATACAACTCATAAAAGAGCACAAAGAAAAAGAGGCCAAAAAACACATAAAAAGTTTTCCCGAAATCGGCGCAGAGGTGCTGAACGGCAGGTTCGGACCATATATCAAGGTTGGCAAAGAGAACTTCAAGATACCAAAAGGCACGGACCCCGAATCTTTGGACCTGGAACAGGTGACACAAATACTGGAAAAAGGGGCGACAAAATCTTCAAAGACGGCAAAGGCAGCCAAAACCACAACAAAGGCAGCCAAAGCCACAACAAAGACAGCCAAAGCCACAACAAAGACA
>JAQWAL010000070.1 GCA_028707695.1 Bacteroidales bacterium | reverse complement strand
CTTCTTGGAATTTGAACATTATCTATGGTCAATCAACACTAATTTTGCCAAAAATTATTATATCAAACCCATTATGAATAAAAGGTCAATCCCATTAGCTTTATTTGTAGTACTCTTGTTTTCCTGCCAAAGCAGAGTAGCTGACAAAACGGAAGTACTATATGTCAAAACAGAGGTTATTAAGTATAACGATAACGAAACAACCATCAATTTCCCGGGGAAAGTCAAAGCAGGATCCCATTCCGAATTATCATTCAGGGTTTCCGGTCCCATAAAGGTAATCCACGCACAAGCAGGGAACAAAGTAAAAAAAGGAGAAATACTTGCAGAGATTGACTCCCGGGACTATCTTTTGCAGCTAGAGGCAACCGAAGCAGAGTATTACAAGGTAAAAGGCGAAGCCGAAAGGGTAATCGCCCTTTACAAGAAAAACAGTGTAACCGAAAATGATTATCAAAAAGCTGTTTATGGTCTGCAACAAATTACAGCAAAATATAACTCTCATAAAAATGCACTGCAAGACACCAAATTAATAGCACCATACAATGGATACGTAAATAAAATCCATTACCAGGAGAATGAGACAATCGGGGCAGGGATGCCGGTAATATCTATGATGGGTAGTGACAACCTCAAAATTGAAATAGCAGTCCCGTCACAAGAGTATTTGAAAAAGGAGTCATTCATTTCATTTGATTGTTCCAGCGAATTGTTTCCGGATAAAATCTTCCCCCTGAAGCTTTCAGGAATAGACCCAAAGGCAAACCTAAATCAACTACACTCGGTATTTCTTGATGTACAATCCAAAGAGGGAAATGAATTGCTGACTCCGGGAATGATAGTCAATGTTTATGTAAAACAAAAAGAGACCGAAAGGTCAGGAGTTATAATACCAATCAGCTCGGTTATACACCAAAAAGGCAAAACATATGTATGGAAAATAAACAATAATGAATCTACAGCCCATAAACAAGAAATTGAACTTGAAAAAATCTTTGAGGGGGGCTATGTGTCTGTGATTTCGGGGTTAAACCCTAACGATACAATAATTGTGGCCGGTGTTCAATCTGTAAAAGAGGGACAAATAGTAAAACCTATACAAAAGGAATCACCTACTAACGCAGGAGGGATATTATGATAGATTTTGGAAAATGGGCTCTCAAAAACCGCAAATTCATCTATTTTGCAACTTTCATATTGATAGCCGGAGGTATCATATCCTATGTCAACATGAGCAAACTGGAAGATCCCGAAATAAGGGTAAAGCAAGCTGTGGTGGTAACTACCTATCCGGGTGCCTCTGCCCACGAAGTGGAACTGGAAGTCACAGAACCTCTGGAATCTGCAATCAGGTCTATAAAAGGAGTTGAGACAGTGTCCAGCCGCTCACAGAATGATGTTTCAATCATAGAGGTTTACCTTTACCAGACAGTACCCGACAAAGAGGTAGAACAAAAATGGGATATCCTGCGCAGAAAGGTTGGTGATTTGGCACATTCCCTCCCACACGCAGCGGGCAAGCCTATAGTCAAAGACGACTTTGGAGATGTTTCGGGCCTTTTCTATGCCATAACAAACGACGGCTACTCTCCTTCTGAAATGAGAAACTACCTTGAATATTTGAAAAGGGGAATCAAGGATATAGACGGAGTTACCGCAATCAACATTTACGGACTGGAAGAGGAGTGCGTGAACATAGAGCTGCTTCAAAACAAAATGGCCAACATGGGGGTACATCCTGCCGAAGTATTGGCCACGCTAAACGGACAAAACCAAACCACATATTCAGGATATTTCCTGTCAGGGAATAACCGTATTAGGGTAACAATCAACGACCGCTACAAAACCGCAACAGAGATAGGCGAACTATTGCTGCAAGGGCACGAAAATGACCAGCTAAGGTTAAAGGATATTGCCAATGTTACTACAGACATAGAAAAGCCTAAAAGAAACGAACTTTTTTACGACGGGCAAAGAGCATATGGTTTTCTGATTGCCACATCAGGTGACAGGGATATTACAAAAACCGGAAGAACCATAGATTCCAAAATTGAAGAACTTAAAGAAAACATACCGGCAGGTATTAATTTCAATAAGGTTTTCTTTCAGCCCGAAAGAGTTACAGAATCTTTAAACTCTTTTATCATAAACTTATTGCTCTCCATATCCATAGTTATTGTTGTTTTGATGTTTGCCATGGGGTTCAAAAGTGGCATGATCATAGGTTTCAACCTGCTGGTTATTGTGTTAGGTACACTGCTTATACTCAAAAGCCTGGACGGAACCTTGCAGAGAGTCTCTTTGGGAACATTCGTCCTTGCAATGGGAATGCTGGTAGACAACGCAATTGTAATAATTGACGGTATTCTTACAGACATAAAACGAGGGAAAAGGAAATCGGAGGCACTAACTGCAATCGGCAAGAAAACTGCCATGCCTTTGCTTGGGGCAACTCTTATTGCCATCCTCGCCTTCTTCCCCATTTTCCTCTCTCCTGACACTGCCGGGGTTTATGTAAGGGACCTGTTTATTGTTCTTGCAGTATCCCTTATAATCAGCTGGATACTGGCCTTGACCTTGGTTCCGGTTCAAGCATCCTTTTCCATAGCAAAAAAGAGCCCCGAAACAGATTCTGCACAAAAGGACCCATTCGACACCAAGTCATACAAACTTCTCAGGAAGGTATTGACATGGACTCTTTGTCATAAAACCACATCAATTGTTATTGCCACAATATTGGTCGCAGGAAGTGCTTTTTCGTACAGGTTCCTTCCCCAAGGGTTTTTCCCCGATATGGAGTACAACCAAGTATATATAGAATACAAATTGCCCGAGGGGACATCACCGGATAAAGTAAAAGAAGATCTATCACAAATTTCGGGCTACCTAAGGGAAACAAAAGAGGTAACACATATAACAACGTCTATCGGTGGCACTCCCGGCAGATACAACCTGGTACGGAGCATAGCAACACCATCTCTCTCCTACGGAGAGCTTATAGTTGACTTCAACACCCCCGAAGATGCAGTGGACAACATTCCACATATCCAAAGGTACCTCATGGAAAACTACCCGGAAGCCTATGCCAGGGTCAAAAGGTACAACCTGATGTACAAAAAATTTCCCATAGAAGCCCAATTTTCAGGACCCGATCCGGAAATCCTGAGGAGTCTCACATCACAAGCACAAGCAATCATGGATAAAGACAACCATACCTACCTTGCTTGTAACAATTGGGAACCTAAGGTCCCGGTAATGGTTGCTGATTACAACCAGCCCACGGCCAGGGCTCTTGGACTCTCCCGTTCTGACATTGCAATCTCACTCCTGGCTGCAACAGATGGTATTCCAACCGGGGTCTTTTACAATGGTCGTAACAGGACAAACATTTACCTCAAGAGCAAACAGGAAAACAATAAACCGGTAGCTGACCTCAGCAATACCCAAGTGTTTGGGATGGTGCCTCCAATCGGGAACCTGGTCTCCAAACAAACCCTCACCTCTTTGCTTACCGGTAAATTAAATGAAGAGGAGGTTATTGGCAGTTTGCTCAGAAGTGTTCCTGTTACACAAGCAACAAACGGGTTCAAAATAGAGTGGCACGAACCGGTTGTAAACCGTGTAAATGGACAAAGAAGCATGAAAGCCCAATGCGAACCAGTTCCCGGGGTGAGTGCAGAGACAGCCAGGAAATCAATTGCAAAGGCAATAGAAGCAATTGAATTACCCTCAGGATACTCCCTGCAATGGGAGGGAGAGCATAAGGCTAGCACCCAATCTACCAAATACCTGTTCAAAAATTTCCCCTTGGCAATAATCCTGATGATATCCATTCTTATACTGCTTTTTGGAGATTACCGTAAACCCCTTATCATTATACTGTGCATTCCGTTGTTGTTTGTTGGTGTTGTATACGGTATGCTCCTCTCGGGCAAGGTTTTCGGGTTTGTTGCAATTGTCGGTATCTTGGGGCTGATAGGTATGATCATCAAGAATGGAGTAATCCTGATGGATGAGATAAGCCTGCAGCTATCACAAGATAAAGACCCTATGACTGCTCTTCTGGACAGCTCATCCAACAGGTTCAGGCCTGTCATGATGGCATCTTTGACCACAATACTAGGAATGATCCCTCTGTTGGGAGACGATCTTTTTGGCTCCCTTGCAGTTACAATTATGGGTGGACTTTTGGTAGGAACCGTTGTCACTCTTTTGTTTATTCCTATCCTATATGCCATTTTCTTCAAAATAAAAACTGATAAAAAATGAAAAACAAATATTTGCTAATCATATCTTTCCTGTTTTATTCGGGCATAATTTGCTCACAACAAAAACTATCCCTGCAAGATTGTCGTGAATTGGCATTGGAACACAATATCAAAAACAAAATATCCCGTGAAAAACTGGAACTATCAAAACTTGATGTTAATATTTACAAATCAAATTTCTTTCCCAAACTTTCTTTATCCGGCAATTATCTTTACTCTAACACATCATTCAACAGAATAATCGAAGGTGGTTTCTTGCCTACCTTCACACCTGATGCTTCCGGCAATATGTCACCCAACGGAGGGGCTGCATATATGCCCGATATCCCTCTTGAACTTAATGTGAAATCGGTTTTTAACACATCACTGATTGTCAGCCAGCCAATCTTTTCAGGTGGTAAGATATCCTCTGCATACAAAATGGCACAAATTGGAAACAATATGGCAAAGCTGGCTCAGGAACTTTCAATGGAAGAGGTATTGGTAATGAGCGACCAGGCATACTGGAATACAGTTAAAACCATCCAGTTGGTAAACACAGCCAAAAAATACCTGGAGGCCCTGAACGAACTAGAAAGAATAGTTGATAATGCGGTAAATGAGGGTATTGCTCACAATAAAGATTTGCTGTCTGTACAGGTAAAGTTAAATGAGGCTATACTCAATTTGGCTCGATCCAAAAACGCCTATCAACTTTCAATAATGAACCTGAACCATATTATAGGCCTCCCCCTTGAAAACAACACATCCATAAATGATAATTTTGATATTTGCCCTATTGGCAATGAAGGAGATATCAATATTCATGTAAGGCCCGATTTCAAACTTTTGGAAAACCAGGTACTACTTGATATCCAAGGAGAGCGAATTGCCAAAAGTGAAATGTTGCCCCAAATTGGATTGGCCGGATTATATTCATATACCAATGGATTTGAGCTAAACGATCAAAGACTCCTTGATGGAGGCAACATCTCTGCATTGCTGACTGTAAAGATTCCTCTTTTTGGATGGGGAGAGGCCCGTGACAACCTTAAGAAAGCACGGTTGAAAACCAATATATCCAACCATAACAAAGAAGATCTTACCGGCAAGATGAAACTTGAAGCTACC
>JAQWAL010000069.1 GCA_028707695.1 Bacteroidales bacterium | reverse complement strand
ATTCGGGCATTCCCATGGGAATCCTGGAAACAATCCCTGCCGGCAAAGCTCCTTTGCAAAAAATGAGGGAAGGGTTTTGCAGCAAGATCATGACAGGAGCAATGGTGCCGGAGGATGCAGATTGTGTGGTGATGGTAGAGGACACCTACTGTACAAATGGCAAGGTTACAATTGAAAAATCCAAAAAAGGGCTTTCAAAATGGGATAACATATGTCTCAAAGGAGAAGATCTGAGACAAGGGCAACTACTGTTAAGCAAAGGTACATTGCTAAGGCCGGAACACATTGCAGTTTTGGCCTCTGCCGGCATATGGCATGTACCTGTAATCGAATACCCTTCAGTAGCAATCCTATCTACAGGTAACGAACTTAAAGAACCTGCAGAGGCCGTTGAATATTACCAGATAAGAAACTCAAATGGTTGGCAATTACTATCACAGGCAAAAAGAGCCGGATTCAAGGCAACATACATGGGCATTGCTCCGGATTCTGCCTCAGGGTTGGAAATAAGCATTTCCGCTGCAATTGACAAACATGATGTGGTGGTAATGACCGGTGGTGTATCAATGGGAGAATTTGATTTTGTCCCTGATGTGCTCACCTCACTAGGTTTTGAAATCATGTTTGACAGGGTAGCCGTCCAACCCGGGAAACCAAGCACATTCGCTGTCAAGCATAGGAGAAAAGGAGCAGATGAAACTGCATCTAAAGTTGTATTTGCATTGCCGGGAAATCCTGTCTCTTCATACCTGCAATTCGAATTTATGGTAAGACCATATATGGTTGCATGCGCCGGGGGGGCATACTCCCCTTTGAAATTACATCTTCCCCTTTCAAAACCATACAACAGACGCAACACTGCCAGGATGGCTTTTGTCCCCGTTTCCATTATGCCGGATGGTTCTTGCCAGCCGGTAGTTTACAACGGTTCTGCCCACATACATGCAATGACAGCTGCCAATGGCGTCATGACCATTCCTTGTGGAGTAACAGGTTACAACATCGGTGAGGTTGCAGAAGTTATATTGCCTGGATAAAGGTTGTCCTATGAAAATGAAAAAAACACTTAGCCTTCCTGGCATAGGAACTTTCACAGTCACCAGGAACATAAGGTCCAAAGGAATAAAAATCACTGTACACCATAAAAGGGGGATATCGGTTACAATACCGTTGTTTTGCAGCTACTCCGATGCATCCATGTTTGTGCAGCAAAAAAGGAACTGGATAGAAAACGCCCTGCTCAGACAATCAGAGAAAGCAAAAAGATTTGAGACTCCTCTGGAAAACGGCAGCATAATACACCTTATCAATGGATCAATCATATTGGTGCAGTTAGAACCACCAACAACCAATCCAAACAAACAAAATCCATCCGTAACAATAAAAAGAATTGCAAATGGATTCTCAATCCATGCTCCGTCCAGCCTGCCAAGGGAACTTTTAGTAAAAGGTATTAATCGTGCTGTAAGAGAGAGTGCCAAAGAATATATCCCGGAAAGGGTTAAGTTACTGTCCCGCTCTACAGGATTGGTTCCTGAAAAAATCTACCTCAAAAACAACAAGACCAACTGGGGAAGCTGCTCTGCAACAGGAAATATAAACCTAAACATCCATTTGATGAGGCTTCCTTCAATTCTATGTGATTATGTTATATTACACGAACTTGCCCACCTCAGATACCCCAACCACGGAAAGGAATTCCATGAGTTTGTAAATCAATTGTGCCTGGGAAGGGAAAGGGAGTTTGCAAAAGCCCTTAAAGGCTACAGGCCTGTCATATAAAAAAGCCGGCTTCAAAAACCGGCTCTTTCATAAAACTCGAAAAGGTTACTTTACCATTTCGCTTATCCTCTGGAAAAGTGAATCCACACCAGTAAGCAGATCTTTGTTGATAGCATTGTAATGTGCCTTCATTTTCTCTTTGTCAGGTTTGTTGACCCTGTTGTAAAGGTCATTCCTTAGTGTGACAGCATCATTCATGATTGCAACTGCCTCTTGGGAACTTTTACCAGGGTTGGTATACAAGAAAGTCCAGCAATCCGAAATAACCTCAGAAATAAGATAGTCGATATCTTTTTTAATAACTCTTAAACTTGCCATATCAAAATAATTTGCCGCAAAGGTAATAAATATTTCCCAAGTTAGATTTTTGTGGCTCCTATTCCTGGTTTGTCAAAGAGAGTTATTTTGCCATTGACAATCTTCATTCCATCAAAAACATCATTGGAAATAAGCAAGTTACCATCCAAATCTGCCCATTCTGTTTCCGGTGCCAATTGCGCTGCAGCAGAAATGGCACAAGAAGTTTCCGTCATACACCCTATCATTATCCTCATATGCAGAGCTTTGGCCAATGAAATCATCTCGCGAGCTTCCCTCATGCCGGTACACTTCATCAACTTGATGTTTACCCCGTGGAATGCCCCCTTCAATTTAGGAATATCGGTAAGCCTCTGGCAAGATTCATCGGCTATCACAGGCAACGGGCTCCTCTCTGTCAACCATGCCGTCTCCTCCAGCATGAACTTTGACATTGGTTGTTCAATCATAGTCACACCCCTCTCGTTCAGCCAATGGATCATATCCAAAGCGTAATGTTTGTCCTTCCACCCCTGGTTTGCATCTATGCAAATGGCTGTATCGGTCACCGACCTTATGGTGTTGATCATCATTTTATCGGTTGCTTCATCCCTTCCAAGTTTCACCTTTATAACATTGTATGGAGAGGCCTCCTTTGTCTTGAGCCTGACAACCTCTTCTGTGTCCAGCCCTACAGTGAAAGAGGTATCGGGAGTTGTCTCCGGATTGAAACCCCAAATTTTCCACCAAGGTTGTTCCATTATCTTGCCAACAAGATCATGCAGCGCAATATCAACAGCAGCTTTTGCAGCAGTATTGTTGATTGCAATGGAATCTACGTATGCCATTATATCCTGGATCCTGAAAGGAGAGTCGAATCCACTCAAATCTACCTTCTTAAGAAAATCCATTACAGAAGCCTGAGTCTCTCCCAAATAAGGAGGCAAAGAGGCTTCACCATACCCTGTGTAACCATCCCAGGTTATCTCTGTCAAGACTATTGGAGTAGTTGTCCTGGTAAAGTTGGCAATAGTAAAAGGGTGCCTTAATGTAGCATCAAAAGGCTTCCAGGTCAGTTCCAGTTTTTTGCTGCCTTTTTTCCGGGATGTGCCAAAAGCATTGCCGGCAAAAATCTCAACCGGATTTATAAGGGCAGCAGCAGCTGTGATGAGCCCTGCCGATTTGATAAAGTTCCTTCTGTCTGTGATTTTATTCATCTCTATAAATTTTTATTGTGCAAAATACCAAGGATGGTTCTTGATTGAAACAATACCTGGATCGTTATCTATTTTGGTTATGAGCCTGTTAGCCCTTACAAGCCTGGTAGACCCCTCGTAATAATTATAGGCATCAGGAATCAATGAATTGATCCTTACAGAAGTGGCAGAATGGATGAACTCACCATTACCCATGTATATGCCAACATGTGTTATCCTCTCGCCTCTCTCTTGTGTTGCCTTAGATCCAAAGAAAAGCAAGTCACCTTTTTGCAAATTTTCAAAACCTTCACTGATATCCACATCCTCTCCTGTCTTAGCTTGCTGGGAAGCATCCCTTTCCAGTATCACACCATTAAGGTAGAATGCAGTCTTTGTAAATCCGGAGCAGTCCATGGCTTTGATGGAGGTACCTCCCCACATGTAAGGGAAACCCAAAAACTGGACAGCAGTTGAAAGTATATTGTCGGCATTTGGCTCCCTGCTCATGAGCCATTTGTCAAACTCCAGGACATCAGATGCAGGAACATATGCAATCTTTCCATTTGGCAGTATAACCCTGTAGTGGGCTCCTGTCCTGCCTTCGTTACGCACAATGTTTCCCCAGACACCGTCCGAAACAACAGGGGAACCCGTAGTTGTCCCCTCCCTGAACAGGGTGTAATGGGTAATCACAATCAACTTAGAGGCAGAGGTCCAATCTTCGTATTCAGTTTGGTTCATAGGCTGTATGCTTCCCGATGTTACCCAAGCAGTATAGCCTTCCGGAGTGGTTGCACGGGTCCAGTTACCTCTTTTTTCAAGGATTCGCAACGGCATTCCCATCAATGTCTGGGTTGCAGATTCTGTGGAATAACCAGGTCCATACCTGAAATTTATCACACTTTGGGAAGTGATGCCGTAAGTTTTATCTCCCAAAGCAGGATCGGGAAGTACAATCATGCTGTCCAAAACCTCTATACCCGATTCAGATAATGCCGATACCAAGGCATCTTTTGCCTGTGAATCACATACAGAACCTTTCAACACAAACGGACCCGACTCAACATCAGTTACCAGCCTTGGTTCAAAAGTCTTCTCCCTCCTGTCAGGGGCAAACTCCTGTTTGACCTTTTGGGAAACCTTTTCAAATTCCGCTTTTGCTTTTTCCTGCTTATTCCCTGTGGAACAAGAGAACACAAAGGCAGTAGCTACAAAAAATAGTAAAAATCTTTTCATAATATCCTTTAATTATTATTTTTCACCTTAACTGGCTTGCTTTCGTTGTACAGCCTGTCCAGTGCACAGACATAAAAAACCATACCCCGCGCATCTTCTTCGGAAACTTCAAACCTACCCGCTCCGTTTAACTGTAACATTGCAGAGCTATTGGAAAAATCAGGCTTTTCACCCTCTTCAAACCCATATAACAAATGATATTTTGGAGCATGTATGTCCATAGGATCCGGCTGTACCAAATCCCAGGTTATTACAGCGTTATTCCCCTCCATTGCCAAAACAGGATTTTGGGGAGCCGCAGGGCTCTTGACCGGGAATCCCTTCAACGGAGGAACCAAAGCAGGGTTTGGATAAAGCTCATACATCACTTCATTGATGCCCAGCCTGTTATCTTTAAAATTCTTTGCATTGAAATAACACACTCCGTGATAAGATGGCATCTCCCTCAAAATCAATGCCTGTTGTCTGATTTCATCTGCATTTCTCCATGCCTCTATCTTTGCAGTTGAGTCCAGCCTGTACGGTCCAAGACCTCCATACACCGGCGTGCCCGCACTATAATCCTGCCACCAATTTGCCAGCACGTTAAAATCGGCAGCTTCATACCCCCGGTTGAAATAGAGCTGAGGCAGAATGTAGTCCAGCCAGCCTTGCTCCATCCAATGCAGGATATCTGCATGGAGATGATCGTAGTTGGTATACCCATAGCTCTTTGTATCTGACCCCCTTGGATCATCCCTGAGGTTTCTCCATACAGCATACGGGCTGATCCCGTATTTGACGTGTGGTTTCACAGACTTTATCGTATCCCTGAGCATCTTGATAACAAGATCTACATTTTCACGTCTCCATGCCATTTTGTCCTCGGCAGCATATCCTCTTGAATGGGATGCAAAAGAGAGTGAGTCTTCAAAATCATTGTTAGGGTAAAAATAATCGTCAAAATGGA
>JAQWAL010000068.1 GCA_028707695.1 Bacteroidales bacterium | reverse complement strand
TGCACTCTAAACACTTCAATACCGTGGAGTACAAAATGGAATCTGTTGCATTAAGCGACCACAAACCTATTTTTTCGGTGCTGGAATATCAAAACTAAATGTACTCCCTTTGCCCTCTTGAGAGTGGAATTCAAGGGTACCTCCGTTCCTTTTGACAAATTCATTACATAGCAACAAACCCAGCCCTGAGCCCTCTTCATTTCCAGTTCCAAAACTGGTGAAATGTGTCTCTGTTTTTAGAAGCAGTTTTTGTTTGTCGGTGTTTATTCCGGATCCATAATCCTTGACCTCAATGTATACCCTTTGGTCATCTTCCGAGATATTTACATCCACCTCGCTATTTTCATAACTGAACTTGATTGCATTGCTCAAAAGATTCCTCAGGGCTGTCTTGGCCATGTCAATGTCCAACCTTGCAGTACGGCTTGTAGCCCCATGCAGGTTCAGGGTTATGTTTTTCAATTTTGCCACTCCCCTTGCCACCTCAACAACTCCGGTAATCAAATGCATCACATCCACCTCGTCCTGGAAAACAGTATTCAGCCTGCCGGTTTGACTCTTTGTCCACTTCAAAAGATTATCCAACAGTGTAAAACTATCGTCAGTGAGTCGGTTGGCCATTATGAGCAAATCATACATCTCTGCATCAATATTCTCCTTGCTTATGCCATTTATCAACACCTCCATAACCATCCTTATTGAAGCAATGGGAGATCTTAGGTCATGTGCTATCACAGAATAGAGCTTGTCCCTGCCAATTATCGTTTTTTTTAGCTCCTGAGTCTGCCTTTCAATGGTCCTCTTGGCGTGAATCAGAGATATCTGGTGGTTGATCCTTATCAAAAGTTCATCTTTGTTGAAAGGTTTCGAAACATAATCGGCGGCACCCAATTTGAAACCCTGAACAATGTCTTCGGTGGAATTTAGTGCAGAGAGGAATATTATTGGCAACTCTTCCTTACCGGGAGTCTCCTTTAGCTTTTTTGCAACTTCGTGCCCATCCATGATTGGCATCATAATGTCCAGCAAAACCAGGTCGGGATTATCTTTCATGATTATGTCCAAAGCATCCCTGCCATTGTAAGCCGACAATGTCTTGTAACCTGCCTTGGAAATTAGCAACTTCAATAGTAAAACATTGGCATCAACATCGTCAACTATCAATACTGTATATTCCGAGTTATTGATTTCCATTTGAATTGAGGGTTATAATTGTTCCAGGTTTTTAAAATAACTAATTGTTTTGACCAGACCTTCATCCAAGTCTGTATTTGGCTTCCACCCCAGCAACTCCTTTGCCATTGAAATGTCTGGTTGTCTTTGCTTGGGATCGTCCATAGGCAACTCACGGTTTACAAAAACAGAAGAAGAGCCGGTAAGTTTTACTACTTTTTCTGCCAGCTCCTTTATAGTAAACTCATGAGGGTTCCCAATGTTCACCGGACCGGTAATATTATCATCGGTACCCATCATCCTGACCATGCCTTCCACAAGGTCATCTATGTACTGGAAACTCCGTGTTTGGTTACCGGCACCATATAGTGTGATGTCTTTATTTTGCAGAGCCTGTACAATAAAATTGGATACAACCCTGCCATCGTTTGGATGCATGTTTGGCCCATAGGTGTTGAATATCCTTATTATCTTTATCCTGACTCCATTCTGACGATGGTAATCCATGAACAAAGTCTCTGCACAACGTTTTCCCTCGTCGTAACAAGACCTGATTCCGATTGGATTTACATTCCCCCAGTAGGATTCTGTTTGAGGGTGGATCACAGGATCTCCATACACCTCACTTGTAGACGCTTGCAATATCTTGGCTTTTAACCTTTTTGCCAACCCAAGCATATTGATGGCACCCATCACAGAGGTTTTTATAGTCTTGATTGCGTTGTACTGGTAATGTACAGGAGAGGCAGGGCAGGCCAGGTTGTAAATTTGATCTACCTCTGCATGATATGGCTGGGTAACATCGTGCCTGACAAGCTCAAACCTATGGTTGTCCATCAAATTCACAATGTTTCTCTTGGAACCGGTAAAAAAATTGTCCAGACAAATAACTTCATGTCCATCATCCAGAAGCCTTTTGCACAAATGCGAACCAATAAAGCCGGCTCCTCCGGTTACAAGGATTCTTTTCATAAGTCATTTAGGTTATAGTGTAGGAAACAAAGGTAAATAAAAATTACATTTATAATAGTTATCTTTGGTTCAAATCTATCCTTGCAATGATCAATATACAATACAAGATACACGACAAATACACCATAGAATTCAAGATAGGCTTCAACGCCCAAAGAGAAGAGGTAATCAACAAATTTTCTGTAAATACTTGGATTTTCATACCTTACAGTCTGGATATAAACCGGGCCACATATCCAAAGGAATCCTTTTACCGGGACCTCCGCTCCAACACTCGTTTCATTACCCCTGTTTACCTGCTTTCTGAGATGGTACACGGCAAGGCAGAGCCACTATCATTACTTAAAAATGCATTCGAAAAAACATCAGAAAATCCGGTTAAGGAAAACATAGGAGACTATGAGTACAATATCAAGATGTTTGCAGCAATCTTTAAAAGCTCACTCAGGAATCAGATTTTCTACATAATGGATCCACCTGTAAAAGAGGAGGTAAGACACCATGTTCTGCAATTGGCCAAGGACATAGAAGCAATTTTAAGAGAGTACCGCTCACTCTACAGACTCATCAGCATACCAACGGTCCCAAGGGAATGTTTTGACTATTACCTGTTTGGCGACGAATTCATGAGCAATATTGTGCACAAACAACTATTCCGTCTGGTCAATTTCCTTAAGGAAAAGCATCTGCACACCTACATACAGGTCAAAGAAAATATTTTCAAATTAATTGAAAAAGAGGTTTCCCACAGGAAAGGCAGAGGTTATCCTACGGTAGAAAAAGAGAGTACAAACGGTAACCGCGATTTGGTATATCGTTCGGGAGCACTCAAAAAATATATAGAAAGCGAACTTTTCCTGAGTGTCAAGAAAAAAAAGGACGGAGCCTTGGTAGAGCAGTTATATTATAGCGTAGCCGCAGGTATTTCAATGATCTTTGCAACAGCTATTGCATTCTCATTCCAAATGAGGTTCGGTAGCTTCACTATCCCTTTGTTTGTAGCACTGGTAGTGAGTTATATGTTAAAAGACAGGATCAAGGAGCTATCACGCTACTATTTTGCCCATAAAATGAAAGAGAAATATTTTGACAACAAAACCTCAATCAGCATAAACGAACATACAATTGGATTGAGCAAAGAGGGAGTAGACTTTATCAAAAACAACATGGTTCCTGCAGATGTGTTAAGGATCAGGAACCGCACCCCTTTGCTTGAAGCCGACAACCGTTATACCGAAGAAAAGATATTGCTTTACCGCAAATTAATGGAACTCAACAGAGAGCAATTAGACCTGAACTCCGAATACTACATCTCAGGCATAAACGAAATACTGCGCTTCAACCTCTCTTCCTACCTGCTAAAGATGGATGACCCTGATGTTCCCCTCTATATCCTCAACCAAGATGGAAGCTATCAAGAGATAACAGGGAGTAAGGTGTACTACCTCAATTTTGTGATCCAACTGAAATATAAGCTTTTTGAATCATTCAAAAGGTACAGGGTTGTTTTCAACCGCACGGGAATCATAGAAGTTGAGGAGTTATTGTAATATAGAGAAACTTTATCTTCCTATTTTTGTTATAATTAACAACTAACAATTTATAAACATTTAATATTTATAACCATGACCGATCTTGACATCGCCCGCAAGGTACAGATGAAACCAATTGGCGACATTGCAAAGAAGCTTGGAATAGACCTGGAAGATCTGGAACTTTACGGGAAATACAAAGCAAAACTACCATTAAAATACATAGACAGGAACAAATTCGGTAAACTTATCCTTGTTTCTGCAATATCCCCAACTCCTGCCGGAGAAGGAAAAACAACAGTTTCAATAGGACTTTCCCAAGCGTTGAACAAAATAGGCAAACGCTCTGCGGTAGTTTTGAGGGAACCCTCATTGGGGCCGGTTTTCGGGATAAAAGGTGGCGCAACAGGAGGTGGTTATTCACAGGTGCTTCCTATGGAAGATATCAACCTCCACTTCACAGGCGATTTTGCTGCAATCGAAAAGGCGCATAACCTGCTTTCTGCACTTATTGCAAACAACATCCAAAGCAAAACCCGTTCACTGAACCTGGACCCCCGCACAATTACCTGGAAACGGGTCATGGACATGAACGACAGGTCTTTGAGACACATTGTAGTAGGGCTTGGCGGCACCCAGAACGGTATTCCGCGCGAAACCGGATTCGATATCACTGCTGCTTCAGAAGTCATGGCTATCCTTTGCCTGGCCAAGGATATGGAAGACCTTAAAAAAAGACTGGGTAACATATTCATAGGTTTTACCTTTGACAAGAAACCCATTTATGCACGTGATTTGAATGCAAACGGGGCAATGGCAGCTCTTTTGAAAGATGCCATAAAACCTAACCTGGTTCAGACAATTGAAGGGACACCGGCAATAATTCATGGAGGTCCGTTTGCAAATATTGCACAGGGTACCAACTCTGTGCTGGCTACCCAAACTTCACTCTCCCTTACAGATTACACTGTTACCGAGGCAGGATTTGGCTTTGACCTGGGTGCAGAGAAATTCCTGGATATAAAATGCCGGAGCGCAAAGCTCTCTCCAAACGCAGCTGTACTTGTAGCAACAATCAGGGCACTAAAATATCATGGAGGTCAACCTCTTAAAGAAATCCAGACACCTGGCTTGGAGTACCTCAAAAAAGGAATAGAAAACCTGGAGAAACATGTAGAGAACATCAAACTGTTCAGCCTTGCTCCGGTAGTAGCAATCAACCGCTTTACCTCCGACACCCAGGAAGAGATAGACTTTGTAAAAGAGTTTTGCCAAAGCCATGACATCCCTGTATCGGTAGTTGATGTTTGGGCAAAAGGAGGAGAGGGTGCAGTAGAGTTGGCCCAAATGGTTGTAGAGGCATCCGAAACATGCTGTCCTAACTTCCTGCCTCTTTATCCTTTGCAAGATAGTGTAGAGAAGAAAATCGAGACCATTGCCAAGAAAATTTATGGTGCCGAAGCAGTGGACTACACCCCTAAAGCAAAAGCCAATCTGGCAAAAATTGCATCGCTTGGATTGGATGACCTGGCAATTTGTATGGCAAAAACACAAAAATCCCTTTCGGACAATCCGGACCTGCTTGGAAGGCCAAAAGACTTTGTCATTACAGTAAGGGAAATCGAGATCGCTTCCGGCGCCGGTTTCCTTGTACCTATTACCGGGGAAATCATGCGTATGCCTGGTTTGCCTGCCACCCCTTCTTCCGAAAGGATAGACATTGACAATGACGGAGTAATCTCCGGACTGTTTTAAAACCTGGATTACGGCATTACCAAAATCCCGGCAAAAAGCCAAAGGGCTCTATTTATGTCTTGAATAGAGCTCTTTTTCTATTTG
>JAQWAL010000067.1 GCA_028707695.1 Bacteroidales bacterium | reverse complement strand
GATAAATCGGACATATCCAATTGTGCACCTTCCAGGATTTGCAGGGATACAGAACCATCGGCATCCCTTACCAAAAAAGGACCTCCTCCTGGCTCTCCCAGGTTCTTTACCATACCACAAACCCTCAAAGGCCTGTCAAGAATAGCTGTAAGATATTCTTTTTCTATGCTCTCATCTACATTTGGCAATTGCATGCAAAAGGTCTCTTCTATAAAAGACTTGATTATTTTGTTAAGGCCATCTACCCTTTCTCCATTGAGTTGCTCTAAATATCCAAACACTTTGGATTGAATGCCAAGCAGATGTCCAGCCAAAACCTTTTTCCACCAAACAGTATCTATAGTAAGTTCTTCCCTGGTCACATTATCAATGTTTTTGATGAACACCAAGTCCGAATCAATATCATTCAGGTTTTCTATCAATGCACCATGTCCTGCAGGCCTGAACAAAAGCTCCCCGTTACTCTCTTTGAAAGGTCTGTTTTCCATATCCACGGCAATGGTGTCAGTAGATGGTTTTTGTAAAGTAAATGATATGTCCAGGCTATACTTGAAATTCTTCTCGTATTGACTTCTGATCTTCTGGACCAGGCTCCTGAATAACGGTAAATGCTCTTGGGAAACCGTGAATACCAATTTGGCAAAACCTCTTTTATCAATACCGTACCCGGCAGATTCACTCAAATGCTCTTCCAGCGCTGTCCTAACATAATTATCATATTTATGGAATTTGATCAACCCTTTTGGGAGTGAACCATACCCCAACCCAACTTCTGTAAGAAGCGATTCCAGTACAATTTGTCTGGACCTTACATCTTTATTGCCAACTATATCAAAAGAGAACAAATCCTGCAAATCTTTGTAAAATGGGTATTTATCAAGTTCTTCAAAAAAAGAATTTGCCTTTTCTGCCATCTCCTGACCTTTGTCCAATGCCCCCATGGCTTCGAACAAATCCTTGAACATCCTGGTAGCAGCACCCGATGCCGGGACAAATTTGGTCACGGAACCTTCAAATTTGGAATACCTTTTCACACAAGAAAATTGTTCCTCTTTAGAAAGAACACTTATACCTTTATCAGGTGTAGCAGGAGCAACTATTTCAAGATAAGGAAACCCTGTTTCAAATTTTTTCAATTGGCTTTCTACCCTCTCTTTTGAAGAACCCCTTTTTTCAATTTTCAAAACATCCTCATTTGTCAGCATAATCTTATTTTTGATAAAGTTAATCAATCCAAAAGTCTATTCAAAAAAATGGCTGTATCCAACGGCAATTCTCTCCTATATTTGTATTCAGAACGTAATGTTTCAAATCTGTCAAGGTTTTCCAACAACATATTGCTCTCCTTTTTGATATCAAAACGACCTCTAAGGAAATTGACCGTTCTTTCCAAAGCATCCTCACCAAAAAATTCCTCTGCCTTTACCTTAGGCAATTCGGGCAACTCTATTTCAAACTTCTCCAGCTCCTTTATCCCAAAAAAACGAGCAAGATTACGGACAGAATAGAGAGTTGCATTAACTTTCCCCTCATATGAGTACCCTGCAATATGAGGAGTTGCAAAATCACATACCAATGCCAGCCCTTCATTTATCATTGGTTCATTTTGCCATACATCAAGTACCAATCCACCGATTTTCTCTTTGTGTTCCAAAAGGGAAAGTTCATCGACCACCTCTCCCCTGGAAGTATTTACCAAGATTGCCCCCTCCTTGATCCTGGCAAGAAAATCAAAGGAACACATGTTTCGAGTTTGTGAATCCAAAGGAACATGCAATGTCAACACGTCGCAACAAGAAAGCAGATAATCCAGAGGATAATACTTTATATCTTGATTCACCTCACTTTTGGGTGGATCACACCTGTAAACATCAAAACCTGACCGTTCAAAAAAGGTGGCAACTTTTTCACCGACATTACCGGCTCCAACAACACCAATTTTCATTTTCCTGAACCCTGTAACCCTCATTTTTAAGAACAGCTCAAATATAGCTGTAACAACATACTGCATAACACCATAGGCATTGCAACCTTGTGCACTGAAAACATCTATCCCGTTATTGCCGCAGTACTCCATATCTATATGGTCCATGCCAATGGTAGCTGTGAATATTGCCTTCACCTTGCTACCCGATAACAATTCAGGTGAACACACCGTCCTTGTCCTTATTACAATAGCATCTTTGTCCAGCAATAAAGAATTGTCAATCATGTTACCTTTAATGTAGGTCACATCAAAGTATGGCTCCAGGACTCCCTTTATAAAAGGGATGTCGGCATCGATTACTATTCTATTTTTTTTTATCACATTCATTTTAATATCAACTCCTTGACTAGATTATTCCCAAGCAAACCATTCATCCTCTCAATTATTGTCATCCTATGCATTATCAAGGAATTACGAGCAACAGAAGAAGATATCACACATGTTAGCCTTCCATCTTTGAAATACTTACTTGAGGTATATTCTGCATAGCGGTTTCCGACAACCTGGTTGTATGCATTGAAAACATCCACCCTCTTTACCCCCTCTTCCAAACCAGAATTTTTGAGTAATTGAGAGAACAACTCTCCCACAGGCACAGACTTTTCCCTTCTCATAAAACCTCCCCGTTTTTGATATCCAATTGCAAATAATCGCCTCCGATATTTTCCAGCATCTCCTTTACCCTTACTTTATTGCTATCAGTAATAAATATCTGTCCAAAAACATCGGAAGAGACCATCGAAAGCAATGCCCCCACCCTGTTCATGTCCAGTTTGTCAAACACATCATCCAGCAAAAGTATTGGTAACTTCCCGTATATCTCCTTCATTATTTCAAACTGCGCAAGCTTGAGGGCTATCAAAAATGTTTTTTGCTGCCCTTGAGACCCACAGTTCCTGAATTTGTATCCATTCATGTTGAATACGATATCATCCCTTTGTATGCCGCAGGTAGTATACTTGAAAACCCTGTCCTTCTCTTCGTTCTTCCTGAGAAGGTTTTCAAGCGAGTTTTCTGACAGATCGGACCTGTACTCAATAGAGATGGTTTCACCGTTACCGGAAAGCTTGTTATAATACTTGACAACGATTGGCTGTAGCTGTGTGATAAAACCATCTCTTTTTGCATGAACATAATTGGCATTCACAGACATCCTTTCTGTAAATGTATCCAATAGGGTTTTGCTGGCCTTCTCTTCTTTTAACAATTTGTTCCTTTGTTGCAAAAGCTGGTTGTAGTTTTGTATTCTCCTCAAGTATTCTGGGTCTAATTGGGACAGAATCGAATTTATGAACTTCCTGCGTTCCTCCCCGGATTCATTTATAAGGCAATTATCGTACGGAGAAACCATTACAATAGGGATAACTCCTATATGGTCAGACAATCTTTGATATGGCTTTGAATTTCTCTTGAATAGTTTGGCGCCACCTTTTTCATATGAAAAAGAAATGATATCCTTTGTCTGGTCATCCCTGGAGTATTCACCTGCAATATGGCAATTACTTTCTTCATAGTTGATAATTTGTCCGTCAGGAATCGGAAAATAACTTTTGGTCATGGAAAGGTAATAGACTGCATCCAACAAGTTTGTCTTGCCAGATCCATTGACTCCAGTGATGTAATTCAGCTTGTGAGAAAAATGGATTTTGGCTTTGGAGATATTCTTGAATCCCGATATTGAAATTTGATTTAAAAACATTATCCTTAAGTTATCTTACAAAGTTACGACTTTTCCCTATTAAATAATTTGAGATTAGATAAAATATTGTAATTTTGCATCCTGCTAAAAAAAATCAGAAATGTCAAAGAAAATCAACCAACATGACCCTGAAGAGAGTGTAGAAAACGCTCTGAACGCCACTGAACACTTTTTGGAAAAGAACAAGAACATCTTGATCTACTCAGTAGTTGCAGTTTTGGCTATTGTCGCTATTGGCTTCTCTTACTCGCAATTTTACCGCAAGCCTTTAAAAGAAGAGGCCATGGCCCAAACATTCGTTGCCGAACAAAACTTCCGTAACGACAACTTTGAAGTTGCTCTTAATGGAGACGGCAATACACTAGGGTTCAATCAAGTAATAGAAGAGTACGGCTCTGCCGCCCCTGCTGCTGTATATATGTATGCAGGAATTTGCAACCTCCATCTTGGCAATTACCAAGAGGCAATATCAATGCTAAGGAAATACAAATCTGACGATCCCATTACCCAGGCAAGGGCTATTGCAAACATTGGTGATGCATATGCCAACCTTTTGGACAACAAGGAGGCATTGAATTATTACCTTAAGGCTGCAGCTCACCATGACAACCTTTTTGCTGCATCTTACATGCTGAAAGCCGCATTGATGCACGAAGAGTTGGGCAACACCCAGGATGCAATAAAACTATACGAAGAGATAAAAGTGAAATACCCTCAAAGCCAAGAGGGCACCGATGCCGACAAGTACATTGCCAGGATTAGTGTCAATTAGGCTTTGTCCCGGGCAAAAAATTGATAAGATATGGGAAGAGCATTTGAATTCAGGAAAGAGCGTAAATTCAAAAGGTGGGGCAATATGGCCCGCGTCTTTACACGTCTAGGCAAAGAGATTACAATGGCAGCAAAATCTGGTGGGCCAGATCCTGACAACAACCCTAGGCTAAGGGCTCTTATTTCTACTGCCCGCTCAGAGAACATGCCCAAAGACAACGTAGAAAGAGCCATCAAAAGGGCTGTGGAAAAAGATCATTCAGACTACAAAGAGGTAGTTTACGAAGGATACGGACCTCACGGAATAGCTATTTTGGTGGAAACTGCAACCGACAATATAATGAGGACTGTCGCCAATGTAAGGAGTTACTTCAACAAATTCGGAGGCTCACTCGGAACATCCGGCAGTGTGGAGTTCATGTTCGACAGGAAATCGGTATTCAAGGTAAAAAGCAGCTCACCTGTAGATTTGGAAGAGTTGGAACTTGAGCTGATAGACTACGGGGCAGAGGAACTCTTCATGGAAGAAGAAGAAATTGTAATATACGGTAGTTTCGAATCTTACGGCAGCATTCAAAAGTTCATAGAAGAAAAAGGTTTTGAATTGGTTACAGGAGGATTTGAAAGGATTCCCAACACAGAGCTCAAACAACTCGACCAGGATGCCCGGGCAGAAATTGAAAAAATGATTGAGCGGTTCGAAAATGACGATGATGTTCAAAACGTTTATCACACAATGGCTAATTAACGCCTTGTCAAATAGAAAAGTGGTTGAATAATCAACCGCTTTTTTTTTTGCCATCATCTTATAATTTCATACCTTTGCAGGATATTCATTAAATATTTATTACCAATATTTTATAAATCATGAAACTATCGCATATTGAGCACATCGGAATAGCCGTTAAATCCCTGGATACAGCAATTCCAATGTACGAGCAAATGCTCGGACTAAAATGTTATGCAGTTGAAGAGGTGGCCGACCAAAAAGTCAAAACGGCATTCTTCAAAGTTGGACAAACAAAAATTGAACTTTTGGAGAGCACGAGTCCCGAAGGTCCAATAGGTAAGTTTATAGAGAAGAAAGGAGAAGGTGTTCATCACATTGCTTTTGCAACTGAAGATGGGCTCCAGGCAAGTCTTGACGAGCTGGCAGAAAAAGGTGTTCAGTTAATCGACAAAGCTCC
>JAQWAL010000025.1:21839-23484 GCA_028707695.1 Bacteroidales bacterium | reverse complement strand
ATGAATCCTTGTCCGGCAACAACGGTTTCCTGGTAATATTTTTTGTATTTGGTTATATCTTCTACAGCCTTGTAATTCTCTTCCATCCTTTGCAAAAGGTTGCCATATTTGGCTTTCCTGTCGGGGTTGGCATCTATCCATTGCTGTAGTTCTTTCTCTTCTTCTTTTTTGATATCCACAACATTGAACCTGCGGAAGTTGTAAATTTCACCTGCTTGCAACTCCTGCACGTTGCTGATTCCAAAATAATGGTCGGCATAAACAAGCCTTGTCTTTGGATCTTGTTCCATGAAGTTGTTCATTATACGGAGCTTGTTTTCACGAAGTTTCACTGAGACAGGGTTGGTTACCTTTTCCTTTTGGTTCACTCCAAATGAAGAGCTGTATCTGTTTGTCCTGCCGGGGAATCCTATTACCATTGTATAGTCACCCTCTTTTACACCTTTGGTAGAGATATCCAGTACTTTCACAGGTTCCAAAGGGACATTCTCCTTTGAATATTTGGCTGGTTTGCCGTTTTTGTCGGCATATACCCTGTAGAGTGCAAAATCACCTTTGTGTTGCGGCCACTCCCAGTTGTCGGTGTCACCACCATATGCTGCAATGGAAACGGGGGGCGCTCCAACCAAACGGATATCTGTGTAAACTTCGTAGAAGAACATGTAATAGACAGATCCTTTGTACATGGACATGAGCATGGTTTCCATGCCACTTTTTGCATTATATGCTTTTTCCATAACGCTGGATACTTTGCGCATCCCGCCCATGGCTCCAGATTTTCTCAATGAGTCAACAACCTGCTTTACCTCTTCTGTAACATCGGTCACTTTCCGCAGGAAAAAAACGGATTTGCCGTTGATAGGCATCTCCTGTTCGCGGTTCATTGCCCAAAAACCATCTTCCAGGTAGTTGTGCTCGGGGGTACTCAATGAGTGGATATCTCCATATGCACAGTGGTGGTTGGTTATCAAAAGCCCCTCTTTTGAAATCATGCTTCCGGTACATCCAAAGTCCAGGGCGACAACGGCGTCACTTATTGATGGTGAGTTTTGGTCGTAAATAACTTTTGTGTCCAGTTTGAGTCCTGCTTTTTTCATCTTCCCTGCAAGGTTCTTATCCAGCAAGTTTATAAGCCACATTCCTTCATCGGCTTGCATAGGATAGACAACCGCCAGCATTAGCAGCAACAGCGTTGTTTGTATAAGTCTTTTCATTACGTTTGTTTTAAGCAGAGAACCCACATTTTTGGTGTGGGTTCCTTAGGGTTAGTTTATTTGTTTGTTTATAGGGTCTTGCCTTTTTCTTCGAAAGAAAGTTTAGCGTCAACTTCCGATACTACTCCTTCCCTGTCTTTTATATTCCATTTGGCCCTTGTTATTGCTTCCCAAATCTTATCCTCGTCCAAAGCATCCTTGGAGTAGGTAATTTGTATGCAATAATCTTGGTTGTCGTTTACCAGGGTATTTATAGAAAGGAATCCGTCTATCTGGGAAAGGTGGTTGGACAAATATGGAAGGTTCCTGGAGATAAGCGGTTTGTCCAAACCAGGGTATATGATTTCGTAGATAGCTTCGTTTTGTCCTGCCCATTTTTCTTGGTTGGATTTGAAATTGACAGAGAAGTTGGTGAACTGGCGTCTCAGGAA
>JAQWAL010000025.1:19022-21739 GCA_028707695.1 Bacteroidales bacterium | reverse complement strand
TCCTGGAGATAAGCGGTTTGTCCAAACCAGGGTATATGATTTCGTAGATAGCTTCGTTTTGTCCTGCCCATTTTTCTTGGTTGGATTTGAAATTGACAGAGAAGTTGGTGAACTGGCGTCTCAGGAATTCTATCCTTGAGACAGTATCGGAACCCTCTGCCAGACCAATGAATTCGTAATCAACTTCAATTTTGCGGACTCCGCCACCATGTACAGGCATATCCAACTCCTTAAGTTCTACCATGCTTTCCAGGAAATCTTCGTCCACAGGCTCGTTCATGTCCATGTAAAGCCTTACTGTGAGTGGACAGCTATATTCGGTTTCAAGACCGTAGTAGGCTTTGCCGCTGTTGCGAAGCTGCATACCCAGGTAGTTAGGGTCCATCCTGTCATACATCTTCTCTGTGTAAATTGTGATTACCTTGATTTGATTCACATCTGTCGGAGGGGTGTTGATCTTGAATTTGGACGGAACATATATTTCTTCACGTATCTTCTCTTCTGTTACTTCTGAAGGGTTGTAATAGACATTCGCATATGAGTTTTTCACAAATGTTGCAACACGGTAAACTCCCGGTACTTTTTCCAGCTTGGCTTTGAATGCCATGGAACTGCCGTAGCAGGATACAGAACGCAAACCTTCAATTTTAACCATTTCCAGGTTTTCTTGTTGAGCCTCGTCTCCCCATTTCACATCTATTGTTGCAAGTTCCATGGTAGAACCAAGGTATAGGGCAACAAAGAACAGTACCACAGTCATAATTGCAGGTACCCAACGGAAACTTTTCTTGCCTCCGAATGTAAGTGCATCTTGGTTACAACTTGCGACACACTCTCCGCAAAGGTTACAATCTATATGTTTTACAGAACCTACTTTGTCTACGTTGATGCCGTAAGGGCATTTTTTTGCACAAAGACCACAGTCGTTACATTTTTCTGAAGAACGTACAACTTTGAGTGCAGGGAATACTTTGGACTCCAAATAAATGATTTCCCACAACCATCCAAGGATTGTAGTGGCAGCTAAAAGGTAAACCCATGAAAGTGACAGACCAGCCAAGTCGATTGCAGCGTAAACAGCAACAAGCACTACAAATGTGATTGCAAACTTGAAGATGTTGCTGAGTGCTCCCAGCGGGCACAAATATTTGCACCAGAACATCTTTACAAAGAAGTTGCCCAAGAAAAATACGGCTATGGAAATTATTGCCATCCACATTGTAAGTTCGCCCTGAAAACCAGTGCCAAACGCGTAATATGGGTCAAAGTTTTTGCAGAAAAGCTCTGAATCGTTTACAGTCATGTAAAAGATCCAGAATAGCAAAATGTATTTGAAGGACCTTAAAGCCCTGTCTGCAATGGAACCGCTCCTGATTACAATTTCCTTGATATTCAGCTTTCTACGAAGTTTTGCAAGGTATTCGGTAGCCCAACCAAGGGGGCAGAGGTAACCGCAAAACAGTTTGCTCAGGAAAATAACTCCCAAAGCAAGGACAACTCCCATCATGATTTGAGTGGCAGTCATGCTGCAAGCCATGGATCCGGCAACAAGGTAGGTGGCAAATGTTTGAATGCCTCCGAATGGGCAGTACGCCTCCGGGTCGGCACTTTCGTTGCCAAAGATCTTTGTCAGGATAATGACAATGGTAATAATTGTTCCCCACTGAATCAAGTGGCGTAACCAATTTTTCTTAAAGTTTTTCATTGTTCAATAATTATAATTTGTAAGAATTTTCTCTAACACATACTATAAGACACGGGACTCTTTTAAATCCTACGCAAATATAATAATAATGTTGTAAATCGCGCCAAATATAGAGAATTTGAAATTTTAATTTAGAAAAAAATGACTATTTATATTGAAATTATTGCAAATTAAAATAATTACCTTTTGATTTATTGAGGGTTGCACTTAAAATTTAAAAGATTCATAAAAATTGCGGAAAGTCAATGCCAATAAGGATTTTTTGTATATTTGCAAAATCGAGAGGTTTGGAGAGCATTAAAATATGCTGGATTGAAAGGATTGGTTTAAAACAACTAACATAAACATAACTATTTATTAACCAAACTAACCTAACTGTGAAAAAATTATTGGTACTGTTGTTATTGTCTGTATGGGCAATACCAAACATCTCCGTTGCAAAAGCACAGGAGAGGGTAACACTGGAAGGCATGGTAGTTCTCCGTGATTCGCAGGAGCCCATAGCCTACGCACATGTATTGATTAAAGAGCTTAATCTGTGGGGGTTTTCCGACGACAAAGGGAAATTTTCAATTTCCGGGATTATTCCGGGACTATATACATTGGAGGCGACTTCCCTTGGTTACCAGAAAGTAACTTACCCCGTAACTTTGCAAAAAAACGTTTCTGGTTTCAAGATCCAGCTCACCGAAGAG
Organism: Bacteroidales bacterium; assembly: GCA_028707695.1. GTDB lineage: Bacteria > Bacteroidota > Bacteroidia > Bacteroidales > UBA932 > Bact-08. The sequence goes on along the minus strand of JAQWAL010000025.1, from coordinate 19,339 downwards.
AACCTTAAACTAGACGACGTTGTTGTGACCGCAAAGGCGGGTAGCAGCATGAACTCCTCTTCCCGCGTGGACAAGAGGGCTATTGAACACTTGCAGGCAACCAGCCTTTCGGATGTGATGCAATTGATGCCGGGTGCGGTAATTGAAAACCCGACATTGACCTCTGAAAACAAAATTACAATCCGTTCCATCAACGAAAATGAAAACAACCTAAGGGGTGTAGGATTGCTTATAAACGGATCAAAGGTATCCAGCGATGCCGGAATGGAATCAGATGTAATGGACTTCCGCGCCATATCTACCGACAACATTGAGTC
>JAQWAL010000025.1:16897-18922 GCA_028707695.1 Bacteroidales bacterium | reverse complement strand
GCAGGATTTGCCTCTGCCTACCACCAACAGGACAACCGATGGTATTGGATTGGGATACTTTACCCCGCAACCATACTCAATGGATGAATGGGTAAATGAGGTCCCTGTCTATTTGAATGCCAAAATCTCCGGCAACCTTAACAAATCAATTGCAGGAACCCTGTTCAAGACAATGGCGGGTGTGGAGTTCAATACCAAAGGCAACAAAGGTGACGGAACCTATTATAAAGGGGAGATGCCCCAATACTTCAGGGAACGCAAATACAGCGATATTCCTTTTGTGTCGGATTTGAGTGCTTTTGTAGAGGAGAAAGCAACCATTCCGATTAATGGCAACAAGAGCACATTGGAGCTTATGGCCGGTTTGCGTTTTACAAAAATGATTGTGGATGGCTATGATTACGATCCTACATTCGACCCAAGGTTCAATGCAAAATTCAACATCATGACTCCCAGGAGGACAGGTCTTTTCAGGGAGATTGCCTTGAGAGGAGGATGGGGAATAATGCAAAAGTTACCTACAATATCTTTCCTTTACCCTGCTCCTGAATATGTGGACAATGCCTTGTTCCAGTACAGGAACAGTGTAACCGGGGAGAGCCTGGCACTTATACAGACATCTGTGATAGACAATAGGCTGGGGTATAATCTCAAGCCAATCAGGACAAACAATTTTGAGGTAGGTTTTGATGTTAATGTGGCCGGTATAGAAGCCAGGTTCACATACTTCAACGAAAAGGTGAGGGATGGTTTCTCAGATAACAAAAGTTACATACCTCAGACAATCAATTACTACAATCCAGTTACAGACCCGAATGCTGCTCCTAAATACGAAAACGGGACAATATGGGTGAAAGACCAGGATGGTGTATACCAAGAGCTGGCTTATACCCCTTACAACCAATATAAAGGTTACTCAAGGCCCGACAACAGAGGTTCTGTTGACAAATGGGGAATAGAGTATGACATAGATTTCGGTACAATCAAACCAATAAACACTTCCATTATTGTAAGCGGTGCATACATAACATCCAATGATTTCTCTACCGGAGAGGTTTATAGTTACAAAAGGGGCAATGACCCTATAGATCCACAATCGGACAACATGTACATTGGTATTTACAAAGACAACCAAAACACCGTAAGTGCCGGATCGGGAAGGGAGAGACTTACTACAAACCTCAGCTTTGTTACAAGGATTCCTTCTATTCGTATGATTGTCTCTTTGACAACTCAATGTATTTGGATGTCAAATAGCTGGAACGGCTATGACTATGGCAATGTCTATTCAGAAGATTCCAACGGCAATGCTGTATACGGCGATTACAACAACAAGTCCAACCTTATGACCCTATACCGTGACCCTATCGCATATATGGACAGGGAGGGTGTAGTAAGGCCTTTCAGTGATTTTCACACAACATCTGACAATGACCTTAAACGAAGGCTGGAAGTATTGAGGCTGAGGACAGACAATAGTTTCAATTTCCTTGAAAGTGGATTCAAACCTTATTTCATGGCAAATATAAGGGTTACAAAAGAGTTGGGTGATATTGCATCGCTCTCTTTCTATGCCAACAACTTTACCAACTCGCGACCATTGATGGTAGACAAGTCCAGGCCAAACGCTGCAGGTGGTATCAAAAATACTCCTATTTATTTTGGTGCAGAACTGAAATTAACTTTTTAAAAACAAGAGGTGATGAAAACTAATAAGATATATTTATTTTTGATTTTGGTACTTCCACTCTTTTTGTCGGGATGCCTCAAGGATTTGAGGGAGGCCGATTTTTCGGATGACAACCTGAGCTCGACAATAAAGATTGAGGTTATATTGCCTCAGGAGTATGACTACTCTTTGGAAGGACTGACAGTGAGCCTTACAGACCCAAATACGGGGCGTATGTTCCAGGGCCAGACAAATTCAAGTGGTGTGGCGTCAATAGATGTTGCACATGGTAGTTATATTGCAACCACCGAATTCAAAGAGACTGAATCGGGGGGGATAATCTACATTTTCAATGG
>JAQWAL010000025.1:7030-16797 GCA_028707695.1 Bacteroidales bacterium | reverse complement strand
GAGGAGTTTGTAGCAGATACTTATACTCAAAATCCAAAGTACAGCAACAGCAATTTTAATGTGCTTATGGTAGATAAGAATCTTGTTCTTGACGGACTGGAGTGTTTCAGGAGTGTTACCGATACAAAAAGGTTGAGGCCAGAGGTTGACAATGGTTTTGCCTTGATAGAGGGAGCAGGACAGGGACAGAGCATCCACAGGAAAATTGACGAAGCTGCAACTGCAGCAGCCGGAGGAAGGATCGTTTACATGGACACCAATAACTCGTCCAACGATTTTGAAGTAAGGTCTCAGGTATCATTGTTAAACAAGTAATGGATATTGAAATGAAGAACAAACTTATATATTTGTCGAGTGTAATTATGGTTTGTCTGCTTCCGGCTACTCTGCAATCCCAGCACAGGTCAGAAAAAAGGCATTACACTTTTGAAAAAATCGAACTTAAGAACCCATGGCTCAAAACAGGGAACGGAGCCGGGTTGGTATTCAACAAAGCCGACAACTATGCCAATGTTGGTGGTTATTTCTCTACGGAGAGTGGTGATTACAGGAACTTTGACGACCCTTCGAAGTATTCGGTGGTTGGTATAGAAACCAAATCCTACACAAAAATGGGCAAGGTTTTCTTTTATGGTTCGTTCAACTACGACTATGGTGTGAACCAAGATTTGGCGTGGAGGGGTACAATCTATCCCCGGGCCAATCTTAACCCTATAACAGATTCAATACCAGGCAAAGTGTTGAGGGAGTCTTACATTATGACCGGAAAGGTTGGATACAAACTGAATGACAGGGTTTCAATCGGAGCCGAGTTTGACTACAATACCTCTACAGCTGCCAAAAGGGTAGACGGGAGGAACCTGAACACCCTTTCAATGATGAATGTTTCGCCAGGTATAACTTACAAAGGGGGTATCCTGAACCTTGGATTTAACCTCAATTACAAAAGGGATGTAGAAGAGGTAAAGTATGACTTTATTGGTGACATAACCGGAAAGAAGCTCTTTTACATGGAGGGTCTCTGGTTCCAGTCATCTTCGGGCATATCTTCTACTGTTGATGACAAAAGGAAATATATAAAAGATATTTTCGGAGCTTCTATCCAGGCCCATTTAAGGACAGGAGAACTCTGTTTCTTCAACCAGTTTTCTGCCAGTTATGGTAACACCAATAACTTAGAAGAAGATAACTTCACAAAAAGGTATGCTGCCATTGAACACCTTAATTACGAATATGACGGGAGGTTGAGGCTCACTACAAACAACCTTGACCATTTCTTGTTGCTCTCTTTTGCCAGCGAAGAGGACCTTTCTTACAGTATCGTGAACAGTTACGACAGGATTCCGGGCGAAACTAATCAATGGGCCTATTTTGAGCATGGAAAGGATTTGAGGTATGTTACAGAGCATCAAAAGTATGGAGCAGAGTACAAAATGTTCATAAGGGATGGCGAGTGGAGATGCAACTGGATACTCTCTGCAGGTGTGAACAGCAACAAATATGAGAAGAGCTACAAACTTTTCCCTGCCAGGTATAGCCAGGACTTCACAATCAATGAACTGTTTGTAAAGGCCAACAGGGATTTTTCTCTTTCGGAAATCTCCTCTATTGATATAAGCGTGAATGGTAGTGTTTACAATGCCGATGGCAATATGCTTGATGTGTACAGGCCTTTGGATTCAGGCGCGCTTGCTTTGAACCAGAGTTTGCTTGAGCAGGATTTTGCCTACCAGACTGCCGACAGGTTTGTTGCTGGATTGGGAATGAAATACAGGAGGATGGTGAACATGGACAAAGGTTCTTCAATTTATTTGGGAGCTTCATACAACCACATGGATGCCGGAGACCTTGGGAACAGAGGCTATTTTTCCCTCTCTTTCGGGATGAATTTCTAAGATTAAAATAATTTTACATGTTCTGCACCTTTGTGTCCTTCCAAAGGATGAGAAACAGGGGTGCAGATTATTTTTAAATACTAAAGCGATGAAAAAAATATTTTGGATAGCCATTTTGGTGGCTCTTTTTGTGCCAAAGGCAAATGCCGATGAGGGCATGTGGCTTATGAGCCAGATTGACAGGCAGCTCTTTGAGCTTATGGAGAAAAAGGGGCTTAAACTCAATCAAAATGAAATTTACAATCCCGAGTCAATTGCTTTGTCAGATGCAATTGTAGCGATAGACGGAGGGATGTGCAGTGGTAGTATAATCTCAGAAAAGGGTTTGATGATAACAAACCATCACTGTGCATATGGAGATATCCATTCGTTGAGTACCTCTGAGCACAACTACCTTGAGAATGGCTTTTGGGCTATGGATATGACACAGGAGATGCCAATCAAGGGCAAAAGCGTGACTTTTTTGAGAGGTATCGCAGATGTTACCGATTTGGTAAATCATATTATTGACAGCCTTGATGCTGCGGGTCCAAGAGGCCTTTTCTTCATGAACAAGGTAGCATCTGTTGTAGATGAGAGGTTCCAGTCCAACCCATATGAGAAGTCTTTGTCATCTGAATGGAGAGGTTCCAAATACCTGCTCTATTTTTACGAGACTTTCTCCGATGTAAGGTTGGTGGGAGCTCCTCCCGCTCAAATTGGTGCTTTCGGAGGGGAGACCGATAATTGGGGGTGGCCTCAGCATAAAGGGGATTTTGCTATTTACAGGGTTTACTCTGCTCCGGACGGCTCTCCGGCAGAGTATTCAGACAAAAATATCCCTTTTGCACCAAAAAGGTTTTTGACCGTATCTTCCAAAGGAGTGGAGGAGAATGACTTTACAATGATCATGGGATACCCGGGAAGAACCAACAGGTATAGCTCTTCGTTTGAGATCAAAGAGAAGTTTGAGGTGCTCAATCCTATAGTTAACTCTGTAAGGCGTTCAAAACTTGAGGTGTGGAAAAAATACATGGACAAGTCCGATGAAATAAGACTGAAATATGCCGATAAATACTTTGGGATAAGCAACTATACCGATTATGCAAAATGGGAAAACCTGTGTATTGATAGGTTCGATGTAATTTCCAAAGTAGAGGAGCGTGAAAAGATGTTGTTGGAATGGATTGGTGCAACTCCGGAAAGGCTGGAGAAATATGGTAAGGTGCTTGACAAACTGCAAAAGGGATATGCAATGAAGGCCGATGCCGAAAAACATAAGGGCTATTTCCAGGAATCTTTGGTAAGGGGTGCAGAGTTTATTGGTATTGGACAGAGGTTCATGGGCATAACCAGGTTTTTGGAGAGGGAAAAGAAAGATAGCTTCGATCTCTCTTTCCCAAGGGCAAAAGAGTTTTACAATATTGCAAAGGATTTGTTTGCCTCTGCCGATGTAGAGGCAGACAGGGAGCTTTTCAAAGTGATGCTTGGTTATTATTTGAGAGAGGTGCCCGACTCTTTTTATGCAGAGTCGTTCAAGACTTTGCTACAAAAGTTTGACAACAATGTTACTGCAATTGCAGACTATATTTATGACAATAGTGTTGTTACCGACAAGGCTCGTTTAGAAGAGTTTTTCTCTGCAACACGAAGTGTCCAGGATATTCTGAACGATCCTGTGATAGAAGTTGTGAACACAATATCCATAAGGGAGTTCAACCAACAACTCAGTAGTATTGAGAAGGAGTCGGGTATTTCGTTGTCTGAGCAAAGGAGGCTTTATGTGCATGCCATGTACGAGATGCAAAAAGAGATGGGTATGAATGCTTACCCCGATGCCAACTCTACCATGAGGTTTACCTTTGGAGAGGTTGGTGGCATTGACCCCAGGGATGCTGTCAAATACCATTACCTGACAACATCAAAAGGTATATTGGAAAAAGAGGATCCTTCCAATTATGAGTTCAGGATTGGTGATAAGCTCCGTGATGCCTTGGAAAAAGAGGATTGGGGCCGTTGGGGCAAGGATGGTGTTTTGTATGTGAACTTCATGAGCGATAATGATATAACCGGAGGCAATTCCGGAAGTGCTGTGCTTAATGGCAAAGGAGAGTTGATTGGTTTGGCTTTTGACGGGAACAGGGAGTCGATGGCTGGTGACCTTTACTTTGTAGAGGGGTACACTAAATGTGTGAATGTTGATATCCGTTATGTAATGTGGGTTGTTGAACATTATGCAGGGGCAGCAAACCTGATAGAGGAGATGGTTATTGATTAACTGACTTTGACTTTTATCTAAAAAAAAATAGCCGGCTAACATTGCGTATAGCCGGCTATTTTTAATTGTATATTTTGTGGAAAGGGTTAGTTCATACCAAACTTCTCCAGCAGGGCTTCGGGGCGAGGGTCCCTGCCACGGAAGTTGCGGAATAGTTGAGCTGCATCTTGCAGGTTGCCTTTGGACAGTATGTTCTCTTTGAATGAAGCTGCAACCTCTTTGTTGAAAATGCCTTTCTCTTTGAATAAGGAGAAAGCATCGGCTTCAAGAACTTCTGCCCATTTGTAGCTGTAGTATCCTGCAGAGTATCCCCCTGCGAATATGTGGCTGAATGATGTTGACAGAGCTACAGAATCTACCATTGGCAATATTTGTGTGTGTTTGATTGCTTCGGTTTCAAAGGCAACAATGTCTTTGACCTTGCCGGGGTCTTGCAAGTTGTGCCATGCCATGTCGTTGATCCCAAATGAGAGTTGCCTTACATTGTTGTAGCCACCAAGGTAATTGCGGGCATTGATGATTTTCTCAATAAGGTTGTCCGGGATAGCTTCGCCCGTTTGGTAATGTTTGGCGAATGATTTGAGGAACTCTTTTTCTGTGGCCCAGTTTTCCATTATTTGGGAAGGCAGCTCTACAAAGTCACGAACAACATTTGTTCCTGTAAGGGAGGCATAGCTGCCCTGTGCAAGCATTCCATGCAGGGCATGGCCAAACTCGTGCAAAAGTGTGGTTACTTCGTAGAAAGTAAGCAAAGAAGGCTTTTCTTCGGTTGGTTTTGTGAAGTTAAGGACCAGGGATACAAATGGTCTCATCTCCACTCCGTCCACAATCCTCTGCTCACGGTAGGAGGTCATCCATGCCCCGCCTCTTTTGGATGCCCTTGGGAAGAAATCGAGGTAAAGGAGTGAGAGGAATTTTCCATTCCGGTCTGTCACCTCGTATGCTTTGACATCTGGATGGTAAACAGGTACTTCTTTGGTTTCTTTGAATTTAATACCAAACAGTGTGTCGGCAAGGGAAAATACAGCTTGCTGTACATTTTCCAATTGGAAATATGGTTTAAGGATTTCGTCGTTGAAAGCAAACTTTTCATTTTTGTATTTTTCTGACCAGTAACTAAAGTCCCATGGCATAAGGTCTTGGTTGAATCCGTTGTCAGAAGCATACTTTTGAATCTCGGAAACCTCTTTTTTTGCATAAGGCATAGTCTTGGACAAAAGTTGGTCCAGGAAGTTTACTACGGTTTCAGGGTCTTTTGCCATGTTGTCTTCCAAAACATAGGCTGCATGTGTCGGGTATCCAAGCAATGATGCCTTTTGCTGGCGCAGAGAAACAATCTTCTTTACAATATCCTGGTTGTCATATTGGTCGTTGAGAGATTTGCTGTTGTATGCCCTCCACATTTTTTCACGCAGTTGCCTATTGTTGCTGTATTGCATGAAAGGACCGTAACTTGGGGCTTGCAGAGTGAATACCCACCCTTGGGTGCCGCGTTCCTTTGCCTCTGATTTTGCCGATTCTACAAGGAACTCAGGAAGTCCTTCCAGTTGTGAGGAATCTGTGATATTCAATGTATATGCATTTGTGGCTGCAAGGACATTCTGGCCAAATAAAAGTGAGAGCTGTGACAACTCTTTGTTTATTGCGCGGAATTGCTCCCTTGCTTCACCTTGCAGGTTGGCACCATTGCGTGCAAATCCTTTGTAACTCTCTTCTGTCAACCGTAGTTGTTCTGGGTTGAGCTCCATTTGCATGCGGTTGTCATAGACCTGCTTCACCTTTTTGAACAACCCTTGGTTCAGGATTATATCATTGCTGTATTCAGACAACATAGGCGAAACCTCAAGTGCTATCTGCTGCATTGTGTCGTTGGTATTTGCAGAGTTGAGGTTGAAGAATATTGTGGAGATGTTGCCAAGTTCTTTGCCTGCCAGTTCTAATGCCAAGATTGTATTTTGGAAATCAGGTTCTTCTGGGTTTGATACTATGGCTTCTATTTGGGCTTTGCCCATTTCAATTGCCTGTTCAAAGGCGGGTTTGTAATGTTCGTTGGTTATTTTGTCAAAAGGGGGTGCTCCGAAACTGTTTTCGGGTGTTGTCAATAATGGGTTCTCTGTCATTTTGTTAGTGCAAGAATTAATAAAAAGCATTGCCACCAAGGCGACAATTGTCACTTGTTTGAGTTTCATATTATTATTAGAATTATTATTGAATTTGTATCACAAGGTATTTGGTTTGTTCCCAGAAAGCTTCCGGAGAAGAAATCCTGAGGACCTGCATTCCGTTTACATCACTGTCTATAGTGTAGGTGCCGGTAGGATGTACAGACATTACCTTGGCTTTGGTAGTATTGAGGTTTATTTCTGTTATTTCCCTTATGTCTATCTTTACAAATGCAGATTGTTCTGCTTCGTAGGAAATCCTGGCAGAACGGAATAACCCTCCTTTGGAAATTACCTTTGCATTGATAAGCTCATCTTTTGTGCCTGCAATGTAAAATGCAGTGTTGAGAAGCTGGTCTTGTGTTGCAATTGTCTCTTTTTGAAGTTCCTTTTCCTGTGCCAGAGATGAGACGTCGCTTTTGAGATTTGCAACAGTTTTGTCCAGTGTTGCTATTTGTTGGGTTTTAACCCTTATTTGGGTGTTTTTCTCTTCCAGCTGTTTTTGCAAGTCCAAAATAGTTGCAGATTTTTGTTCAAGCTCTGCGGTTATTGCCTCCAGTCTTTTCTTGAATTGGGCAGACTGTATACGGCTATCCTTTTTGAGTTTTTCTATCTGTTGCCTGTATTTGGAAATAGCATCTGAAATTGCAGCAACATCTTGTTTCATCTGCTCCCTTTTTGTTGTAGTTAGTTCGTTTCCATTTTGGGACTGGAAAGAGATGATGTTTTCTGCCTCCCTTATGTTGCGAAGACCGTTTTCAACTTCGTTCAAAGTTGTGAAAACCTCTTCCATACGGTTTGTAACCGAGTCCTTGACCACTGTGAGTGAGTCCAGTTTTGCCTGGAGGTCTTTGTATTTTTGCGATTTCTGTACACATGAAGAAACCGACAAGATTGAAAATACCAAAACAATTAATGTGAAAAAATTTTTCATGCTATTGATAATAATATGTTTATGAACTTTTATGGGTTTTTTTTACAGGTTCAAATGTATGTAATATTTTGATATGTTGTCATTGTTATCCAATATAATAATTAATTGACAAAATAACTTTCTTTATATTCATTTACAAGATTGTTTTTCTAATATAAAACAATAAAGTAACCTGTTTTGTTTTCTTTTGCACTGTATTAATTATTAATTGATTCGATATGGAAAGGTCATTGAACAAAGTAGAACTAAGGGGTAATGTTGGATTGGACCCAAGGATAAGCAGCCTGGAAGAGGGTAGTGTGGTAATGAGATTGTCCCTTGCCACCAATGAAAGCTACAAAAACCGCAAAGGTGAACTGGTAGAAGAGACTGTATGGCATAATATTGTTGCCTGGGCCGGAAAGAACATGCCCGATTTTGACAAGATCAAAAAGGGGATGTTCTTGTCTATTGTTGGCCGGTTGAAACCCGTACAATATGTGACAAAAACCGGGGTTGAGCGTCAAACTTATGAAATTTTGGCATTTAACATTAAACTTGAAGATAATTCGGAAGAGTAAAAAATATTGTATAATTTTGACACCTGAATCGGGGGGGATAGGTTTCCCCTCCTTTATTGGTTTATATTATATGGAAAGGGAAATTTTATTATACAACACATTATCCAGGACAAAAGAGGAATTCAAAACGATAACACCCAAAATGGTAGGTCTTTATGTTTGCGGCCCTACAGTTTATGGTGATGCACACCTTGGTCATGCCCGTCCCGGGATTACATACGATGTACTTGTGAGGTTGTTCAGGCATTTAGGCTACAAAGTGAGGTATGTGAGGAACATTACAGATGTGGGGCATATGGAGAGTGATTCGGACAGCGGTGAAGACAAAATTGCCAAAAAAGCAAGGCTGGAACAGTTGGAACCCATGGAGGTTGTTCAGCATTATACAATTCGGTACCATGAGGCCATGAAATTACTCAACACTTTACCTCCAAGCATAGAGCCAAGGGCCAGTGGCCATATCATAGAACAGATATCGCTTGTGAAAAACATCCTGGACAATGGTTATGCATACGAAAGCAACGGCTCTGTATATTTTGATGTGGAAGCCTATAACAAGAAGTACCCATATGGCAGGTTGTCGGGCAGGAGCCTGGATGATATGCAAAGTAATTCAAGGGAGTTGGAGGGTCAGCAAGACAAACGCTCTCCTTTTGATTTTGCACTTTGGAAAAAGGCAACACCTGAGCATATCATGAGATGGCCGTCGCCATGGAGTGATGGATTCCCAGGGTGGCACTTGGAGTGTTCTGCAATGAGTTCGAAGTATTTAGGAGAGAACTTTGATATACATGGGGGCGGGATGGATTTATTGTTCCCGCACCATGAGTGCGAACTTGCCCAAAATACTGCATCCCGTGGGAATGGTGGTGTCAGGTATTGGATGCACAACAACATGATTACAATCAACGGGCAAAAGATGGGAAAATCGCTGGGCAATTTCATTACCCTGGAAGAGCTGTTCACCGGGTCCCACAATATTTTGGAGCAAGCCTATTCCCCAATGACCATCAGGTTCTTTATTTTACAGGCCCATTACCGCAGTACACTGGACTTTAGCAATGAAGCTTTGATTGCTGCCGAAAAGGGGTACAAAAGATTGATGATGGCCGCTGCCGATGTGGATGGCTTGAAATCCAAAGAGGGCGATGTTTCTGCAGAAATTAAGAAAATAACTGATTCTGTTTATGATGCACTTTGCGACGATATGAACACTCCGGTTGCCATTGCCAGTATCTTTGATGCAGTCAGGACAGTCAATTCGTCTAAAGATGGGAAAATGTCCCTTACCAAAGGAGATGTTGTGCAACTTCGTTTGCTTTTTGACGTTATTGTAAAAGAGGTGTTGGGTTTGGCAGATGAGAGTGCGGCAGGAGATAATAGTGGTGTTTTGAAGGGTGTCATGGAAATGTTGCTGGAGATGAGAAAAGAGGCCAAAGCACAAAAGGATTTTGCCAAAAGTGATGCAATAAGGGATAACCTTGCCAAACTTGGTGTTGTTGTAAAGGATACCAAAGAGGGTACTGAGTGGAGTATTTAAACTCACTATAACAATGAAAAGACGGGATTTTTTTAAAGTAGCTGCTGCAGCAGGTGTTAGCTATGCTGCATCGCCAGTTATAAGGGCAGCCGATAACTCTTTGATTGCCTCTGTAAACCAGGAAATAGAAACAAACATTGCTGACGCTTCCAAATCTCCTCGTGTTGCCGGCTCCATGCCTGGCAGGTTCCCGGGAAGGGTTGTGAAATGCATCAATGGCAAATCTGTTTCGGCAGAAGGGGAGCATAATCCCGAAGTGATATACGATATGCTGGCAAAGTCCATGCTGGCATTGACCGGAAAGGATAATTTGCCTGATGCCTGGAGGATGTTTGTGACTCCTAATGATATTATTGGGTTGAAAGTTAATCCTGTTGCCGGCAGGTTGCTGACTACTTCCCATGCCGTTACAAAAAGTG
>JAQWAL010000025.1:0-6930 GCA_028707695.1 Bacteroidales bacterium | reverse complement strand
CAAAAAGTGACCAAAATAATCAATCTTCCCATACTCAAAAATGCTGGCCCCACAACAACTTTGTGCCTAAAGAACCTCTCTTTTGGCTCTGTGACAAATACAGGTCGTTTACATCAATTGTGGCATGAGACATGCGCATATGTGTGCGCTTTTGCCCCTTTGAGGGACAAGGTTGTGTTGAACATTGCAGATGGGATAACCGGTTGTTTTGAGGGTGGCCCCTCTGCAAAACCACAGTATATATGTAATTACAATATGTTGCTGGTGGGCACGGATCCTGTTGCAGTGGACAGGGTGGGACACGATGTGGTGATTGCAAAAAGGATAGGGATGGGTATACAGCAAGAGGACAAGCCATCTGCTTCCAGATTCCTGGATTTGGCCCAGGAGTTGAAGCTGGGTATTGGCAAGCGAGAACAGATTAAGACAGAAGAGCTGCTGTTAGGCTGATTTAAATTAAGTTAAGTATTATAATCCAAGGACAATGAAAAAAAACTCACTCATTTTTGCATTGCTAAGCTCCATGTTGTTTTTAGCTGTTTCTGCATACGGGTCAAATGATTTGAAGATTTTAAGAGAGAGGACTTTTACAGGGAAAGCGCTTTATGGGTTTATGAACGGGGGTAGTGATTTGTACTACGAATATGATTTTGCAGAGCTAAAGGCTTTGGATGTTTCGTCGGGAGGCAAAAAGTTTTCTGTAGAGCTTTATAAAATGGGGAGTCCCGAAGATGCCTTTGGGATCTACTCAATCCATGCGTTTGGTTTCCATACCAGGGATACAATCTTGGACTATTGCAATTTTTCTAAATATCAAATGCAGGCAGCTGTCGGAGATGTGTATGTCTCGATTGTATATGAAACTCCTTGCCTGGGGGTGAACATGGATGCTGTTGAAATTGCACGAATGTTTATTAATGAAGAAGTGAAAAAGCCTGATATACCTTTGGAGGTGCTTTCAAATGCAAATGGTGTGACCGGAAACATAAAAATGATGAGAGGCCCTTTGTCTGTGATGAATGGTGCCCCTACGGCTGCTCATTATCTTGATGAGGTTCCAGGAGGTGCTTTGTGGAAATTTCAAGAAAATATCAATGGGGATTATTTGTTTCTTTTTATTGTTGATAATGAACATTATTTAAAAACTGTTATGAGCAGGATTCCAGAGCCCTGCTTGGTTTTTGAAAAAAAAGATAGAGTCTTGTTTAAGATTAATTAAAATTATTTATTACATTTGTTTCTTGGAGATATTTCAAATGGCAAATGTAAAGAACATAGTAGTACTTTCAGTCGTGCTATCGATGTACCTGGTTTCGGTTATTGGTGTGGGACGGTACTCTTGTCATTGCGATCATGCCGCACAAGTCTCTTTTTTCGGGATTGTATCCAAATGCGGATGCACAGAAGAAGACCAGCACTGCAGTGCACACCACAAATGCATTTGCGGGGCCAGGCTGGAAGCCCAAAAAACAAAAAAGGATGACTGTTGCGCAGTTGAATATAAATTTTTGAAAGCCGACCATTTCATACAGGATATGTCATTTGACGTGGTAGTCAATGTGTCTGAGATCCTTCTTTATGATTTTACTCCTGTAAAAGAGATGCTGTTTGTTGACCGTCCTTTGATCAAGAATTTCCATGCACTGTTCCGACATTGCGGGGTGCTGATTTTTGAGAAGAACCGTCAACTTAAATTGTGATCTTCCCCGACAATGGCAATGATTCCAAGCCGGGTCCGGTAGTGGTTTGCCCAAATTTTTCAAATAGTGTCAAATGAATCTGGATAGCCCGGATTCATTGATGTGTGTAGTATTTAGGGCTATTTTTTAACTAAAGCGTGATATGAATAATTTTAAGAACTTGATAGTATCTTGTGCAATTATATTCCTTGCAGGGGTGCCTGTGGTTGCCAAGAACACAGGGAGCGTGGCAATAGTTGCAGATTCCCAGGTGATGCAAAAAAACAAAGCCTCTTTGGATAAATATGCAAGGTCCATAGAAGCAGACGGATTGAAAACTTTTATAATAGAAGATATTTGGGGTGTCCCCGATTCCATAAGGAATGTACTGGAGGGATTATACAGGGAGTCCAACCTGGAGGGTGCTGTGTTTGTAGGAAATATTCCGGTTCCCATGATAAGGGACGGGCAACATCTTTCTACAGCATTCAAGATGGACCAAAGACGTGACTGGGACAGGTCTTCCATTCCTTCTGACAGGTTTTACGACGATTTTGACCTTGAATTTGACTTTATTAAGAGGGACTCTGCAAACACACTCTATTATTACTACAGTCTTTCTCCCGATGGAGCTCAGTCTGTGTACAGCGAGATCTACTCTGCAAGGATAAAGCCTCCTGTTTACAAAGGGAAAACCAGGTTTGAACTGATAGACCGGTATTTCGAAAAAGTTGTGAGGGAAAAAGAGGCTGCCCGTGAAATATCAAAGGTTACTTATTTTGCAGGACATGGCTATAATTCAAACAGTATGGTAGCAAGGGCAGATGAAAGGCTGGCCCTTACAGGTCAGTTTACAAAACTGTCACAAGGAAAAGGATCCCTTAACTATATTGACTATACCTTTGACGATTATGTCAAGTACAGGCTGATGGCAGAATTGTCCAGGGAAGACCTTGATTTGGCCATCCTTCACCATCACGGTGCCGACGATACCCAGTTCCTGAACGGAAGCCCCATAACCAATATGACCGATAAGTGGCTTGAGATGTCCCGCAAGTTTTTCAGGGGCAAAATCAGGAGTGCCAGTGATACGGCTGCATCCAAACAATATTACATAGACAATTACAATGTTCCTGAATCTTGGGTAGCAAATGCTTTTGACCCTGAGGTTATGAAACAGGATAGTATAGCTGATGCCTCTTTGGATATACATATCGCCGATTTTGACGGATACACTCCAAGTGCTCGTTTTATAATGCTGGATGCATGTTTTAACGGTTCTTTCCATTTGGATGATTATATAAGTGGTCACTATATTTTTAACCCTGGCAATACCGTTGTTGTAAAGGCAAATTCTGTGAATACCCTTCAAGATATCTGGACAAACCAATTGATTGGTTTGCTGGATTTGGGAGTTAGTGTAGGAAATTGGGCAAAAGAGCAGTTTACTTTGGAATCGCATTTGATTGGTGACCCTACATACAGGTACAGCTCTGCCAGGAAAGATCTGGAGGGGCTGAATCATGCAATGTCGCATAAAAGGAGGGATGTGAAGTTTTGGAAAAAACTTGCTAAAGATGAGAATCCCGAGGTGCAGGCTGTTGCTATTAAGATGTTGTTCAACAACGGAGTATTGGGTACTTCTGATTTGTACAAGGTCCAAACCACCCAGCCCAGTCCAACTGTAAGGATGATGGCTTTTTACCTTATAAACAAGAAATACAATAATATGATTGTTCCCTCTTTAAAGGCTGGATTACACGATAATTACGAACTCATCAGGAGATTTGCAGCCAAAGAGGCTTCAACCAATCAATCGCCTGAATTGTTAAAGGATATTATGGAATTAAGAGTTGCTCCCGGAACAAGTTTACGTGTGAATTTCCAGATTAAGGAAGCAAGCGAAGAGTATCCCAAGGATGCTGCCCTGGAAGCTTTTGACAAGGCTTTGGAGGGTAAGGAGGGTATTTGGTACCAACAGATGGCAAAGCAGAGGAGCCGCATGGAATACTCCCTTACAAGCACCCAAAATGATTTTGAACAACTCCTGGATCCCGAAACATCTGCCCGAAACAAACGTTTTACAATAACTGCATTAAGGAACTCGAACAATGTTTCTAAACTGGATTATTTGTTCCGCTTCATGAAGGAGTCAGACGATAACGAACTACGAGTTTTACTGGCCCATGCTTTTGGTTGGTTTACAAATTCCTGGAAAAGGGATGAGATTGTTGAATTCTGTAAGACTATGGTTAACACCGAAAAGAATGATGCCGTCAAGGAAGAACTCATAAGAACAATAAGCCGACTAACAAAATAGAAAGACTAACCCAATTTAATTTTTTAAACTATGAAGAGACACAAAATCGTGAATCAGGCAACAGGAGCAAAGAACCTGTTGTTGCCCTCCTGGGTGTTGGTTATGGTGTTGGTGCTTGGCTTGGGACAAAGCTTTGCCCAAACCAATTATGCAACATTGAAAGGAAAGGTTGTGGAACTCGACAACCCATCGGTTCCTGTAGAGTTTGCCACCGTGCAAATCTTACCTCAGGGATCCTTCAACACGACCAATACAAAAGGGGAATTCTCCTTTGAAAGACTCTCCCCCGGCCGAATAAGCGTCAAGATTGACTTTTTGGGAATGGAAACCATTGACACTACCTTTTCCATTGCACCGGGGAGTGAAACTGTAATTACTTTCCGTATGCAGCAGAGTTCGTTCAGGCTGAATGAAGTATCTGTTGTAGCTCAGGAGAGCAAGGCTGGCAAGGCAACTGCTTCCAATATTTCACGCCAGGCAATGGACCACTTGCAGACTAGCTCTTTGAGTGATATAATGCAATTGCTGCCCGGAGGTGTTACCTCTTACGAAAGTGGCTTGTCAAGCGCAAAGACATTTACAATCAGGAGTTTGGGAGCAAACCCTACCAATTCAGGGATCCCTACCTCCGGTGATGCTGCAAACATGAACAGTATGGGTACAGCCATAGTTATAGATGGTGCCCCGCTTTCCAACAACGCAAACCTACAGACCCTTTCCCCGGCTATTAGTGGTGGAGGCGGTGCAGTTGCAGGAGGTTCTTCTCCAAATGCCGGATTGGATATCAGGTCAATTTCCACAGACAATATAGAGTCTGTAGAAATTATAAGGGGTATCCCGTCTGTTGAGTATGGCGACCTTACTTCGGGTGCCGTGATCATAAAATCAAAAGCAGGAAAAGAACCGTTGACAATCCGATTCAAGACAGACCCGAGCATTTACCAGACATCTGTGAGCAAAGGTATGAGCCTTGGGGAGAACAGAGGAAACCTTAATATTAGCGGAGACTATGCATATAGTGTTTCGGATGCTACCGAGTCCTATGCATATTACCAAAGGGCTACAGCTAGGGCAATGTACTCCAATTTGTTTGGCAACCTCTCTTCCAATACCTCTCTTGACTTTTCTTTGGGAAAGGATACCCGTGAAATGAATCCCGATGACCAGAGGAACCAACTCGAAACAGGGGCAAAGGATATAGGGATAAGGTTCAATACAAACGGAACCTGGAACATTAACAAGGGGTGGCTCAACAATGTCAAATATACCCTCTCCGGCAGCTATCGTGATAAACACTCTTTCCGTCAGGAATTACTAGGGAATGCTTTTGCAGCATACTCCATGTCAAATACCAACGGAGCTGTTTTGAGCAACCGCCCGGGACAAAAAGTTTATGACGACCTTGGCAACGAGCTCACAAACATACCATCAAATGAGAGTGGCCTTATTGCTACCTACCTCCCTAATGAATATTTCAGCAGGTACGATATCTATGGAAAAGAGATAAATGCCTTTGCTAATGTAAATGCGACTTTCTCCAAAAGGACCGGAAACGTCACAAACAGGATTTTGGTTGGTGCAAACCTCAAGTCAGACGGGAACATTGGAGATGGCAAGGTTTACGATGTGAACAACCCTCCATACAGGAGCCTTAGTGCAGAGAATTCTTCTCCAAGGCCAAGGAAGTACTCATCCATTCCGTTTGTAAACCAATTGTCGCTTTATGCAGAGGAGAACCTCTCTTGGAGCATGGGCGAGAGGGAACTTATTGTACAGGCTGGTGTCCGTTACGACAACATAAATGGCAAAAGCGCTTTCTCTCCGCGGACAAACCTATCATTTGACATCCTTCCAAAAAAACTATGGATAAGGGGTGGATTGGGAACCACAGCCAAGGCTCCTACCACATTGTACCTCTATCCAGAAGATGCATACTTCGATTTTGTTCTCTTTAATACACTCAACTCATCATCTGTGCCTCAGGAAGAGCAGTTGTTCCTAGCCAAAACAAGGGTTTTTGAAACAACAAACGAAGATCTCAAGATTGCCTCCAACAATAAGGCAGAGATTGGCTTTGACTTGAGGATAAACAAGATGAGATTCTCTGTTACCGCCTATGACGAGCAATTGAAAAATGGATACAGGACAGCTACTTCTATTGACAACTACCAATGGCTGGAGTATATTATCTACGAAGAAGCTCAACAAAACCCGGGATCCATTCCAACCCTCAAAGAAAAAGAGAGGCACAATATCTTTGTCTCATACGCTTCACCTACCAACGACGGACGCTCCCACAACCGAGGGGTTGAATTTGATTTCGATTTTGGCCGGGTAAACTCCATAAGGACATCATTTGTTTTGAACGGTGCTTATATGCGTTCTACCGACTGGAGTGATTCATACTCTTTCAGCAACAGGCAAAACCTTAACGAACTTGAAAGGAATATTGGTATTTACGAAAAAGGTAAAGAGAAGATAGAGAGGGAGAGGTTCACAACTACATTCCGTGCAACCCACAATATCCCGTCAATCGGTTTTGTGCTTACCGCTACTGCCCAAGTGAACTGGCTTAACAAGTACTGGACCAACTACGGCAACGATACCATGTTTGTCTCTTACATATCACGTGAAGATGGTTTGGTGAAACCATTTGACCCTTCTATGAAAGATGATCCTGAGTTTGCCTATATGTTTGAACCAAGGAATAATACCAGGTTCATTGCGGAATCTTATTTTCCTGTTTTATTGATCAACCTGCATCTTACCAAAGAGATAGGTGACAATGTAAAGGCATCGTTTTATGCAAACAACATGATAAACAACAGGCCTTTGTACCAAAAGAAAGCATCTCCGGGATCGTTTACAAGACTCAATATCCCGATGTACTTTGGTTTTGAACTTTCACTGCAAATCAAATAGTTAAAACGA
>JAQWAL010000066.1 GCA_028707695.1 Bacteroidales bacterium | reverse complement strand
CACCTCTTCCCATTCCGAACAGAGAAGTTAAACCCGTTTGCGCCGATGGTACTGCTATACCAAGTGGGAGAGTAGGTAGCCGCCAGCTTTTAACAACCCCCGACCATTCAATGGCCGGGGGTTTTTTTGTTAAAAGCTGTCGGCTATAAGCCGATTGTTCACGACCACCCACCCCGACCCTCCCTTGCGTAGGGAGGGCCATTCCGGTGCAGGCACCGGTAGGCAATTATTATTTTACAAACCCCTGGTCTTAATTGACTGGGGGTTTTTTGTTTTCTTGTGTAGGGGTTTGTCAAAGGTTGCCGGCTATAAGCCGATTGTTCACGACCACCCACCCCGACCCTCCCTTACGTAGGGAGGGCCATTCCGGTGCAGGCACCGGTATTTATGCAATATAAATGACAAACCCCTGGTCTTGAATGGCCGGGGGGTTTTTTGTTAAAAGCTGTCGGCTATAAGCCGATTGTTCACGACCACCCACCCCGACCCTCCCTTGCGTAGGGAGGGCCATTCCGGTGCAGGCACCGGTAGGCAATAATTATTTTACAAACCCCTGGTCTTCATTGATTGGGGGTATATTAAAAAAAGAGTACCCGGGAGGTACTCTTTTGTATTGTTTACTATGATTATTTACTACTCCATCCTAGAGCACTAGCACCAAGGATAGCAGCGTCAGATTCTTTCAATTGGGAAAACAGTACTTGTATTTTGTTTTTCCAGATTGAAATCAAGTTTGTATTCATGTGTTCCATGATCGGTTTTAGCAGTAGGTCACCTGAACGTGCCAGACCACCGAATAGGATAATCGCTTCAGGTGCACTGAATGCTACAAAGTCAGCAAATGATTCGCCCAATAATTTTCCGGTATATTCAAAAACCTTCAGGGCTAGTTTGTCTCCATCTTTGGCTGCTTCAAATACATCTTTGGATGTTAGGCTTTCTGTGATATTCCTCAGGGAACTTGGCTCGTCTGACATTTCCAGCCATTCCCTTGCAGTTCTTGCTACTCCTGTTGCCGATGTGTAGGTTTCCAAACATCCGGTCCTGCCACAATTGCAGTGCCTGCCATTTCTTTTTACAGCTGTGGTATGTCCAAGTTCACCTGCAAATCCATCGTGGCCATAGACAACCTCTCCATTAATTACAATTCCGCTGCCAACTCCGGTTCCAAGTGTAATCATGATGAAATCTTTCATGCCCTTGGCCGCTCCATATGTCATTTCTCCCACAGCAGCTGCATTTGCATCGTTTGTCAAAGTGACCGGAATCCCGGTTTTATCCCTTAATAGTTTTGCAAAATGGATAGCTTTGCTTCCCGCCCAAGTGAGGTTTACAGCATTCTCAATAACGCCTGTGTAGTAGTTGCCATTTGGAGCACCAACACCAATACCTCTGATTTTGGAAATACCACCAATCCTTTCACAAAGCGATACAAGGGCATTCCCTAATTCTTCTATGTACAAGCTGACATCTGTATGGGTATCTGTCCTGATGGTAGTTTGTGTCAGTACTGTGCCCCTTGCGTCAACTATTCCAATTTTGGTTGTTTGGCCGCCAATATCAATCCCGGCTACATAAGGTTTATCCATTATTATCTTTTTAATTGTAGTTATGACCACAAATATAGTCAATTTAAAAATTTACTTTGACAATAAAGAGTCGCTTTTTCTATCTTTGTAAAATTGGATTATTATGTTCAGACAACATATATACATATCGGATAAAAAATATTCTTTCAAAGATATATTCAGGGAATTTTATAGTTCCCAATTGTTTTTTGCCATGAAGTTGGTAACCGGCAAACATGATGCAGAGGATATTGTGCAGGATGTTTTTTTGAATATATGGAGGTCCAAACCAGTCTTTAAAAATGAAATAGCCTTCAAATCATATTTATATCTTTCTACCAGGAATAAGTGTCTGGATTTCATCAAAAGGAAAAAGCCCCAGTACGGATCGGTTGATTCATTCACAGAGCTCCCCAATGAACTTGATTATCTGATGAAAGAGGAGCTTTTCCGTTTACTGGACAAGGCTATTGAGAAGTTACCTCCACAAACAAAAGAGGTTATTCAATTGACTTTGAAAGGATTATCTGTCAAGGAAATCGCAGATAATCTGAAGGTGTCTGTAAATACTGTTAAAACACTTAAAACCAGAGCCTATAGATTCTTCAGGGAGGTTTACGGGGATTCTTTTGTTTTGATTATCCTTACATTTTTCTCGAGCTAGTTATTTTCCGGTTATCATGTCACCCTTTTATGAACTTGATCGTTTATAAAGGGTAAGATATGTTAAAATGGAAAAGAAATTCAAAACAAAACTAGAGGAAGCAGAACAAAAAGCAGATTACCTGCTTGATAGTCTATTTGGCAAAAATGCTGAAGATGTTGGTAAAGAGGATGATGACAAACAATTGTTAAAAGACTATGCATATCATATAGAACAATCAAAAGAACTTAACATAGATAAGGAGTGGTTGAAGTTTTCTTACAGACGCCATTCAAGGAGTATGCTGTATGCAGCATCTGTTGCAGTAATCTTGATTCTTGCAATCTTGATAATTTCTAATCCAGGAAATGAATTCCGGGACCAAAACTTATTGACTGAACAAGAGGTTATAATGCCTGTTGATGGTGTGGTTACATTGAAATTTGCCGGAGGTAAGGTTGTATCCTTGGACTCTGTGATGACTGACATTGAGCTTGTTCCCGGAATTGAAGTCAACCAGATTGAACAGGAAATCAAGTATAACAAACAAAACAATCAAATTGAAGATATCCCTTATGAAATGGAAGAGTATAATGAATTATATATTCCAAAAGGGAAGTCATACTCTTTGATATTAAGTGATGGAACAAAGGTTTGGCTTAATGCAGAAAGTTCCATAAGATATCCTGTCCAGTTTGGTTCAAATGAAAGGCGAGTGGTGATAGATGGAGAGGCCTTTTTTGATGTTGCTCATGACACCGGAAAACCATTTGTTGTGCAGACAAATGATTATAATGTTAAGGTTCTGGGTACAAAATTCAATGTCAATGCATATAAAGATGAAAAGGTTACGGCCACTACTCTGGTATCTGGGTTGGTATCGGTATCCAAGGAGGGAGCCAATGACTTGCTGGTGAATCCTGGCGAACAAATTTCTTTCAACAGGTCAGATGGTAGTATAGGGAAAAAGGAGGTAGATGTTGAATTATTTACCTCTTGGGTAGATAACAAGCTGAAGCTGGAAAGCATGAGGGTAGAAGAGATTTTCAGGATACTTGGGCGGAGATATGATATTGATGTTTTTTTTAGTGATGAAGGAGCTAAGGATGTGGAATTTACAGGAAAAATTCCTTTGAATGACAACCTTAATGTGATTCTTGACCAGATTTCGATCATTTCAAATATTGAGTTTCAGATAGAAAAGAGACTTATAGTTGTAAGGTACAAAGACTAAATCT
Source organism: Bacteroidales bacterium (assembly GCA_028707695.1). Classification (GTDB taxonomy): domain Bacteria; phylum Bacteroidota; class Bacteroidia; order Bacteroidales; family UBA932; genus Bact-08. The sequence goes on along the minus strand of JAQWAL010000066.1, from coordinate 2,274 downwards.
TATATAAAAACCACTCTATGAAACATAGAAAACTAATTTATTTTCTGCTTATTAATTTGATGTTTTCTTTTGGGACCACCGGATTTGCGATTGCCCAGGGGTACCAGGTCAAAAACTTCAAAGTAGAAAATGCGACACTTGATGAGTGTCTTAAGCAACTGGAAAAGGAATCTGGTTTAGGTTACCTTACCACAGGTGACGAAATCAAAAAGATCACAGGAATTTCTTACTCTGCAAAGGATAAAGATGTAAGGGAGATCTTGACGGCCATTTTGGAAGGGACCGGATTTACATTTCAAATAAGGAACAATGTTATCTTGATTTTGAAAGCTACAGTTAAAAAGCAAGTGAAGTCTGCTCCACAAGAAGAACAAAAATGGTCATTGAAAATCAAAGTTATTGACAAGTCCGACAAACAACCTGTAATAAGTGCCACAACACTTATCAGGGAGTACGGGATTTATGCTATGACAGATGCAAGTGGTAATGCAGCATTGAAAAACCTTCCCGAAGGAGATGTAGTGCTGGAGGTTCAGATGATGGGCTATGAGCCCTACTTGATGCCAGTATCAATTGAATCGGAAAGGATGCTGACTGTATCGTTGACTCAGACATCACTGGAACTTGAAGAGGTGACGGTTGTAGCAACAGCCAGTGCTGCAGGGACATCTACAAGTTCAAAGATAGGCAGGCAAGCTATGGACCACCTTCAGGCAACAAGTTTGAAAGATATAATGCAACTTATTCCAGGACAGCTGATGTCTGGTGTAAGCAACATGACCTCTGCAGAGAAAATAACAATAAGGACATTGAACACAAGCAGTGCCAATAATTCATTTGGTACATCTGTGTTGGTTGATGGTATTCCCATTTCTGACAATGCCTCGTTGAATGATAAGACAGCAATTTCTTCAGTAGGTGGTACTGGGGTCGATTTAAGGCAAATAGGAGCAGATAACATTGAATCTGTAGAGGTTATACGCGGTATTCCATCTGCAGAATATGGTGATTTGGCTTCTGGTGCTGTTATTGTTAACACTAAGGCAGGCTATTCGCCGTATGAAGTGAGGACAAAGATCAATCCGGTTACTTTTAACACCTCATTGGGAAAGGGATGGAACTTTGGTAAAAAAGCTGGTAGCATGAATGTTAACCTGGATTATGCCCAGGCTTGGGGTGATCCCAGGACAAAAAGTGCATCCTTTGACAGGATTTCGGGAGGTATTACATATACGAATACTATTTGGAATGATTGGTATACAAATACTAAGGTTTCTTTTAATGACTTGCTCGATTACAGGGGTGATGACCCTGATGTGATTATAGAAGGGTCAGAAACCACTCAAAAATCAAGAGCTTTCAGATTTAGCCACAACGGTAGGATAAGTGTTAACTCAAAATTGATGAGAACTCTTTCGTATGCCTTTGGTTACAGCGAATCGGTTACCGAATCACGGAACTCGACAATTGTTGCAGCCGGTGGCGGAATGCCAGTGATCACATCTATGACTCCTGGCTATACTGCAGTGCCTTACATTACGGATTCATATAGGGCATCAGGTGGAACAGAAGGTAATCCTCGTAGTTTTTATTCAAAACTGTCCAATACTTTCTTTGCAAACACAGATAAGTTGCAACAGAGGTTCAACATGGGAGTGGAGTATAGGTATGAAGAAAATAAGGCAAGGGGGTTCTACAACGACGACGATAATTTCCCTTTGAGGCCAAACAGTAATGGTCGTCCACGTCCTTATTACGAAATCCCATCTGTAAACCAATTCTCTGCTTATTTCGAAGACAATATCAATTGGTCATTTGCACAAGACAGATGGTTCAAACTTCAGGCAGGTGTGAGGTATGGAATTTTGCAACCAGGATTACCTGAGCAAGTTTCATCTGTATCACCAAGGTTCAATGCTTCCCTCAAGATTACAGATTGGCTGGAACTTAGGGGTGGTTGGGGAAAGAACTCAAAGACTCCCGGATTGTCACATCTTTATCCAGAGGCCAAGTATATGGATAGGGAGGTTGCAAGGTATTTGCCGGTAGAAGTCCAGAATCAATTGGTTATGTATCAAACTTACATTACATATGTAGAGAGGAACAACATGCTCAAAAATGCCACCAATACAAAGACTGAGGTTGGGGCAGATATCAAATTGCCAAATGGAATGACTTTTTCAGTTGTAGCATACAGGGATTACATGAAAAATGGATTTGGCAACTTTACTGAATACAATACTTTTTTTTCCAATTATTATGCAGCAAATGATG
>JAQWAL010000065.1 GCA_028707695.1 Bacteroidales bacterium | reverse complement strand
CCTGTCAGATACATATTGCGACTGGGACATTGTGTTTTTGTACCTGAGGATCATATTGTTGGTTTCCTTGTTCCCAAGTACCATTTGAGCAAAGGTCTCCCTGTCTGCCACAGGATATTTGTCCAACAGCTCCTGGGCGTTGGATAGGGCTTTGTCCCATTGGGCTGTCCAAAAAAAGAGCCGCGCCATATAGGCCTTCACAACATCCTCTGTAAACATGAAAACCTGGTCTTGCATATCATAGATCCGGAGCGATTGTTCAAAGTCGTTTTCAATGAAATCTATGGTTTGTTGGTAAGTACTCCTTACAGGCCTGGCTTCCATATCAAACCTGTCAACCAAAGGCATTCCCAGTTGTGGGTAAACCCCGTTCACGGGAGCTTCGCAATAATGTTTTGCCAGCTCAAAATAGCAAACACCCCTCATTGCATATGCAACACTTTTCACCTTTTGCGAAAGGTCGCTCCCATCCTCTTTAAGGCCATCCAGTATGATATTGCAATTCCTGATATACTGGTAAAGCTTTGCGTATACATTCTTGTCCAGCAACTGCCCAATGTAAAAAGGGATTATCTCCTGCCCCAGGTAAATGTTGGCATCCAGGTTGTCCGAAACAGCCTCTGCATTTATTACATCATTTGTATTAGGCATTATTTGGTTGTCTGCCTCCTCTTCTATGTCGTATATCATTTGGTGGAGAAGGGCAGAGTACTCCTCGGGGGTTTTGGGTATTGTTTTGCCATGAGGTTTCAAGTCGAGGTATGAGGTACATGCACCCGATAATATCAATAGTATGGCAATGACTAATCTGTTTATAGTTTTCATTTTCATAGTTTGTTAAAATCCAATATTGACTCCAAAAGAGAATGATTTGCTTTGCGGGTAAACCACACCAGGTGTTTCCGGGTCAAAACCCGAGTAATTGGAAATGGTCAGGATATTGTTAACGGTAAGGTTGAAACCCAGGGTCTTTATATTATATTTCTGCAGCAACTTGTCATCCAGGGAGTATGAGAGCATAACCGAATTGATCTTGAAATATGATACGTTTTCTGTCAAAGCTCCTTTGTTTATTGTACTGGATGTTGTCATGTAGGTTTCGTATCCTGCATTTGGACCATATGCATCTATGAGCCTTGGCATCCCGTCTGTTACCGGATTCTGGGCAGTCCACAGGTAGGAGCTGTTCTTTAGCACATTCAAATGGTTCCTGTAAAGGTCATTGTGCGAGGTCGGTACCTTTTCCGAGGTGGGGCTGGACTTCTGGATTACCCCTGCATATGCAGGTGAAGAGATCTCGTTGAGTACTTTTGCACCAAAAGAGTAGACCCCGCCCACGCTAACAGATAGTTTCCTGTACCTGGCACTCACTGAATACCCTCCGGTGAGAGGAGCATTGTTTGTCCCTACGTAAAAAAGGTAATTGTCTCCGTTTTCATAGTCACTGCGGCTTTCAAACACAGCATCGGACCTCTCTTTGAACAAATAGACACCGGTATATTTGTCTATTCCCACAGGAATACCGGTAAACAGGGAGTTCAAAGGGTAGTTTACATGCATGTTGTCATACAATGAGCCCCCTGTCGGAGAGATATACTCCTTGAGCATGTTCCTGTTGTAAGATATGTTTGCAGAGGCAGACAATGTAAATTCCTTGGTGCTGAATGCAGTACCGGAAACAGAAAACTCAACTCCCTGGTTTTCTATTTTTGACGTATTGTAGCTCTGGCTGCGGAAGCCTGTGGTCTCCGGTACCCTCACAGGGGTCACTACATCTGAACTTAAGCGGTAATAATACTCTGCCTGCACCCTTAGCCTGCTCTTGAACATTGCCGCACTTGCTCCTATTTTGTAGTCGAAAGTCCTTTCCCATCTCAAATTAGGGTTTGGTGCCGACCCTACATACCCCATCCTGTAGAACCCTTCGTAGGTTTTACGGAAATCGTTATTGTAATTCATTATGAACTGGGGATATACCGATTTGTTTATATTACCTGTATACCCTGTTGCCGCACGGAAAGAGAGATCGTTTACAAAACCCAGTTTTCCCTTCAGGAACGGTTCGTTACTGGCATTCCAGGTGAATCCCAATGACCATATTGGATTGAACTGCTGTTTACTGCCAAAGTTGTTGGAACCGTCTGTCCTGGCAGTCATGCTGGCTGTATAACGGTCTTCGTATGAATAATCTGTGGAAAAATAGAACGATGCCATTGCAGATTCATCTATGCTCTGCCCCGAAAGCCCATCCATTATCTTGGCATAATTGATCAGGTAGTCATTCGGGATTGTACCCGATTCGTCTACAGGATAAATGGGAAAAGACGAGTTGCCCGACACGGGGTCGTAGCCATACCTTTTTTCGAATATGTTCTTTGAGTATGATTTGCGCACTTCTGAACCCAACAGTATGCTCACATAGTGTTTGCGACCAAACTCCTTGTTGTAGTTGAGCTGCCCCCTCAGGTTGTAGGAGTTGTTGTATGCACTGGACTGGAATATAGAACCATATTTACGTTGGGAATTGAAGTTGCTTCCTTCAAAAGGCCTGTCAGAAAAGGCGGCATAGGTGTCTTTGCCATTTATGTTGTCTGTGTTGTTGTTGGAGTAAGTCAGTGAAGCCAGTCCTTCGAATTTAAGGTTGCCTGCCATACGCCATGAAAGTGTAGCAACCTGCATCATATCAAAGCTGTTTACCCTGCTGGAGGTTTCGTTGAGGTCCCTGATTATGTTGATACCGTTGTCGGGAATAATGAAGGCTGTATTTCCGTTTGCCTTTCCAAGTTCAAAATAGGTTTCATCGGGCCTGTACGAACCATCCTGGTTGAATGGCTTCTCGTATGGGTTGGCAAAATAGGCATATTCAAAAAGGTCTGTACTCCCGGAGGCATCTTTGGAATATTGGTAGGAAAGGGTTGTGTTGAACCCGACTTTCACCCTGTCCGATATGGTCATGTCAATTTTGGAGTTCAGGTTGTACCTGTCATAGGTATTGTTCTTTACAAGGCCATTGTTTGTCCCATACCCCATGGATATATAATAACTTGTTTTTTTATTGCCTCCGGACAAGGAGAGGTAATGGTTGTGTGAAACCGATGGCCGGAAAAGCTGGTCGAACCAATCGGTGGTATTGCCTTTAAGGTTTTCCAGGTAGTCCTCCCTCTGCTCAGCGGACATTGGCCCGAATTTACCATACCCACTCCTGGCCATTCCAACTATACCTATTACCGGATAGTACTCACCCTTGTTATAGCCCTCTGCAGAGAAGGTGTTCCATAACTCTTTCTCCCATTCAATCTTCTCATGTGAATTCATCAAAGAGACATCCCTGATTGGTTTGGTAACAACAGATACGTTCCCGGAATATTGGATGGAGAGTTCTCCCTCCTTACCCCTTTTGGTAGTAATCACAATCACTCCTCCCGCTGCCCTTGATCCGTAGATTGCAGAGGCAGAAGCATCCTTCAAAACTGTTATATTCTCAATGTCATTGGGGTTTATACCGGCAATGCCGTTGGTAAAAAGGGTATTGAAATCTCCGGCTTTTACCTGCCCGGTGGTTATGCTTGGAATATCCTTTTGCAGCATCACACCGTCTACAACCCAAAGAGGCTCTGCATTCCCGGAAATTGTATTTGTTCCCCTTATCCTTATTTTCGCAGTTTCCCCCGGACGACCCGATATTGCCTGCACATTAACACCGGGGATTTTCCCCTGGATGAGCATATCCATGGACTTCAACGGGGCATCTTTAAGTTGTTCGCTGTCGATAATACCAATTGATCCCGTTACCCTGGAGATGGTTGTGGTTGTATATCCGTTCACTACTACCTCTCCCAATGCCATGATATCTGTCTCAAGGAATATTGTCATTTGGTCTTCTTTCCCGACAGGTACCTCTATGGATTTGTAGCTGATGCATGAAACTGTGAATTTGTCCACTGCTGTGACATCCAGCATAAAATTCCCATCCAGGTCGGTAGTTGTACCGCGAAGTGAACCAGGGATAAATACAGAAGCACCTATTACCGGTTCCCTGCTCTCTTTTTCCAGTACTCTCCCTTTCACTATCCTTTTTTCTTGTTGTTTCGGCTTTTGTACCTTCTTTGAAATCACTACCTCCTTATCTGTAATACGGTATTCAAGGGTGGTGTTTTCCAGTATTTTTGCCATAACCTGGTCTACCGTTGCATTTGTCATTGCTACCGTAACACGTTTTGTGTTTTCCAAATCTTTTGCCGCAACTGCAATTGAGTAATGGGTGCCTGCAAATAGTTTCTCAATAGCCTCTATTATCGTTGCCTGGTTTACAGAGAAGTTTACTCTGGACTGGCCAATCCCGGTTGCTGTAACTGATTGTACGACAAAAAAGAACGAGAACAAAAACAGAATGGTTTTTCTCATGGTTTAGTCTCTAAGTGTTAGTTTTATTGTTTTATTGAAATTATTTACCCTGTATTTGACCAGGTTTGTCCGGGACAACATATTCATCACCTCAGAAACCGGAGTCTCCTTGTCGATTTTGAGGTAGAATTTCATATGGTTCAACGCATCGTTTTCACAAATAATCTGGTAATCAAACCAATTATTGAGCACAGGCAGAATATCGGCTACCCTCTCTCCCCAAAAAACAAACATCCCTTCCCGTATACTTTTCAGGTTGCCAACATTGAACTCCTCTACACTGATCCCTACCGTAGATTTATTTGAAATAGCTTTTTGGCCTGGCACCAGCATTACAGAATTATTTCCCTTTCCGGTAACCTCTACAGAACCCTCGAGCAAAGAGACAGCCGTTGTGGTTTGGTGTGCTAAGGCAGAGATGTAAAATTCTGTGCCGTAGACTTTGGTGGATATATCTGATGTCTTAACTATAAATGGTTTGCCACTCATGGAAACCACATCAAAATAGGCCTCTCCTTCCAGCAGCACCTCTCTTGTTTTACCATTTGTTGTGGTTTGGAAAGAGAGTGTAGATCCTGCTCCCAGCCATACTTTGCTCCCGTCCGGTAAAAGCACCTCTATCTCCTTGCCCTTTGGCACAACAACACTTTTGTACTCCTCTTTTGCTACTGTCGCTTTGGAAATCTCAACTTCAGAAGATTTATCCTGGATATTCTCTGCCGTGGGATTGTAGAAACTTATTGAAGAATCTTCAATAACAGTTATTTGTTTGGTAGACTCTTCTATGACATACACTTTGTTACTGTTTTGGGACACAGCAGAGAGCTGGTCAATCCTGCTGTTTTGAACCATATTGAACGTCAAGTACGCTCCCAACAAAAGGGATGCGGCTGCCGGATACCGGAACAACTTTTTATGGAATATAGATTTCCCGGTTGAAACTTTTTTACGGAAAAGTTTCACTTGCCGTTCAGGAAACCCGCTATTGGCAAGGTCTATCAATTGTTCAATTTTTGAGGAATCCTTTAGTGATTCATATAACAAATTGTTAGCAGGGTCGCTATCAAGCCATTTCCGGAATTTTTCCTCTTCTAAGGGATCTGCAGTCTGGGTTCCCAAAATCTTTTTTACGGCAATTTTCAATATTGCATTAAAATCATTGTCGTATAAATCTTTGTATTCCATATTCCTGTTGTTACAATTTGAAACCAGCATTTAAAAGTAGACAACCATGGGGTCATAAAGTGTCACTTTTATATTGAAATATGTAATATCTTTGCCGGCTATGAAGAGGCTGGACAAAGATAATTTTGAGTCTTTTATACTGGAAAACAGTGTGTTGTTCTATTATTTCGCAAGCAAATACGCTTCCAACAAATATCTTATAGAAGACATACTACAAGATTGTTATGTGAAATTATGGGACATGATGGACAATGCAGGGCA
>JAQWAL010000064.1 GCA_028707695.1 Bacteroidales bacterium | reverse complement strand
AAGAAACATTTTACAATTACAATATGAAAAAAATATTTATCCACACCGCAGTGATGCTGCTGGTAATCTCTGCAGCACTCTCCTGCACAACAAACAAAAACCAATACAACATAAAGGGCACCATCAACGGGATGGAAGAGGGCACCATACTGGAAATGCGCCTTGGATCCACACATAAAAATGAACAACCATTTGCTACAGCAACTTATGGCAAAGAGGGATTCCAATTTACAGGGACCCTGGAAGGACCTCGCAAAGTCCAGATTAATGTTGCAGGAGAACCGGGTTATATGGGAATCCAATTGTTTGCAGAGCCGGGAGAAACAACAATAACTGCAGATGTTAAAGTTACAGAAGGACCGCAAGGAAATGTACATAACTACAGCAATGTAGTAATCTCCGGAAGCAATGCAACCGATTTGTACTCACAAAAAACTGAACCAAAAAGGGTTCTCAACGAAATCTACGAAAACAACCACAAATTGAGTCAGGATATTATGCAAGCCATAAACAAGGCCCGGCAAGAACAAGACCAAGCCAAAATAGAAGAGTTGCAAAAATCCGAAGCATACCAGGAAATGGCTGCACGTGAAAAGTCATTTTTTGACACAGTTGGTGTAGTGATGACAAACATGATCCTTGACAACGCATCCGATTGGTGGGGACCGTTCCTTATGTTAGACCAAATGAGTTATTTTACAAAAGAACAAGAGGTATGGTGGAACCAATTCTCCAATGAAGCAAAAAACAGCTTTTACGGACAACTGGTCAAAGAAGAGCTGTTCCCCGAAGGATTCGTAGGGAAACAAGCCCCTGGTTTCACTGTAACAGACAACAACAACGCACAACAAACCCTGTCGCAACTTTTGGATGGCAAAAAATATGTATTGATAGATTTCTGGGCAAGCTGGTGCAAACCATGTCGCAACGAGATTCCCAACTTCAAACGTATATACCAGGAATACTCATCAAAAGGATTTGATATTGTGAGCATCTCTACCGACAAAAATGCAGATGACTGGAAACAAGCCCTTGAAGAAGAACAACTGCCATGGCCAAATTTCCTTGACCCCGGAACCATTTCAGACCTGTACAAAGTAAAGTTCATCCCTAGCACATTCCTTGTAGACCAAAACGGTAAAGTTGTCGCAGAGAATATTAAAGGTCACGAACTTGAACAGAAACTAAAAGAGCTGTTGGACTAAAAAGGGAAGGTTGAAATATGTATTTAAAAAGGTTAATTTTAATATTATTCGCAACAACCCTCCCTTTTGTTTGCACACTAGCACAAATAAAAGAACCGGTAAAATTGACTGCTTCAATAAAGGACAGTTCTGCAGATAATGCAGAGCTGCTCTTTACTGCAGTAACCCAAGATGGCTGGCATATATATTCTACCAATCTCCCATCGGGAGGTCCCAGCTCCACAACAATACAATTGGACACCCTGATTGGGGCAGAGCTGGTAGGACAACTAACCCCGGGCAAAGGAGAGACAGAGGAGTTTGACACGGTATTTGAAATGCAACTCAGGTATTTTGACAAAAAAGGGACTTTTTTCCAAAAGATAAGGATTACAGACCCTCTCAATTACAAAATAACCGGATCGCTCAACTACAGCGCCTGCAACGACCAAAGCTGCCTGCCACCAACCGACTACATGTTTGCATTCTATGGTACAAACATAAAGGTTGCCACACCAGACACCCAACTAGAAGACAACAACTCCTTCGGACAATTATGGGAGCCGGTAACAGACCAACTAAGGGAGTACGGAACAATCACACACACCAAAGACCATTCATGGATTTACATAATTATCATGGGATTCATAGGTGGTCTCCTGGCCCTTTTCACCCCGTGTGTTTGGCCAATAATTCCAATGACAGTTAGTTTTTTCCTCAAAAGGAACAGCAACAAAAGAAAAGGGATAAAAGATGCAATGATATACGGAGCATCCATTGTGGTCATTTACGTGACACTCGGAATGCTTGTCACACTTCTGTTTGGGGCAAGCGCACTGAATGCGCTCTCTACAAATGCCATCTTCAACATCTTCTTTTTCTTGTTGCTCATGGTATTCGGCCTGTCATTCCTGGGATTCTTCGAAATAACCCTGCCCTCCGGCTGGTCAACCAAAATTGACAACAAAGCAGAGAAAAGCTCCGGGCTCATGAGCATCTTTTTGATGGCATTTACCCTTGCCCTGGTCTCATTTTCCTGCACAGGACCAATCATAGGATTTTTATTGGTAGAGGTATCCACAATGGGGAGCTATCTGGGGCCTGCACTCGGGATGTTGGGGTTTGCACTGGCCCTGGCCCTCCCGTTTACCCTGTTTGCACTCTTTCCCACATGGCTAAACTCCGCTCCCAAATCGGGCGGATGGATGACTGACCTGAAGGTATTCCTTGGAGTAATAGAGATTGCATTTGCATTCAAATTCTTGTCGGTAGCCGACCTGGCCTATGGATGGGGTATTCTGGACAGGGAAATTTTCCTTATAATATGGATTCTGCTTGCACTTTTCCTTGGTTTGTATATGCTTGGGATTGTAAAAAGGAACAAAAAGCCTGGAATCATAAAGATCCTGACAGGGATTGCCTCCCTGGCCGTGGCCGCATACATGGTTCCAGGGTTATGGGGAGCACCATGCAAAGCAGTCAGCGCCTTTGCCCCACCTATGTACACCCAAACCTGGAACATATACGACAACGAAGTTCATGCAAAATACAACCACTACGAAAAAGGAATGGAATTTGCACAACTAAGAGGCAAACCCGTTTTGCTGGACTTCACAGGATATGGCTGTGTAAACTGCAGGAAAATGGAAGCAGCAGTATGGACAGACCCGCAAGTGAGCAAAATCATCAACAACCACTATGTACTGGTGACACTTTTTGTAGACGACAAGAGCCCCTTGGAAAACCCAATCAAAGTTGTAGAGAACGGCACAGAAAGGACACTTAAAACAGTTGGCGACAAATGGAGCTACCTGCAAAGGGTAAAGTTCGGGGCAAACGCCCAACCATTCTATGTTTTGCTGGACAACAACGGGAACCCTCTGGGAGAACCCTATTCGTTTGACCAAAACATAGACAATTACATCCAATTCCTCACAAAAGGATTGGAAAAATATAAAAACAGACAATAAAGCAATGGTTCCAAAGTATTTCAAATATTTTATATGGTTGACTATTATTGTGTTTGCAGGTTGCACAAATAATGAAGGTTATGTAGTGAAAGGTTACATAACAAACAATAATTTGGCAATAGAGAAGGGAACCGCATATCTTTTCAACAAGGATATGTCGGTTTCCGACACTGCAACAATAACAAACGGAAAATTCATATTCAAAGGCAAACTGGAAGAACCGGATATATTTTACCTAATGATAGAAGGATCCGGTGCCCACACAAGGGTTTTTTTGGAAAACGAACAATTTGAGATAACTGCAACGCTTGACAACAACCTTAACAATCCCCAGATCAGCGGAGGAACCAACCAAAAACTTATAAATGCCCAAAACGAGAAACAGAACCAACTTGCCCGGCAATATAACTTCCATAAACTCAACAAAGAATACAATAACCCCACAACCAACAGAAAGCGGCAAAAGGAGATTGAGAAAATATTCGAAACCATAAAAGAAGAGATGCTACAGTTCCAGTACTCACTCATGGACAAACATCCAAGCTCATACTACACCCTCAAATTCCTTGCAGACAACATAGACAAACTACCACTGCAACAAATAGAGGAGAGGATGGAGCCATTCGTTTCTTCTCCCCGCTTTTCCCGCAACAAAGACCTGGAAATATTGGTTTCATCTGTAAACCAGCTGAAAACCATCCAACCCGGCAAACCTGCACCAGACTTTTCAATGCCCGACAAAGAGGGCAACCTGGTAAAATTTTCCGATATCTATAAAGAAAACAAAATCACAATGCTTGATTTTTGGGCAAGCTGGTGTGCCCCTTGCCGCAAGATGCACCCACAACTCAAAGAGATGTACCAGAAATATCACCCAAAAGGTTTCCAGATAGTTGCAGTTTCTTTTGACAACTCAAGGGAAAAATGGGAAGAGGCAATAAAAGAAGACAGCCTGCCATGGATACATTTGTCCGACCTCCAGTACTGGAACAGTGCCCCTCGTGACCTCTACCAAATTACCTACGTTCCACAATACATACTTGTAGATTCCACAGGAACCATTGTCCGGCTGAAAATTGGCGAAGAACAGGTACAAGAGTTCCTGAACAACACTTTCAAATAACCTTAGAGCAACTCAACACCCTCCAAAGCCATCTGGTCACGCTGGTAGTCGCTCCAAATACCCACCTGCACCTCACCTATATGGCGTTTACGCAGCAAAAACATGCAAACCCTGGATTGTCCTATTCCACCCCCCACGCACTCAGGCAAAGCTCCCTGCAACAACATGGAATGGAACTGCAAAGCAGACCTCTCTTTGCAACCCCTCAACTCAAGTTGCCTTTCCAAAACCTCTTTGTTCACCCTCACTCCCATGGAAGAGAGCTCCAAAGCACACTCCAGCACAGGATGCCAAACAATTATATCGCCATTGAGACCAAAATAGCCATCCTGGTTTGCAGAGCTCCAATCGTCATAGTCAGGTGCCCTGCCATCATGCGGCTGCCCATTTGATAGCTCACCCCCTATTCCAATTATAAAGACAGCCCCAAACTCCTTTGCTACCTCTCTCTCCCTCTCTTTGGATGTAAGGCCGGGATACATGTCCAAAAGCTGTTGGGAATGCACAAAGGTTATCTGTTGCGGCAACCGTCCGGCCACACCCCCAAAAACACTAACCAAACCATTGTCCGACAACCACCTTTCCAAATCGGTTTCGGTCTGTTTCAAAGCTTCATAAACTTTGCACACACTCTCCTTTAGTTTTTGCAGGCTCCTTTGGCCGGGCTCTATTGCCTGTTCCCAATCCCACTGGTCCACATAAACAGAGTGCAAATTTGTATAATCTTCGTCCGGTCTCAAAGCCCGCATATCTGTGATTATACCTTTGCCCGGCTCAACACCAAGCTGCATAAGCCTTACCCTTTTCCATTTGGCAAGGGAGTGCACCACCTGTGCCCTCTGCTCTCCAAGAGACTTCACGGGAAAGCTCACAGGACGTTCCACACCATTCAAGTCGTCATTTATGCCTGTACCATCCAGTACAGCAATGGGAGACGAAACCCTGGTCAACGACAAACGGGCCGACAAATGTTTTTGGAAGCTCTCCTTTACATAAGAGATTGCAGCTTCTGTTTCCAATAAATGTGAATAAACCATAGTTTTTGAATATTTGCATAAAAAAAACAGCCTCCCGACTGGGGAGGCTGTTGAATACTTTTCGTTAATGTACACCTGCTATCACAACCTTCCCTGTCGAACAATATTATTATTATTCGAATTATTATTAAGAAGGTTATTTGATAGGTTTTTCATTTTGCCTTGCGTGCTTTTCAATTGCGAATATAATGATTTATTACAAACATGCAAAATTTTATTCTGTGTAACCCGGATTTTGTTGCAACTGAGGGTAAAATTTCCTTTGTGTGTGAGAGATAGGCAGTACAACTTTATAATAACTCCAATCTACTGTTCCGGGACATCCTGCCGATTCTGCAAAATTGTAACCATCTCCGTCCAGCCTTACAACAGACCTCCCTAGACGCATCTGGTCAAAGAAACGGTGACCTTCGCCCACGAACTCCTTGCGCCTTTCCAGCTGGATCAAATCGTCAGTGGCAACCACATCCTGCACATTAGGGTTAGCCCTTTTACGGATTGCATTCAAATAGCCACTTGCAACCCCTGCACCGGCAG
>JAQWAL010000024.1 GCA_028707695.1 Bacteroidales bacterium | reverse complement strand
ACCACGCATTTATAAACCAATAAATGCTATCTTTTGTTTTGTCAGAGATATTAATAATTAGCTCAAAATGTTGAAAAACACCCTGTTTAAGGGTAATTAAGTATAAAATATTTACGTATGAAAAAGATATTATTTCTAACAATCAGTTTGGTTTTGTCTGCAGTTGTGTATGGCCAGGGTGCCTTTGACGCACTAAGGTTTTCACAATACAGGTACGAAGGTTCTGCCAGAAGCATGGCCATGGGTAATGCCTTTACCTCCCTGGGAGGTGACAGCTACTCGATAAGCATAAATCCGGCATCTTCTGCAATCTACAAATATTCCGAATTCACTTTCACTCCCTCCCTTTTCAACAGCAGTTCAGAGTCGTTGTACCTTGACAACAGGGAGTCAGAAAAATGGACCAGGGCCGGCGTTTCAAATGCAGGGTTTGTGGTACCTTTCAACATCTCCTTGAGCCCTTATGGTTTGAAAGCCATAACATTTGGTGTGGCAATCAACAAACTGAACAATTATACAAACAGGTCCTACTCATTCGGGGTAAACCAAGAATCCAGCTGGCTGGGAAGCCTTGCAGAGGGTTTGACGGGGATAAACAATATAAACCTTGATATTACTGACGACTGGAACCCTTTTTATGACTACCCTGGTGCATCCTGGAGGGAAATACTTGCGTGGAATTCAAACTTGCTGGATCCACTCTCAGATAACGAATACATTGGAGCAACCGAGAATTTGGATGGAGACCTGATTTACCTTGCAGGAGACCTAAACCAAGAATATTTCAGGGAACAGAGTGGAAGTTTGTCCGAGGTGGTGTTCAATATGGGAGCAAATATATCCGACAGGTTTTTCTTTGGAGCGAACCTTGGTTTGCAATCCATTGAATTCAACGACTATCAAAAATATTCAGAGACAGCCATCAACCCAAACCTCTTCGATTCATACTTTTCCGACTTTTCCCATACATACAGGCAAACCTCAAGTGGTGTTGGTATAAACCTTAAAGCCGGCTTTATTGCCATTCCATTTGACGGATTACGTGTAGGTGCCAGTATATCCACACCAACCTGGATGTATATCAAAGACACTTGGGACGAAATCATTAACGCCCGTTACTCCGATGGATATTCAAGTGAAATATTGTCCCCTGTCGGTGAGTACAATTACAGGATAAATACACCATTTCGCTGGAATATAGGTGGTTCATATGTTTTTGGCAAAATTGGCCTGGTCAGCATAGACTACGAAGGCGCCAACTACTCTTCCATAATCATGATGACAGAAGATGGAAATGAAAGGGAATTCAACAACGAAAATGCATATATCAAAGATGCATATCAATCTGCATATACTTTAAGGGCAGGGGCAGAAATCAGGCCGGTTCCTGGTATTGCCCTGAGGGCTGGATACACAAAGTACGGGAACCCAGAAAAAAACATTGGATATGAGAGCCAGTTTATTTCAGGAGGTGCAGGATTTTCGGGAAAGTCAGGGATGTTCCTTGACATCGCTTTCCAAAAAAGGTTGGCCGACACAGAATACTACTCATTTTACCAAGATTACACCAACCATCCGGCACCTATAGGAAGCCACGATTTGACAGGGTGGAAACTCCTGATGACAATAGGACTTAGGTTCTAAAGGTAAAGGATTGAATCTGGCCCTTCATTAAAAAGAAGGTCAATTACAGAGAGGTTTGGAATAAAACCATATTTATGGGCGAATACTTGGTGGTAACGCCCTTTTTCTTTGTTTTCCGGCACCGGAGATCTCTTTTTGGGATGGATAAAGGTCCTGTAATCAGAATCACTTTCATAGTTTGAAAAGCTTCCGGTCAACAGGATATTTTGATCCAGTCCGGTAAGCTCAAGCAAAAGCTTTAAAAGAGAGGTATTGAAATCAAAAAGAGAATCATACCGTTCAAAATAAAAAGGAATGAAATCTTCTTTGTAGTACTCAAAAAAAGGGGTGGAATTATAAGCAGATACAATTGCCCTCCAATGCTTGACTTGCCAGTTTTCACTATTGTCAATTGATATTCGTCTTACGGGCGCACTGGATCCCTCTTTCCGTGAAACAGGTATTTGCAATGGCAACAGGCCATTCGCACTGTAAATATGGCAACGGTTCCTGTAAGACTGCTTGATGTAATTTTCATGTTGCTCCAGTTGCCATCCGGGGTTTTCCTTTATTACCCTAAAATAATCTATAGGGGGCAAATATGCTGTAGACAATATTACATTGACATTACTCATCAATCGAATCAACTACACCTTTTATAATACCTCTTTTAGATGATTTTACAAAATCCAGTATTTGCCTTTTTTCGGGAGTCTCAGCAAAACTCGCCTCCAACTTTGCACAAGCATCTGTGGTATTCAAACCACTGTGATATATTACCTTGTAAATCTCCCTGATATTGTCTATCTGGTCGTTGGTAAAACCTCTTCTTCTTAGCCCGATAATATTGACCCCACCAAAAGAGAGAGGCCTTCTGCCGGCGACGATGAATGGAGGAACATCCTTCCCAATCATGGACCCACCGGATAACATGGAATGAGCACCAATACGTGTGAACTGGTGGGCAGCTGAGTGCCCGCCAATAATTGCATATTCTTCAATATCTGACACACCTGCAATTCCTACATAGCTAACCAAAACCACATTATCGGCAATATTGCAATCATGGGCTATATGAGCATAGGACATTATCATACAACCATTTCCAACTTTTGTTGTCCCCCTGCCGCTTTTAAGTGTCCCCCTGTTTACAGTAACATACTCCCGGATAATTGTATTATCTCCAATCTCTACAAACGTCAACTCCCCGGAAAATTTATAATCCTGTGGTTCACCACCAATAATGGCTCCAGGATAGATCCGGCAATTCTTACCTATCTTCACATTTTCCATTATGGTTGCATGGGGACCTATCCATGTCCCCTCTCCAATCTCTACATTTGCCGCAATGTATGAAAATGGTTCTATTTTGACATTTTTGCCAATCCTGGCATCGGGATGTATGTATGATTGATGCATAAAACTTACTTGTTCTTGATAACTTGAGCCATTAAATCGGCCTCACATGCAAGGGTGTTTCCTATGTAAACCTCACCTTTCATGCTCACTATTGATCTTCTCATTGGATTTGTAATATGTAGCTTTATCACCATCACATCACCAGGGACAATTTTCCTTTTGAACTTTGCATTGTCAATTTTCGCAAAATATGTTGAGTGTTTTTCGGGCTCTTCCAGCCCCGAAAGCACCAAAATACCTCCAACCTGAGCCATGGATTCAATTATAAGAACACCCGGCATTACCGGTTCTTCTGGAAAGTGACCAATAAAAAAGCCTTCATTTATTCCTATAGTCTTGATTCCTACAACAGTCTCTTTTTCCATTGAGATTATCCTGTCCACCATCAAAAATGGTGGCCTGTGAGGAAGTAGTTTCTTGATTCCGTTGATGTCTATCACAGGCTCTGCATTCGGATCATAAACAGGAATTGCTGATGCCTCCATACTCTCTTTTGCCATTTTGTAAATTAATTTAGCTGTTTCTGTATTTATTTTGTGTCCAGGCATGTGTGCAACAACCCTGCCTTTAATCCTGACTCCCGAAAGAGCCAGGTCACCTATCAGGTCAAGCAGTTTGTGCCTGGCACATTCATTATTGAATTTCAAATTATCGGTGTTAAGGTAGCCTTTCTCTAAATAATCTCCATCTGCCTTACCAAACACCTTTTCTAGTTTTTCAAGTTCCTGTCCCCCTATCCTGTTCTCATTTATTACAATTGCATTTTCAAGGTCCCCCCCTTTTATAAGGTTGTTTTCTATCAAGGGTAAAAGGTCATGAACAAAGACAAAAGTCCTGCAAGGGGCAATTTCCGTGCTATAATTAGTCTCCTTGTCAAACTTGGCAAATTGGTTTCCCAGCACATCTGACTTGAAGTCCACCATAACATCGACGGAAAAGCCATCATAAGGATAAACAGAAATTGAAGATCCGCTCACATTATCCTTGATATGTATTGGTTCTGTAACTTTGAAGACATTGCCTTGGGTTTCTGAATTTTCCAAAGAATCACCGTCAAACAATTCGACGTATTTAGAAGCACTGCCATCAAAAATAGGGACTTCCGGACCATCCAGCTCTATTAGAGCATCTGCAATACCGAATCCATAAAGAGCAGACATCAAATGTTCTACAGTAGACACCGAAACATTATCCTTGACAAGTACTGTACCTCTGTTGGTCTGTTTCACATTTGGGGCAATTGCCTCTATAGTTGGATTACCGTCAATATCGGTACGGCAAAATATTACACCATGCCCTTCGGGAGCAGCTTTCACCACCATGTTTACGTGAACACCGGTGTGCAAACCCTTGCCACTTACTTTATATATCTTCTTGATTCTCTTTTGGTAATCAATCATAAACAAACGGTAATCTTGTTCAAACTACAAAGTTACAAAATTTCACTTATCTTTTGTGCAACTTTCGGAATATCGAATACGCTTTCAAATAATCCTTGGCATCTATTGCAGGACTTCCCAACAACGATTTCCCCTCTTCCTTAATGGATGAAATTATTCCAGCCTGAGCTCCGATTGAGGTTTTAGGTGCTATAGAAATGTGTCCTGCAATCCCGACCTGACCACCAAACATGCAATTTGAACCAATTTTCACAGAACCGGAAACTCCTGTTTGAGCAGCTATTACGGTATTTTCCCCAATCTCACAATTGTGGGCAACCTGTATAAGATTATCCAGTTTAACTCCTTTCCTTATAATTGTAGAACCTATAGAAGCCCTGTCTATAGCTGTATTTGCTCCAATTTCACAATTATCCTCTATAACAACATTACCAGTTTGGGCAATCTTTTTATAAGTTCCATCCGGCATTGGTGCAAAACCAAAACCATCAGCCCCTATAACAGCATTCGAGTGAATGATGCAGTTAGATCCTATCTTGCAAGAGTTGTAAATCCTGACTCCTGGGTATATGATTGTATTTTCTCCAATTTCAACGTCCTCTCCAATAAAAACCTGTGGGTAAACCTGGCATTTATTTCCAATTTTGGCCCCCTTCTCTACAACAACTCCTTTCCCTATGTAACAACCCTTCCCCACCTTGGATCTCCAGGAGATATGTGAAAAGAGAGATCTCCCTTTCCTGACAGAAGATTTCATGGAGGCAAACAGATCCAGTACAGAAGCTATAGCCTGATACGCATCATCCACCTTTACCAATGTTCCTCCTACTTCCGATGCTGGAGTGAAACTCCTGTTAACAATTACTATACTTGCCTTTGTAGAATAGAGGTATGATTCATATTTCATATTCCCCAAAAAGGCAATTGTCCCTGGCTTTGCGCTCTCTATCCTGGCTACTGCCTTGACTTTCACTTGCGGATCCCCAACAATCTCACCGTCCAGGAATTCTGCAATATATTGTGCGTTAATTTCCATAAATACTATTTTATAATGGCTGTGCAAAGAAAATATTTTTTTGTTATTTGGGAAAAGGCTTTGGCAGACAACATGTCCGAAATATCGTACACATCGCTTAAATTCCCATTTTTGGACAAGATCATTATTTCTCCCTCCATCTGATCATACCCTCTGTTCTCGATTGCTCCAAACCTCAAAAAATAGTCGGGTTCAATAGCAGATCCATTGAGAATCTTGGATTCCAACAAATGAGATTGCTCTCTGATCATGGATTCAGATGGCATCTCATTGAAAAAAGTCATCTTAGGCAAATTCCTTTCCGTTAGTGATTTGCATAAATATGACAATGTTGTGTCCGGGAAAAACTGCCACTGTTTTATGGCAGACATGACATCGGTATCGTCCAATCTTGTGAACATCTCCAAAACATTTGAATCATCTAAGGAAGAGATATTGAAATCATTGGATAGGAAGAAACAAATTGCCGGAGAACCTGGAAGCAGAACACCCTTTTGGCTTAACTCCCTTGCCCTTGCCATAATGGAAATGAGCAATTGTTCTGCCGCTACCACAGTTTTGTGCAAATATACCTGCCAATACATCAATCTTCTTGAAATAAGGAACTTTTCAATGGAATATTTCCCTTTCTCTTCTATTACCAGCCTGTTATCCACCACCGACATCATCTTGATAATCCTTTCCAAACCAATCATGCCTTCTGCTACACCCGAGAAGAAACTGTCCCTTTTAAGGTAATCCAGCCTGTCAGTATCCAGTTGACCGGAAACCAATTGGTGCAGGAAAGTCTTATGGTACTTACCTTCAAAAACAGATATGGCCAATTCCAAGGAGCCTTCAAATTCCCTATCCATCGCATACATAATGGCCAACGATATCTGTTCGTGGGACAACCCGTATACAATCTGGTTTTCCAGTGCATGACTAAACGGACCATGACCAATATCATGCAACAACATGGCACAGGCAGCTGCCTCCTCCTCTTTTGCTGTTATATCCACCCCTTTTTTCCTCAAAACGTGAATTGCCTCCCTCATCAAGTGCATTGCGCCTAATGCATGTGACAACCTGGAGTGGGTAGCTCCAGGATAAACCAGGTTGGTCAATCCCAACTGCTTTATGTCCCGCAACCTTTGAAACCACCTGTGGCCTACAATTTTTGAAATCAGCCCTGTGGGTATATCAATAAATCCATGTACAGGATCATTAATTATTTTATAACTATCTATCATAATGTAAAGGTACAATAAATTAATTTTTTTTGTATTTTTTTAAAATTTTCATATATTTGCGACGGTTTAGAGCATCAGGGAGATAAGGGGACACGGATGTCCCCTTATTTGTTAAATTTATTTCAAATGATACTGAAAGGAACAATATCACAACTTATACAGGAATACCTATCCCAAGAATCTCTTTTTCTGGTAGATATAGAAATAAGTAAAGAGAATGACATTGTTGTGACAATCGAGTCCGAGAGTCAGGTTGACATCCGCAATTGCGCCGATCTCAGCAAAATTGTAGAGGGTGGACTGGACAGGGACAAAGAGGATTTTTCGTTGACAGTTACCTCTGCCGGGCTGGATATGCCTTTCAAGGTACACAGGCAGTACCTCAAATTCATTGGACAGGAGGTTGAAATCCTTCTCAAAAAGGGCAGCAAGTTCACGGCAAAACTATTAAATGCCGGGCATGAGAGTATAGAAGTGGAGAGAGCCATAATGGTCAAGGAAGAGGGAAAGAAAAGGGCTATAAAGAAATTTGTTTCCGAAACTTTTGACCTTAAAGATATTAAAAGCACAAAACCGTTTATTAAGTTCAAATAATATTAAAAGAATTTACCTAATATGGAAGGGTTAAATTTAATCAGCACATTTGCTGAATTCAAAGAGTTAAAAAATATAGACCGCCCAACAATGATGAGTGTCCTGGAAGATGTCTTCCGCAACCAGCTCATCAAAATGTACGGAACAGCAGACAATTTTGACATAATCATCAATATTGACAAAGGTGACTTTGAAATCTGGCGGAACAGGGAAGTTGTAGAGGAGGTAGAAGATCCAAACACACAAATTTCCATGGAGGAGGTCTCGAAAATTGACGACTCCTACGAAATTGGAGAAGAATTCGTAGAAGAGGTCAAACTATCCAGTTTTGGCAGGAGGGGAATCCTTAACCTCAGGCAAAACTTGTCGGGAAGGATCATGGATATTGAAAAAGCCAACCTATACAACAAATACGTAGAGAAAGTAGGTGATATAATAGTAGGTGAAGTATATCAGGTTTGGAAAAAGGAAATCCTTGTTCTGGACGAAGATGAGAACGAACTTGTACTGCCCAAATCGGAACAGATCCCAAATGACTTCTTCAAGAAGGGAGATACTGTAAGGGCTGTCGTCTCTACTGTAGAGATGAGAAACAATAACCCGATAATTGTCCTGTCCAGGACTTCTACCGTTTTCCTTGAAAGATTGTTCGAACAAGAAGTTCCCGAGATTTTCGATGGTCTAATCACAATCAAGAAAATTGTCAGGATGCCTGGTGAAAGAGCAAAGGTTGCAGTAGAATCTTACGATGAGAGAATTGACCCTGTTGGTGCCTGTGTTGGTGTAAAAGGGTCCCGCATACACGGGATAGTTCGCGAATTAAGAAACGAAAATATTGATATTATAAATTGGACATCCAACCTTCAACTGTTGATACAGAGAGCCCTCAGCCCTGCAAAGGTAGTTTCAGTGAAAATAAATGAAGAGGATAAAAAAGTTGGAGTGTACCTCAAGCCGGGAGATGTTTCTTTGGCCATTGGTAAAGGCGGTAGCAATATCAAGCTGGCCGGAATGCTTGTGGATATGGAAATAGATGTATTCAGGGATATAGAAGAGGAAGAAGAAGATGTCCTGCTAAGTGAATTCAGTGACGAAATTGACGAATGGATTCTGGAAGCACTAAAATCAATAGGTTGCGACACAGCAAAAAGTGTATTGGCCCTTCCTGTTTCCGAAATAGTCAGAAGGGCTGACCTTGAAGAAGAGACTGTAATAGATATACAGCGCATACTCAGGGAGGAATTCGAATAGTAATTTAAAATGGGAGGAAAAATATGGCAGTAAACGAAAATATAAGAGTAGGAAAGGTTTTGAAGGAATTCAACATTGGGCTGGGGACCCTTGTGGATTTCCTGAAAAGTAAAAAGATAGAGATAGAATCATCTCCGGGGACAAAAATTTCTTCGGATGCATATGATTTGATCAAAAAAGAGTTTGGCAAAGAGCAGATCCTCAAGGAACAATCCAAAAAGGTCGCCATTAAAGTCAAGGATATTACAGAAAAGGCAGAATCGGATAAACAAGAAGAGCATGAAGATGATATTCCTGTAAAGGAAGTATTTATCAAAACTTCTATAGTCGAACCTCCTGCACCCAAAATCATTGGTAAAATTGACATTGACAAGATAAACAAACCTGTCAAGCAAGAGAGTCCCATTCAGGAACAAGCTCCGGCTCAAACCCCAGAAAAGCCAAAAGAGACAGAAAAAGCTGCCATTCAAGAGCAGATAAAAGTGACAAGGGAAGAATCAATCCCTGTGACACCAATGGATACTGCCAAGGAATCCTCTCACGAACAAGAACCAAAACAAGAACCAAAACAAGAACCTGTAACGGTACCCCAACCGGAGAAACCAAATGAAGAAACAAAAGCAGAACCTACTCCTGCCGAAACTCCCGAAGTTGCTCCATCTGTAGAAAAAAGAGCAATCCCATCCGAACCAGAGCAACAGACTTCCCCACAACCGTCGGTAGATAAACCGGTGCAATCTGCAGATAATAAAAAACAATACACAAAGGATCACTCCAAAGATCATAAAAAAACAAAAAATATTCCTCCTCAAAAGAAGAGCACCCAGGAGGTAGTTGCAAAAGATAAAGAAGAAAACATAAAACCTGTGATTGAACACATAGAAACAAAATTCGAAAAATTAGCAGGCCCTAAGATCAGCGGGACAATAGACTTGTCTCAATTCGAAAAGAAAAAGACAGAAAACAAATCTGCAAAAGACAGCCACAAAGGTAAAAGGGAGAGAATAAGGAAGCCGCACAAAGAAAAAGTTGACGTCACAAAAGAGGGGAAAGAGGCTTCATTCAAGGGTGCAGACAAAGGCTCTGCCAAGAAAAAGAAAGATCATAAAAACAATCCAAGGGACAAATTCAAACCAGTCAGGAACGAGGTTGACGAAGATGCTGTACAAAAACAGATCAAAGAGACCTATTTGAAGATGGTAGAAGGGAAAGGAAAAACAAAAGGTTCTCGGTACCGTAAAGACAAACGCGACCATGCGTCCCAAAAGATACAGGAAGAGCATGAAATGGAACAAATTTCCAGTACTACCTTAAAGGTTACTGAATTTGTTACTGTAAATGACCTTGCAATAATGATGGATGTTGCCGTCACAAAGGTCATTGAAGCATGTATGAACCTTGGTTTGATGGTTTCCATAAACCAACGTCTTGATGCAGAGGCAATGGTGTTGGTTGCAGAGGAGTTCGGCTTTAAAGTGGAGTTCGTAACAGCCGATATCCAGGATTCAATCCAGGAAGAGGTCGATGACGAAAAGGATTTGGTAAGCAGACCACCTATTGTTACTGTTATGGGTCACGTTGACCATGGTAAAACATCACTGCTTGACTATGTTAGGAAGGCAAATGTCATTGCCGGGGAAGCCGGGGGTATTACCCAACACATTGGTGCCTATAATGTGAAACTCCCATCAGGACAAAGGATCACATTCCTTGATACTCCTGGTCACGAAGCTTTTACTGCAATGCGTGCGAGGGGTGCCAAAATCACGGACATTGCAATTATAATAATTGCTGCAGATGACGCTGTCATGCCACAAACAAAAGAGGCAATAAACCACGCACAAGCTGCCGGGGTTCCTATGATTTTTGCAATCAATAAAGTAGACAAACCTGGGGCAAACAGCGAAAGGATTAGGGAACAACTTGCCAGCATGAACCTTTTGGTAGAAGACTGGGGTGGTAAATACCAATGTCAGGAAATATCTGCAAAACACGGCCAGAATGTTGACAAATTATTGGAAAAAGTTCTTTTAGAATCTGAATTGCTTGATCTTAAAGCGAATCCAAAAAAACATGCAAGAGGATCAATCATTGAATCTTCACTGGACAAAGGAAGAGGCTATGTAGCTACCGTACTTGTGCAAACAGGAACCCTGCACAACGGCGACATTATCCTGAGCGGTAGCCACACAGGAAGGATAAAAGCAATGTTCAATGAAAGGGGACAAAAAATTACCGAAGCAGGACCATCTTCCCCTGTATCCATACTGGGGCTGAACGGAGCTCCTGCTGCAGGAGAGTTGTTCAATGTCATGGAAGATGAGAAAGAGGCCAGGGATATTGCAAACAAAAGGGAGCAATTGATACGTATCCAAGGTCTCAAGACCCAAAAACATATCACACTCGAAGAGATTGGAAGACGTATTGCAATCGGGAATTTCCAGGAACTCAATATCATTATAAAGGGTGACGTTGACGGATCCATAGAAGCTTTGTCAGATTCATTGATAAAACTCTCTACAGAAGAAATTCATGTGAATGTGATACATAAAGCTGTTGGTGCAATATCGGAATCCGATGTTCTGCTTGCTGCAGCCTCAAATGCCATTATCATAGGTTTCCAGGTAAGACCATCTGTGAACGCACGTAAACTTGCAGAGAAAGAGGAGATAGAGATAAGGCTCTACTCTGTGATTTACGATGCCATCAATGAAGTCAGGGACGGTATTGAGGGTATGCTTGCTCCGGAGCAGAAAGAAGAAATAACAGCAACAGCAGAAGTACGCGAAACATTCAAGATTTCCAAAGTGGGTACCATTGCAGGTTGTATGGTAAAAGAGGGTAAACTCACGAGAAACGCCAAAGTACGTATAATAAGGGATGGTATAGTTGTGTACACAGGATCCCTCGGTTCCCTAAAGCGTTTCAAGGATGATGTTAAAGAGGTCCTTGCAGGCTACGATTGTGGTCTGAACATTGACGGCTACAACGACATCAAGGTCGGAGATGTGATAGAATCCTATACAATAGTGGAAATCAAGAGGAAACTATAATATTTACCTCTGGGTCAATATCTATGTCAAAGCGGTCTTTTACAGACCGCTTTATTTTTTCGGCCAATTCCAACAACTCTTTCCCATCTGAACCCGGATAAGCAACCAGTACAAGTGCTTGTTTGGGATGTACGCCTACATTCCCATCCCTCAATCCTTTGAATCCACATTGCTCTATAAGCCATCCTGCAGGTAATTTACATAAACCATCTCCCGCCGGGAATATTTTCATTTGTGGATACTCTTGCTTGAGGGAGGTTGCCTTTTCATTTGCTACCACAGGATTTTTGAAGAAACTTCCTGCATTTCCAATAACTTTGGGATCTGGAAGTTTGTTTTCACGGATCTCCAGTATAGCTTTCCTGATATCCAAAACGGATGGATCCGAAATATTTGACATCCTGTCAGAAACATCTGCATATCCAATATTGATTTTTGGAGAGATTGATAACTTGAACGTTACATACGTAATAACACACTTGCCTTTGAGCTTATTTTTGAAAACACTATCCCTGTAACCAAATTCACACTCCTTATTGCAAAAAACATGATCCTTGGCACTGTCCAGCCACACAAACTCTACTGACTCTATAGTCTCTTTTACTTCTGTACCGTAAGCCCCAATATTCTGTACCGGAGATGCTCCTACACATCCTGGAATACCCGATAGGTTTTCAACTCCTCCCCACCCTCTGTTAACGCACCACTCCACAAAAGCATCCCATTCGACTCCGGCACCGGCCCTAATATATACGAAATCATCGTCCTTTGCTTCTATTGAAATATCCATCATGGACGGATGTATGACAACCCCACTGAAGTCACCTGTATAGAGGATATTAGATCCAGACCCGGTTACCAAGAAAGGTTCTCCTTCCAGTTCCCTGGCAAGCAATATCTCTTTCAAATCGGCAACCATCTGCGGATTAGCAAAATATTTAGCCTTTATATCAAATCCAAGTGTGTTTAACTCCTTAAGATTCTTCTCTTTCTCCAATTTCATTATCTTCAATTTTGTAAAAAAGCCTTAGCAAATAGCGCATCAGTCCTATCAACAGAAGCATGGCAAAAGCAATAGACTCTACAGCCAGATGCTCCCTTATCCTTGCAGTTGCGGCCACAAGTTCCGGATCGTCTTTGACAATCTCCCTTAATTTGTGGTAAGGTACACCAGATGAAGACCATTTGGAAACAATCGTTCCCCGATTCAGGTAAACAACTCCGCCAAAAGAGCGATTCAATGTATACAAACTTTTTTTGTCTACATGATAAACATCAATCTCCAGGTCGGTTGCCATTTTCATCCTATCATTATCTTCGCTTGCAGAGCCACTGAAAAGTATTAGGCTGGACCCAATTGCATCCAATGAGTCCTGCAACCGTTCCAGCCTTCTGGCTCTCCTGTTGCCAATATATTTAGCATCGGGTGTAGTTGCAACAAACAGGGCCCCTTCCACAGACAAAATTGAATCAGTGACATATCTGCCCTCTTTGTCACTGACAGCAAAATCCATGATTGCATTGCTGCCTGTATTACCCTTGGATTTGGTATGGGAATCTAGAAAAGTAAAACTGGAGTCAGGTAAGTTTTCTATTGAAAATTCATACTCTTTCCCCTCTTTTTCATATATCAGGATAGTTTCCAAATTCCCGGCCCCTTGTTCCTGGTCATTAGCCAATCTCTCCCTCAGATTTGTCCCTACCCTGAATTCCATGAAATCTACCATTGGTAAATTCCGGTAAGAGTAAACAGACAAAAAGGCAAGGAGAAGTAACAAGATTGATGTGAAAGCCCACTCCAACCTGACAGGTGCTACAGGCACGAATCTTTGTCGCTGCATAAAAAGCAATAAAGCAAAAAAGAGCAACACAATATTTTTGAAAAAAGTTTGCCAATTGGTTAGTTTCAAAGCTTCTCCAAAGCAGCCACAATCCGATACCGGGTCGAAAACAGCCAGAAAAAAAGTCAGGATTGTAAAAAAAAGCATTAATCCTAAAACCAGACCAGAAAAGAACCTGACCCTAAGTCCCACAAGTATTGCTACTCCGCAAAGCATCTCTGCAATGGCAAGCAAAGCACCTGTCCAGACTCCAAATGAATGCCAGCCTGCAATACCGATTACATTCAAATACTCCTCTATGACCAATCCTCCTCCAACGGGATCGATAATCTTCACATAACCCGAGAAAAGGAATACAATTCCAATCACAAATCTTGAAATAGCCCTCAAAAACTTCATTAGATATTATTTACTAAAGTTAGGATTTTGGCTGAAATCTCGGTAGCAGGCAAAATATCTCCCATTTCAGAACCACAATCTACCCTTATAAGTCCCTCTTCCCTTTTGCACTCTTGCAGGTATATTTGCCTTACCATTTTTTGGAACTCAATGTCAGATTCATGAATATCCTTTTTCCCCTGCAAATAATCCCTGTCTATCCCATCTCTTTGTCCGGACAATTTTTCATTTACAAATTGCAATGGTACATCCAGAAAAAGATTAAGGTCAGGAACAGGAATCTTGTATTTCCCAAATTCGGTTTCAAATATCCAGTCCCTTAATTCCTGGGCAAAAGAAGGATTTGCTTTTGCACACTGGAATGCTATGTTGGAATATATATACCTGTCAAGGATCACCACGCTTCCTTTATCCAGCCAAGTTCTTATCACAGCCGAAGCATCCCTGCGGTCCTCTGCAAAAAGCAGAGCAACCAACATAGGATGGACACTTTCAATTGAACCAAAGTCTCCCCTAAGGAACCTGGCAATGAGAGTACCGTAAACCGGTGCGTCAAACCTTGGAAAATGCAAGAATTGCACCTTCTCGCCGCGGTTCTCAAAATACTCTCTCAACATTCCAATTTGGGTTGATTTTCCGGCTCCGTCCAAGCCTTCTAGAACTATTAGCATAATAAATCTTATATTTGTAAGTCAAAGCAAAGTTAGACATTTTATGCCGAATATTATAAAAAGTGATTACCCCCAAGTGATGGGTATCATAAACATGAGCCCCGATTCCTTTTACCCCGGAAGCCGCTGTCTAAATGAAAAAGAGTTTGAGATCAAGTTCAGCTCCATGCTCAAAGATGGAGCAGATATAATTGATATTGGAGCATGTTCCACAAGACCTGGGTCCCAATATGTCACAGAAGAGCAAGAGTGGGAGTTGTTGAAGCCTGCACTAAAGGTTGTCCTCAGGATTTTCCCTCAGTCCGTTATATCCATTGATACTTTCAGGTCATCAATTGTAGAGAGGGCATACGATTTCGTAGGCGATTTCATTATAAACGACATATCTGCCGGTGAAGAAGATCCGGACATGATGCAAATGGCTGCCAGACTTGAATTGCCCTACATAGCAATGCATAAAAGAGGGACACCCGACACAATGCAAAAGTTGTGCAATTATCCGGATGTAGTCAATCAAGTGAAAAGTTATCTCAAGGAAGTTGTTGCAAAGGCAGAAGCAGCCGGTATAAAAGAGCTTGTACTGGATCCCGGTTTCGGGTTTGCCAAGGATATGAATCAAAACTACCAACTGCTTAACAACCTCAATCAATTCAAATACAATTCAAAAACTGGCACAACATATCCGCTGCTTGTTGGATTATCCAGGAAAAGCATGATATATAAATACTTAGAAATCGACCCCAATGAAGCCCTCTCTGCTACATGTGCCCTGGAACTTACAGCCCTCATAAATGGGGCAAACATAATCAGGGCTCATGATGTTTTAGAGGCATCCCAAATGGTCAAACTTTATAAAATAATTTCCAAAAACAAATAAAAATGAACAATCTCCAATTGGAAGCAATATCACCGGTGGACGGAAGATACCGGAAACAGACAGAAGATCTTGCCAAATATTATTCAGAGCACGCCCTGATAAGGTACAGGGTACTGGTAGAGGTAAAATACTTCATTGCCCTTTGCCAAATACCCCTTCCACAACTAAAAGACGTTGACCACTCCATGTTTGCCGAATTAGAGAAAATCTACAAGGAGTTTAGTGCCCACGATGCTATGGCAATAAAGGAAATTGAAAAAACTACAAACCATGATGTAAAAGCCGTAGAATATTTCGTGAAGGGAAAAATGGAGAAGATTGGTCTTGGGAGATATTCCGAATTCATCCATTTTGGTCTTACATCACAAGATATAAACAACACGGCTGTTCCTTTGTCTTTGCTGGAAGGTATTTCCCAAGTATATGTCCCTCTGCTGGGTAAAATGATGAATACCTTGATAATCATGTCCAACGAGTGGGATAATGTTCCTATGTTGGCCCGTACCCATGGTCAACCCGCTTCTCCGACAAGGCTTGGCAAAGAGATCAATGTGTTTGTCATAAGATTAAGGGAACAACTGGAAATGCTGGAGAACATCCAATTTGCTGCCAAATTTGGAGGGGCTACGGGCAATTTCAACGCCCACCACATAGCCTATCCCCAGATAGACTGGAACGACTTTGCCGATAATTTTGTCAAGTATCAGCTTGGGCTCAAAAGGTCTTACCCTACAACCCAAATAGAGCATTACGACCACATGGCTGCTCTTTTTGACAACCTGAAAAGGATCAACACAATACTTATTGATATGTCAAGAGACATCTGGAGTTATATTTCCATGGAGTACTTCAGGCAAAAGATAAAAGATGGAGAGGTGGGATCCTCAGCAATGCCTCACAAGGTAAATCCAATAGATTTTGAAAATGCAGAGGGAAACCTGGGCATTGCAAATGCCTTGTTCAATCATCTCTCTTCAAAATTGCCTGTTTCCAGGCTCCAAAGAGATCTTACCGACTCAACCGTGCTAAGGAACATAGGTGTTCCACTGGCCCATTCAGTGATAGCTTTGAAGTCTTTGGAAAAAGGGCTAGGCAAACTCATCCTGAACAAAGAAAAGGTGCTGAATGATTTGGATAACAATTGGGCTGTAGTTGCAGAAGGCATCCAAACCATACTACGCAGGGAAGGATACCCCAAACCATACGAAGCACTTAAGGCTCTCACAAGAACAAACAAACCCATCGACAAAGAAGCAATAAAAGATTTCATAAAGATGCTTGATGTAGATGATTCTGTGAAAGAGGAGCTGAACAACATTACTCCCCATAATTATATTGGAGTCTAATTGAAAAAACAAACCATACATTATGAAAACCAAAATAGGAAGTATCCTTCTTTTGCTTTTGTGTGCGACAACAAGTTTACATAGCCAACAAAACAACTTCACGGACCATTTTACAGAACAGCGACTCAGGATAAACATAGTTCTGGCAGGAAACTCCCAGGAGCAACACTGCTATCTTGAATCCCTTAACAAAGAACCATTTTGGGGTGGCTCTCAAAGCTCACTTGTTCAAGACATGAATTATGGAGAGTATAATTACAGGGTAGAGACCCAGAGTGGCAAAATAATATTTTCCAAAGGATTCAACACCCTGTTCCAGGAATGGCGCACAACTGCAGAGGCTAATGAAATCAGCAAATCTTTCCGAAGCTCCTATACAATTCCTTTTCCTAATAACAAGGTAAATGTTATTTTTTCCGAAAGGAACAGGAACGATGGCAAATTTTATGATATAGCCACCTTTCCGATTGATCCCTTAAACAAAAGCATCTCTTCGGAAAATACAAACGACTTCAACATCTGCAAAATTCATGACCAGGGTGACCCTAAAAACAAAGTTGACCTTGTATTGATTGCAGAAGGTTATACTTTGGACCAAATGGATAAATTCAGGAAAGATGCCAAAAGATTTGTAGGATACCTCTTTGATATCGAACCGTACAAATCAAGGGAAAAAGACTTTAACATTTGGGTTGTCGAATCTGTTTCAAAAGATTCCGGGACAGATATTCCCCACAATGACAAATGGGCAAACACCGCCCTTTCATCAATGTTCTATACATTCGGCATCGACCGCTACCTCACGGCACCCGACCAGACAATAATAGCCCAGGCAGCTTCAGAGGTACCTTACGATGCCCTTTATGTGATTGTGAACACAGAGAAATACGGAGGGGGAGGTATCTACAACTTTTACGGATTGAGCATGGCAGACCACCCCACCTCTGCACAAGTCTTCGTGCATGAACTAGGTCATAGTTTTGCCGGGCTGGCAGACGAATACTACACTTCAGATGTAGCCTACCAAGAGTTCTACAACCTCGCCCTTGAACCATGGGAACCAAACATTACCACAAAGGTAAACTTCGAATCAAAATGGGCAGATATGTTGGAAGGCGGAAAGGCTGGTTTGTTCGAAGGCGGAGGCTATATGGCCAAAGGTATTTTCCGTCCGGCAGAAGATTGCAGGATGAAAGCCAACACGGCCCCTGCCTTTTGCCCTGTCTGCACAAGAGCTATTAACAAAATGATAGACAATTATATAAAATAAAATTAAATGCTCAAGAAAGAGTACACACATATACTTTTCGACCTCGACAGGACATTATGGGACTTTGATACCAACTCAAGGAACAACATTTACCAGCTGCTCAACTCCTATAACTTGTTAAACCTGGACAAAACCTCTTTTTTCCAAACATATGACAAGATCAACCACTCTTTATGGAGTAAATATGAATCAGGGGAATTACCTAAAGAGGTGTTGAGATGGAAAAGGTTCCATGACACATTTCTGGAGTTTGGAATTGACAATATGAAGATGTCTGTGGATTTTGCAGAAAGCTACCTGGACAACATGCCAAACCAAACCACCCTTATGCCCTACGCAAAAGAGGTATTGGAAAGGCTGAAATCAAAAGGGTGCAGGATGTCCTTGGTAACAAATGGATTCAAAGAGGTACAACATAGGAAAATACAAAACTCAGCCATTTCATCTTTTTTTGAATCGGTACTGATTTCAGAAGAGCAAGGAGTACACAAACCCTCTCCGATTATTTTCAAGAGGGCCATGAATTCCATAGGAGGAGAAAAGCCAACCACACTTATGGTAGGAGATGATTTCTCAAATGACATAGAAGGTGCAATGATTTTTGGAATAGACCAATTCTTTTACAACTACAAAAAAATCGAATGTGAAGGTGGGCCGACTTATGAATCTTCAGACTTAAGGGATCTTGTCAATTAGGATTTTCCACAATGAAAAGGTCTTCATCGTCCTCTTTGAAAAGATAGTGCTCCCTTGCAAACTTCTCAAGGGAGTCCTTATTGGAACTCAACTGGTTCAATTTTTCTTCTACAGACTTGATTTCCTCTCTGTAATATTCCTTGAGCTCCTCTTGATTGCCAATGTTCATTTTAATCCTGGTACAACGGACAATACTGCTGGAATCAAAAAAAATAACCCAAACAAAGAACAGCGAAATGGCAATCAAATACTTGTTCTTGATAATTTTCATGAATCCAGAACCACCAATTACCGAGTACTTCTCCTTTAACTTCAAAATCTTCTGTTTTTTGCAAAAATAATAATAATTTTGTTGCAGATAATCAATTCAAACCTACATTATGTCAAAACCATCACTATTAATACTGGCTGCAGGAATGGGTAGCCGTTACGGAGGTCTAAAACAGATGGACCAAATGGGACCATCGGGAGAAACCATCATGGACTACTCTGTTTACGATGCCCTGGAAGCCGGATTCGGCAAGATTGTATTTGTAATACGCAAGTCATTCAGGAGAGAGTTCGAACAAAAAATATGCGGCAAGTATGGTGGTAAAATTGAATTGGCATTTGCAGAACAAGAGCTGGATAAGATACCCCAGGGTATGCTGCTCAATCCCGACAGGGAAAAACCTTGGGGGACAGGTCATGCCGTCCTTGTTGCCAACGAGTTTATAAACACTCCGTTTGCCGTGATTAATGCAGATGATTACTACGGCCAACACTCATTCAAAATATTAGCAGATTACCTAAATACCATAAACGGCCAAAGAGGTGCATTTTCAATGGTTGGATTCAAAGCTGGCAATACTCTTTCAGAATCGGGAAGCGTATCCAGAGGGATCTGTACCACAAACAAAGAAGGATTTTTGGAATCAGTAGAGGAGCATCATAATATATTAAGGGACAATTCAGGAGTCATTACGGGTGAAAACAGTTCCGGGGACATTGTCAAAATCACAGACAACACATATGTTTCAATGAATATGTGGGGTTTCACCCCCGACCTGTTCCAAGAAGGCAACAAACTTTTCAGCCATTTCATGCAAACCAAAGGCAATGAACTCAAGTCCGAATTCTATATCCCTTATGTTGTAAATAAATTACTTGAGTCAGGATACGCAAAATGCAAGGTTCTTACCACTCCGGATTCATGGTTTGGAGTAACATACAAAGAAGATCGCCAATTTGTTTCAGGAAAAGTATCCCAGCTTGTAAAGGAAGGGAAATATCCTACACCACTTTTTTAAACTATATACAATGAAAGAAAAACTTAACAGATACTTCCCAAATTTACCAGAGAGCTGGATGCTTATTCTTTTGTTGACATTGGCTGGCAGTATACTGGGAGCATTAGTAAATATTGCAATTTCATCTTTATACCCATCAGCCTCAGCATGGACAGAGATTATCTCATATCCAGTAATATTCATTCCGCCTGCTATTTACATATATTTTAAAAACCCATCACTGTCAAATGACATTGATGGGCAACAGACAACACTTCCTTTGAACGCTCCAAATTTTGGAACCATAGGTGCTTTGTACAGCTTTATCCTGATACTCCCACTGGTATTCGCTTTCAACTACATAACAGAACCCCTCACATCATGGATGGAAATTCCGCCTTTTTTCGAAGAGTTCCTGAAACAGGTTCAGGAGAACAAAATCAGCAGCTTCATATCCATTGTAATATTTGCTCCAATACTGGAAGAACTGTTTTGCAGAGGCATAATTTTAAGGGGATTGTTGAAACATATATCACCAGCAAAAGCAATTGTTTGGTCGGCACTTATGTTTGGGATAATGCACCTGAATCCATGGCAAGCAATACCAGCATTCCTCTTAGGTCTGCTAATGGGCTGGATTTACTGGAAAACCCATTCGTTATGGAGTGTGATATTCATCCATTTCGTGAACAATGGATTTTCTTACCTGATAACCACGATGTATCCACAACTTCCTTCAGATACCGGCTTTGCCGATATTATCCCGGGTAGTTACTACTACATATTTTTTGCAGTATCCTTAATATATACTGCCATAACCCTATATCTAATGAATAAATATTATGACAAACCTATATCCTTTGAAATTTGACCCCATACTTAAAGAGAGGGTCTGGGGAGGAAAAAGAATACTTGAACTACCCAACAAAGCTAAAGATTATAAAGAAACCTCAATTGGAGAGAGCTGGGAATTGAGCGGTGTGCAACAAGACATCTCAATTGTAGCCAACGGATTCCTAAAAGGAAATGATATTAATGACTTGGTAGAAACATATTTGGGTGACCTTGTAGGAGATGCCGTTTACGAAAGGTATGGCAACGAATTCCCAATACTTGTAAAGATACTTGACATCAATGAACCATTGTCGCTTCAAATACATCCAGACGACCAAACAGCCCTGGAAAGACATGATTCTTATGGTAAGACAGAATGTTGGTACATAATGGATGCCGAACCATCAGCCCGCATCTATTTGGGATTGAACAAAGAGTTGACTCCCAAAGAATTTTACCAAAAATGCCAAAATGACACCATAGAAGAAGACCTAAATGTCATAACCCCACAAAAAGGTGATATGATATACATAGAGCCTGGCACACTCCATTCTGCAAAAGGTGGTATACTGGTTGCAGAGATACAGCAGGTTTCCGATGTAACGTACAGGGTTTACGATTGGGGTCGTGAGCACAATCCGGAAACAGCCAGGGATATGCATATAGATTTGGCTATCGACTGCATAAACTACAAACCAATAATACCAGAAAGCCTGCTTAAACTAAAAGGGACATGTGATACTCCCTACTTCAAAATAACCGGTCTCTCCATAAACAAAGACAAATATGTAGTTAACAGCCATATGCAAAACAGCTTCATTGCATACCTTGCTACATCCGGAGCCTTTGAAATTATCAGCAGCGGATCCAAGGAGAAATTCGAGCAAGGAGAAGTCTTGCTTGTTCCTGCTTCTTTGGGAGAATTTGCAATCCAAGGGAAAGGGAAACTTCTTGAAATAACTTGCAAACCTTGATTAGAAATCCAATAGATTATCCAAATCGCGCCTCTCTTTTTTTGTAGGCCTGCCTGTACCTCTGTCACGACTGACAAAAATTGATTCTTTTGGTACATTGAGTTTGGCAAGTTCCTCTTCTGGAGTAATATCTTCTATATGATCAGGCACCAATTTGGCCGGCAGCCTGTTTGTGGGAATCTCCTTGACTCTGTACTTATACCTTACATTCATTTTCCTGACCTCAATAAGGTCTCCTGTTTTTACCTCCCTTGATGGTTTGCTTTCTGCTTCAAAAACATGTACTTTTCCCGATTTACATGCCTCTGCAGCATCACTTCTGGTCTTGAAAATTCTCACAGACCACAAAAACTTGTCAAGTCTGGCCATAATGGAATCATTTTGTATTGTAAATGTTCATTGTCCTTTCAGCTCCTATAGCAACAAATGACTTTGAGGCTTCCACTGCTTTTTCCAATAAAGAGGGTAATTGTTTTCTCTCTTCTTCTGACCAACTTCCCAAAACATAATTAATTTGGCTTCCCCTGGAAAAACCATCTCCAATTCCAAACCTCAACCTGGAATAGCTATTTGTCAATAAAGTCCCGGCAATATCCTTCAAACCGTTATGCCCCCCGTCACTCCCCTGCTTACGCATCCTGAGTGTTCCCAATGGCAAAGCTATATCATCTACAATCACAAGTAAGTTTTCTATCGGAACCTTCTCTTTCTGCAACCAGTAATTTACTGCTTTACCACTTAAATTCATGTATGTGGATGGTTTCAGAAGAATTATCTTCTGCCCACGGAACCGAGTCTCGCAAACAGCCCCGTAACGTTCACTCCTAAAAACAATATTGGATGCCTGAGCCCAGGCATCCAATACCATAAATCCAATATTATGGCGGGTATCAGCGTATTCTTCTCCTATATTACCTAATCCTACAACCAGATAGCTCATACCTCATAAAATTACTTCTTGTCCGAAGCTGCTGCTGCTGCTGCGGCGGCGGCGGCACCAATTGCAGCACGAGTCATCTTGACTGTACACAAAATCTTACCCGGAGGAGTCAATATTTGCACTCCCTCTACATTGATATCTTCTGCATAGATTGATTTACCAATCATAAGGTTGGATATATCTACGCTGATTGAGTCCGGCAATTTGTCCAGCATAGCGGAAACCCTCACTTTCCTTGTAGAAACCATCAGTTTACCACCTTGGCGAACACCTTCTGAATTTCCGGTTATCACAATCGGAACATCTATCACAACAGGTTTGTCTTCGGAAACAGATAGGAAATCCACATGGATTGGTTCATCTGAAAGTGGATGGAATTGTGCTGAATGATAAACAGCTTTGTGAGCTTTACCTTCAATCTCCAAGTTTACAATGTAAGAGTTGGGGGTATTCAAAATCTTCATGAGATCCCTGTCTCCCAAAGAAAAATGGATGTTTTCAACACCCTGTCCATAAAGAACGCAAGGGATAGATCCCTCTTTTCTCATTGCCTTCAAGGCACTTTTTTTGGTAATCTCCCTGGACTTACCTACTAATGAAATTGTTTTCATAAAATTAATCTAAAAATGTGTTACTCAGCCCGGTTTCGTACCGGACCCCATTGCACCAAAAAAGAAAACTTTTTTAGGGGCTGGCAAAGATATATAATAATTTGTATAGCCGAAAATTATTCTATCATACGACTATCCATATTCCAATCAAATGTTTTGTAGAAATTATCCAAATAGAGGTTTTCCGGCTTTGGTATATATGTGCTTATACCAGAATAACTGGTTATAGGTATATCAATGAACATTGGGGTGCTCCATTTGGCAACAACAACTTTGTCCAATGCGCTTTCAAACATAAGCCTCTCTTGTGGGTCCGAAATTGAACCCACGAAATCACCCAAATCCCAGAACCAGCTTTTATTCAATCTAAAATAAGGTTGTATCCCGGATAAATCCAAGGCGGGAATTTTCTCACGGTTGTTGTTGTAGATATCTTTTGTAATCTCCGCTAAGGACTCCACCTCCTTTGTGTTGTAAAGAGCAATAGTTGCCGATTTATTTACACCGGACTGTGCTGAATAATAGTCATAAAACAATTGACAAGCCTTTTCCAGTTCTGCCTCCCTTTTAAAAAGAGGAGCCATGATACTTTGGTAGGGGAAACCATTTGCAAGGATCTCTGCCGGCGATGCAACTATGTAATCTGTTTTTGCCCTGAGTTGATATACAGTCTCAATTCCTCCCATTAAACAACAGTCAAAAATTATAAATGAAAATTTATATGGTAATGCCTCATTAAGGTCGACAAGTTCCATCTCCACACCCCTGTCCTCTCCGAAACTTTTCACCATTCCGGCATACGGATCTTCAAAAAAGGTGGCATTTTTTGTCGAATTATAATACCCCTCTGGCAACCAGCCTGTTGCATGAGACCATAAGATAAGGCCATACTCCTTGGCAGGAAAAATCATCTTTACCTTATTCAAGACAGCTTTAAGTACCTCCCCTTCGGCAGAATTATGGTCTTCGTAGTGAGCTACAACATCTTCTTTGATTTTATTGTCACTATCCTTATACAACCTTGTGATTTTTGGACTGGCACC